>JABMQJ010000019.1 GCA_013203315.1 Candidatus Omnitrophota bacterium | reverse complement strand
CGGACATTGACCCTCTTCGCTACGGCCTTATCTTTGAACGGTTCCTGAATCCCGAGAGAATCAGCATGCCTGATATTGATATCGATTTCTGTTACGAACGCAGAAACGAAGTAATAGATTACGTAATTAATAAGTACTCCAAAAAAAATGTAGCGCAAATTATTACCTTCGGGACAATGATGGCCAAGGGCGTTGTGCGCGACGTGGGAAGGGTGATGGGCATGCCATACGCGGAAGTGGATAGAATCGCCAAACTCATACCCAATGAACTGAATATATCGCTTGAGCGCGCCATGCAGATAGAGCCGGAACTGGCCGAACTTTACAATAACGAACCAAACATTACAAAGCTTATCGATATTTCGCGAAAACTAGAGGGCCTAACGCGCCACGCATCCACGCATGCTGCGGGCGTAGTCATAAGTCAGGATGACCTTACCAATTACGTGCCGCTTTTTCAAACAAGCGACGGCCAGATTACAACCGGCGTTCCCATGAATTCATTGGAAAAAATAGGCCTTTTAAAAATGGATTTCCTGGGCCTTAAAACACTTACGGTTATAAGCGAAAGTATTAAAATCATAAAAAGGACCCGGTCAAAAGATCTCGACATAGAAAAGTTGCCCCTGGATGACGAAAAAACATATAAGCTTTTGGCCAACGCCGAATCTACCGGCATATTCCAGCTGGAAAGTTCCGGGATGCGCGATTTATTAAAAAAATTAAAGCCCGAAAAATTCGAAGAAATAATAGCGCTCCTCGCGCTCTTCAGGCCCGGTCCGATAGGCAGCGGCATGCTTGATGATTTCATAAAAAGAAAACACAAGACATCGCAGATCAAGTACGACCACCCGATGCTGGAGCCCGTACTTAAAGATACATACGGCATTATCGTGTTCCAGGAGCAGATCATGAGGATCGCCTCGGATCTGGCGGGATTTAGTTTGGCCCAAGCCGATACGCTGCGCCGGGCAATAAGCAAAAAAACACCGGAGGTCATGGTCGAAGCAAGGCAGAATTTCGTAGACGGCGCCGCGAAGAAAAACATAAAAAAGGAAACCGCCAATAAAATATTTAACCAGATAGAATATTTTGCCGGCTACGGATTTAACAAGTCGCATAGCACCGCTTACGCCATGATAAGCTACAGGACCGCATACCTCAAGGCGAATTTTCCCGTAGAGTTTATGACAGCACTTCTTACAAGTGAGCGTGATAACACGGATAAAATTGCCCGGTACATAAGCGAAGCCATGCATATGGACATAAAGATCTTGCCTTCAGATGTGAACGAAAGCTTTGCCAATTTCACGGTTGTTGAGGGCGGAATACGTTTCGGCCTGGCCGCGGTGAAAAACGTGGGACAAAGCGCGATAGATTCCATAATTACTTCAAGGGCAAAACTCGGAAAATTTAAATCTATTTATGATTTTACGCAGCGAGTGGATTCCAGGCTTGTTAACAGGAAGGTCATAGAAAGTTTAATAAAGTGCGGGGCCTTCGATTCGCTTGAACTTCACCGCTCCCAGCAGATCGCTATCCTTGACAGGGCCATGGAAATTGCCGGAGGAATGCAAAAAGACAAAATGAACGGGCAGTTTTCCTTTTTTGACACTTTTGATATGCAGGAAAACTTCCAGAAAACCTTCCAGGATGTTCCCGATATTCCCGAATGGCCGGAAAACCAGCTTCTGGCTTACGAAAAAGAAATGCTCGGATTTTATATAACCAAGCATCCGTTGGCAAGCTACGAAAGGTTGCTTAAAAACTATTCTTCATCACCGATGGTAGCATTAAGCGCCTTAAGAGACGGTGAGGAAGTGCGCCTCGGAGGCATAATGAGCAGGACCAAGATCACAACTACCAGGAGAACCGGGGAGAAAATGGCTATCGTGAGGCTGGAAGACTTAACCGGCACCGTTGAGACGCTGGTTTTCCCGAGGACTTATCAGAAATTTGCCAATCTCGTGAGGGTCGATTCCATGGTGTTTATAACAGGTAAGATAAACTTGAGAGAAGACGAGCCGAAGCTTATAGCCGAAGAGATTATTCCGCTGGAAGAAGTAAAGTCCAAGTTTACAAAGGCAGTTCTCATAAGGCTTAAAACCCCGGGCCTTGAAAAACCACTCCTCGATAACCTTAAAAATATACTTTCCCGGCACCACGGGAAGGTTCCTGTTTTTTTGAGTTTTCAGGAACCGGACGGCAGAAGGATTAATGTGTCCGCCGGAAGAGGCTGCGCCGTCAAAATGGACGACATTTTACTCGATGAAATAGAAAATCTCTGCGGCACCGGAAGCGTAGGGTTTAAAACGTAGGTAGCGATGGTTGACAGGAAGCTGGAAGCAAATATAAAAAAGACCGAGAATTTCCTGGAGATATGGAATGAATTCCATAGGATTTTTGAAAACGCGCTCGCCGGTAATTCCATTAACAAAGTCGAAGAAAAAAACTTCTTCTCTACAGAGACACTGGTAAATGCGCGCTACGATGATCTCATGGATTCTCTGGGGGTAAAACCAATAAAACGTTTTATTAAAAGCGAAGCTATTTATAATATTTTATCGATCAGGAATCTTTCCATCATGTCTGATCGCAGGTCTTCTTTGGTTTACAAGGATTGGCAGAACTCTTTCAAATTTTTAAATTCATTGCTTGAAAGACTGAAGAGAAAAAAAAGACGCATAGAGGGATTTAGCAGGTTCTCTTTTTTAGTAAAAAAGGGACTGTCGTTTTCAAAGAGGAGGGGATAATGACAAAAAAAGAGATTGTAACTAAAATTTCCGACCAGACGGACATGAAGCAGATTGATGTTAAAAGAATCGTGCAAATGGCGCTTGACATGATAGTCGAGAGTCTTTCCAGGGGGGAGACCGTAGAGCTTCGGAATTTCGGGATTTTCAAGGTAAAATCCAAAAAAGCCAGGCTCGGCAGAAACCCGAAAACCGGAGAGAATGTCCAGATACCGGAGAAGAAGGTTGTTACGTTCAAGGCCGGTCTTGTCATGAAAGAGAAGGCAAAGTAATCCAGTGCAGGCATGGGGAATGCGCCGAAGGATACCGAAACGCAAGCCTTGTAGAGGAGATATAGCATGAAGTACAAAGCTATTAGAGGCATGGAGGACATACTTCCGAAGGATATAGCAATTTGGCAGTGGCTGGAAAAAACAGCGCGCATGGAGCTTGAATCTTACGGTTATACCGAGATAAGAACGCCGATTCTTGAAGACACCTCTGTTTTTACTCGCAGCATCGGAGATACAACCGACATCGTAACCAAAGAGATGTACACCTTTAAGGACAAAAAAAGCCGCTCTCTTACGATGAGGCCCGAAGGCACGGCCCCCATAGTCAGATCTTACGTAGAACATGCCCTTAGCCAGGTTACGCCACAACTGAAATTATATTACATGGGTCCCATGTTCAGAAGCGAAAGACCTCAGAAGGGCCGCTTGAGGCAATTTCACCAGATAGGCGCCGAAGTCATAGGGTCGAATTCATATTTTGCCGATGCCGAAATAATTATGCAGGTAAGCGGCATGCTAAAACTTTTCGGACTGACGGATTTTATTATAAAACTTAACAGCCTCGGATGCAAAAAGGATAAAGAAGCCTTTGCCGGCAAACTCAAAAAATACCTGAAAGAAAAAGAAAGCATACTCTGTAAGGATTGCAAAACAAGGATAAAGAAAAATGTCCTGCGCGTTCTGGACTGCAAAAATGAGACCTGTGTCCAGGTAGCAAGAAGCGCTCCTGGGACATCGGAAAGTTTGTGCACACCCTGCAAAGACCATTTCGACAAACTTAAAAATACCCTTACGAAGACAAAGGTAAAATTTAAAGAAACAGGAAACCTCGTGCGGGGTTTGGACTATTATACCGGAACGGTTTTTGAGATTACGCACCCTTCACTCGGGGGACAGGACGCGATCGGCGCGGGCGGAAGATATGATAGCCTCGTGAAAGATTTTGGCGGGCCAGAGACGGGCGCTGTAGGGTACGCTCTCGGTATGGAACGGATTATCCTCGGGCTTAAAAAAGAACCTAAAGGAACTCTGCCTGTGGCCTATGTCGCGACTTTAGGCGACGAAGCAAAGATTAGAGGTATTCAGATCGCCGAAAAAATTAGAAAAGAAATGCCGAACATGATAGTATTTACGGATACGAAAGATGCATCGCTCAAATCACAAATGCGTAATGCGGATAAAAATAACGCCAAGCTTGTGGTAATCCTTGGCGAGGATGAATTGAAAATAAGTAAAGCAACAATTCGGGATATGGCAACAAAAAAACAGATTTCTGTAGGATTAGAAAGCGTCCCCGAAGAAATCAAAAAAATAGTAGGTGCATGATGCTACGAACACATACGTGCGGTGAATTAAATAAGAAAAATATCGGAAAAGAAGCAACGCTTGCCGGATGGGTCCATAAAAGACGCGACCACGGCGAACTCATATTTATCGATGTGAGAGATGCTTACGGGATAACGCAGCTTGTGTTTGACCCAAAGGAGAATCGCTCCATGCATGAGAAGGCGCACGAGCTAAAAAGCGAATACGTTATTCAGGTAAAGGGTGTGGTCCGGGAGCGTCCCGCCGGCACGGTAAACAAAAAACTTCCGACCGGTGAAATCGAGGTTCTTGCCGGGGCACTCGACATTTTAAACCCGTCGCTTACTCCGCCTTTTGAGCTGGATGATGCGCTTACGGTTTCGGACGAGGCGCGGCTTAAATACAGGTACATAGATTTAAGAAGACCCAACATGCAGAAAAACATACGTCTTAGGCATAAGGTAAATAGTTTCATGAGAAGCTTTCTTGAAAAAAATAACTTCGTTGAGGTCGAAACGCCTATTCTCACGCGCTCAACGCCTGAAGGCGCGCGGGATTACCTTGTTCCCTCACGACTTAACCCGGGTAAATTTTACGCGCTTCCCCAGTCACCTCAGCTTTTCAAACAGATTCTAATGGTTTCCGGGCTTGACCGATATTTTCAAATAGTGCGTTGCTTTAGGGATGAGGATCTTCGCAAAGACAGGCAACCTGAATTCACGCAGCTTGATCTTGAGATGAGCTTTGTAACCGAAGACGATATATTCGAACTTTCAGAGGGCTTGATAAGCGGAGTATTCAAGGCCGTATCCGGCATAGATATTCCTACGCCTTTTACAAGGTTAAAATACGCTGAGGCAATGGAGAGATTCGGCACGGATAAGCCTGATGGAAGATTCGGCATGGAGCTTACGGATCTTTCAGGAATATTAAAAAACACGAAATTTAATATATTCAAGAAAACCCTGGAAAAAGGCGGCACCATACGCGCGATAAATGCAAAGGGTTATTCAAAATTAAGCCGATCGGCACTGGACGCGTTAATCGCGAAATCCAAGGATTACGGTGCAGGCGGCCTGGCGTATCTTAAGTGCGAAAAAGGAAAATTATCATCCAACATAGATAAATTTTTCGAGGCAGGAGAACTGGATTCCATAAAAGAAAAAGCAAAAGCCGAAGAGGGCGACCTTATTCTTATCGTAGCCGACAAAAAAGCTATTGCGCTTGGTGTCCTGGGGAGCCTTAGGCTTGAAATCGCAAAAGAATCGAATCTCATAGATGAAAATAAGGTTAACCTTTTCTGGATAACGGATTTTCCGCTATTTAAACGTAACGATGAAGAAAATAGGTGGGATTCGGAACATCACCCGTTTACCGCCTGCAAAGAAGAAGACGCCAAGCTTCTGGACGGAAAAGATCTCGGCCGCGTCCGCGCGCGGTCTTATGACCTTGTCATAAACGGCCAGGAGATAGCCAGCGGAAGCATAAGAATACACAGGCGCGATCTCCAGGAGAAGATTTTTAAAATAATAGGCCTCGATAAAGAAGAGGCCAATAGGCGTTTCGGGTTCCTTATGGACGCGTTTCAGTACGGCGCGCCCCCGCACGCCGGGATAGCGTTCGGCCTGGACAGGTTTACCACGATTTTTACGAAGTCAGTCAGCATTCGCGATGTCATAGCTTTTCCGAAAACACAGAAGGCCGTCTGCCCGATGACGGGCGCGCCTTCAGACGTTGACGATAAGCAATTAAAAGAGTTGCATATAAAAAAGAGTAAATAAGGAGGCGAGGATGAAGCTTGTAATAGTTATAATACTTTTAGCCGGCGTGACGCTGGCCGGCTGTTCGAATGTGTCAACCCGTATAGTTGAAAAAGATAGGGTTGACCAAGAGATGCAGCAGGGGAACAGGGGGTATCTTTTGGGGACGCCGCCTCCTGCCGGAGCGCGGGAAAACCTTAAAAGGACCATGATCGGAATAGATGTCGAAATTCCTATTTTGCCTGGTGAAGAAACCACTGGCTCTAAAGATGCGTCCGAGGCTACGAATTTCGAACCCAAAAGAAGTGGCAAGGTAATAGTAGAGGAAGAAGTAGCAGAAGAAGAATGGGTTAAATAAAGGGGATACCAGGTGAGTAAAGATATTCGTCTAAGCAATGATTCGGAAGCGCGGAACCTACTCGGTAACCACGATGAGAACATAAAATTAATCGAGAAATCTTTCGGCATAGGCTCTGTGCTACGCGCAGGTATATTGAGATTGTCAGGCCAAGAAGACGGTGTTTCTAAAGCCGCAGGTGTTATAGAAGCACTTCTCATAACCATCCGCGCAGGAAATCAAATTAAAAAACAGGATATAACTTACGCGATAAAATCCATAAAAGAAGACAAGAAAATTAAACTTCACGACATCTATCTGGATAGAGTTGAGGTTTCTTCCAAGAAGTTATACGTTGTTCCTAAGAGTAACGGCCAGAAGGCGTATATAGACGGTATACGGAAACACGACATAGTGTTCTGCATAGGCCCTGCGGGCACAGGCAAGACATATCTTGCCATGGCCATGGCCATAAACGCCCTTAAGAAAAAAATAGTAAGTAGAATCATACTGGCGCGCCCTGCGGTAGAAGCCGGAGAAAAACTCGGTTATCTTCCGGGTGATTTAAATGATAAGATAAATCCTTATCTTAAGCCGATGTATGACGCCCTCTACGACATGGTGGAAAGCGACATGATACACAGCTATATTCAAAGGGGGGTTATTGAAGTCGTTCCGCTAGCTTACATGAGGGGAAGGACATTGAACGACTCATTTGTAATATTGGACGAAGCGCAAAACTCAACACCTGAACAAATGAAAATGTTTCTTACGCGCCTCGGGTTTGATTCAAAAACCGTTATAACCGGCGACATAACGCAAAGTGACCTACCGAAAGGTAGCGTTTCAGGATTAGTAGAGGCACAGTCAATTTTAAAGAATATCGATGGTATAAAATTTGTATATTTAAAAGGGGAAGATGTCGTAAGGCACGAATTAGTGCAGGAGATAATCAAGGCATACGCTAACGCAAAAAAAGCGGAGTAATTATGTTTAAAATAGGCGAAATGTTTAAGTTAAAGGAAATGTATAAAAGCAGGGTCTTCTACTCTTCTCTTATTGTTGCAGGATTCTGCATGGCGACGTTTGCGATTCTGTACGTTGGAAGCGCGCCGTCTTTTTCGCGGCTTAAAGAAGCGGACATATCTATGCGGACGATATACGCGCCGTATGATTTTACCTATCCTACTGAAATCGACAAAGAGGAAACCGAAAATTCCCGGATAGAGTTTGAAGCAAGAATTCCGTCTGTGCTCGACATAGACTCATCCGTGCAGGACGCAGCATTCGCCGATTTGGATAATTTTTTCAATAAGGTAAAAGAAACATCGCGGATTCCCGACTTAGACGAAAAAGAAAAAACTGAGGCGCTGGAAGCAAAGGTAGATTTTGAATTATCCAATAAGGACGCTACGATATTCCTCCAGTTAAAGGACGTCGATAGAGTGCGTAAAATCGCCAAGGACGCGCTTGAGAATATATTTTTGGTAGGCGTAGTTACGCAAGAGAATAAAACAGCGCTTTTAGAAAAAAAAGACCAAAGGGTTTTAATCAGGAATATGCGCTACAAAATAGAAAGGGAACCTAAAGCAAAGGAACTTGTTGACGAAAAAGAGGCAAAAAGAATTGTTCAGGATACCTTAGAAAGGTTAATCCCAAAAGGTAGACAAACCCGGAGTGCCGTTTACAATCTTATTAAGAAGGACGTGGCGTCGAATACAAGGCTAAACAACGAGGAGACCGAAGAAAGAAGGGCAAAGGCAAGAGAAGATGCCCCGGTCATATATAGGAGAGAAACGGTAAAAAAGAACGAACTTATCGTTGAAAAAGGTAAAAAGGTAACAAAAGATGACATTGTAAAACTCACCCAGATAACACGTGTGCATTTTATCGTAAACAGAACCTCGTATCTTTCGGGCCTTTTTATGCTTCTTATCGGGCTTGTGTTTGTTGCCGCACTTTATTTAATATTATCCGAGAAAAAAATAATTGAGAAACCGAAGCGTATTCTACTTATTGCCATAAATGCATTCCTGGCTATCTTGGCGTCTCTTGTAATTATTCAATCGCAGCAGCCGGGGTATCTCATCCCGCTTGCCGGTGTCGGCATGATGCTGGTTCTTCTTCTAAATGTCAACGTTGCTTTTGTCACGAGCCTTATGCTTAGTATTTACATAGGTGTTATTGCCGGCGGTAAATTAGAGCTTACGCTTGTTCTTTTTATGGGTAGCGCCCTGGGTATATATGCGGTTCGTGGCGCAAAGAAACGCTCCCAAATATTTTTTGCCGGATTTATAGTATCTATCGTAAACTTTTTCTGCATAGTAGGCGTGGGCTTTTTGAATAATATGGCGAAGGAAGCAACCTTCGCCGCCGGCATATCAGGGATAGCCAACGGTATTATGTCAAGCTTTGTTGTTATAGGGCTTTTACCGGTTTTTGAATACACCTTTAATCTTATTACCAACATAACGCTTCTTGAACTTTCGGATTCAAGTAACCCTTTATTAAAAGAACTGACAATAAAAGCGCCGGGTACCTATCACCACAGCATTCTTGTCGGCAATCTCGCCGAGGAGGCGTGTAACTCAATCGGCGCAAATTCACTGCTTGCCAGAGTCGGGGCTTATTATCATGACATAGGAAAAACAGAGAAAGCAGCCTATTTCGTGGAAAACGAATCAGGTACTCCCTCAAAACATGACAAGCTTACGCCGTCAATGAGCGCTCTCATTATCACAAATCACGCAAAAGACGGTATCGAGCTTGCTAAAAAACACAAATTAAACGACGCCATTATAGATTTTATAGGACAGCACCACGGTACGGGCCTTATATATTACTTCTACCAGAGGGCTCTTGAAAAAGTAAAATCCGAAAAAGAATTAAAAGAGGAAGAATTCAGGTATCCAGGACCTAAGCCCCAAACTAAAGAAACAGCGATCGTGCTTCTGGCGGATTCAGTCGAAGCGTCTTCCCGCATGTTAAGTGATCCGACACCGGCGCGCATAAGGGGGCTCGTGCAGAAGATAATCAATAATAAATTCATAGACGGACAACTCGACGAATGCGATCTCACCTTGAGAGACTTGCACAAAATCGCGGAGAGCTTTGTTAGGGTGTTGACAGGCGTTTTTCATGTAAGACTTGAATACCCGGAAGTGAAGACGAAAAAAGAAAGACAGAATGCCCTTAAAAATAAGAGTAAGCAATCTAAGTAGAGAAGCAAGGATAGATAAAAAAACCGTAAAAAAAATAGCTGTTTTCGTTCTTCGAAAAAATAAAATACGAAATGCGCTTATTGACATAACGTTTGTGAGTAATAGGAGGATAAGAACGCTTAATAAATTATATATGAACCGGAACCGCGCTACGGATGTTCTTTCCTTTATCCTGGAAGAAAAATCTATTTCAGGCAAGAAAAAACTTATCGGTGACGTTTATATTTCATCTCCGGAGGCCCGAAAGAATGCCTCACGCTTTAAGACCAGTTTTCGTAAGGAACTTTTTCTGTATGTCATACATGGGACACTTCATCTTCTGGGATTCGGAGACAAAACCGCAAAAGAAAAAAGTAAAATCAGAAAATTAGAACAAAAATTTTTCAAACAAACAGTAAGGGGATAGTAAGAAGATGGCAAGGAAAAAACAACAAAGGCTTGTTGAAAGCTTAAATAGCGCGGTGGAGGGATTTCTCCATGTCTTACGAACGCAGCGAAACATGCGCTTGCATTTTCTCCTTGCGACACTTGTTATTGTTTTAAGTATTTATCTTAGCCTGCCGAAGGTGGATTTGCTTTTACTTTTGATATCCATCATGCTGGTTCTTGCATTGGAGATGGTGAATACTGCCATAGAGCTTACGATCGATCTCATCAAAGACGCTTATCATCCGCTTGCGCGCGTTATAAAAGACGTAACGGCGGGGGCCGTATTCTTGGCGGCCTTAAATGCCGCGGCCGTAGGCTATATAGTATTTTCGAAACGATTCTCTATTGCTATCGAAAAGGGGATTAGTGAGGCGATTCATACGCCCTGGCATGTAACTTTTATAGCATTTTTAGTTCTTCTTTTTCTCGTTCTGGTGGGGAAAATACTTTTTCACAAGGGCACACCTTTTAGAGGGGGCATGCCCAGTGGCCATTCCGCTTTTGCCTTTTCCATGTGGACGGTTATAGCTTTTTCCACAAGAAATGTGCTTATAATCATACTTACTTTCGTCATGGCGTTTCTAATAGCCCGTCACAGGCTGACGAATAGCGTTCACAACAGGATAGAGGTTGCATCAGGCGCTGTTTTAGGTATTCTTGTGACCTCGCTTATATTCCAGTTGTTATTATAGTCTGCCTATCGGCAGGCAGGGAGGCTTTCATGTTTACGAAAATACGAAATAATTTCATAACAGGCGTTGCAATTCTCTTACCCGTCGCCCTTACGATAATAGTTGTAAGATTCTTAGCCGTCAAGATCAATAGTTTTATACTAAATCCCCTGGTGAAACTCCTGAACCTGAATCCCTACCTGACCGAGCACAGCCTGTACATTGCAAAAGTATTAGTTTTTGTGATTGTGGTACTTCTTATTTCGATTGTAGGCTGGGCGGCAAACATTATATTTTTGCGTAAATTATTTTCATTCGGCGAAAGAATGTTTATAAGGGTCCCGATGATCGGTAAAGTTTATTCGGTCATAAAGGAAATAGGCTCGGCGTTCCTGGGCAAGGATAAAGCGTTTTTCCAAAAAGTAGTCTTAATTGAATACCCGAGAAAGGGTATTTATTCCATAGGCTTTGTTACGGGTGAGGGAACCAGGGAAATGCAAAACTTTACAGGTAAGGAACTAGTAAGTATTTTTGTTCCCACAACCCCGAATCCGACAAGCGGCGTATTTCTCATGGTGCCTAGAAACGAAATGAAGTTTCTTGACATGACAGTAGAAGAGGGGCTTAAGCTTGTAGTTTCAAGCGGCACCGTTACCTCAAGAGTCAAAAGCCGTAAGTGAAATACCGGAAATGAAATGGCAGTTCAGAAAACACAAGGTTTTGTACTCAGGCGCGAAGACTTAAGAGAAACAAGCCTGATTCTTACGATATATACGCGGGATTTCGGAAAGCTTAAGCTTATTACTAAAGGCGCGAGAAGTCCGGAACAGAGGTCTTTAAGTTCGTACGAGCTATTTGTGCTTGACGAAATTGTGTTTTACGAAAAGAGAAAGAAAAACATTTTTTTTCTTTCGCAATGCGAGCTTTTAAATTTCTTTCCGAAGGTAAGGGAGTCGCTTGAAAGAATTTCTTACGCGACATACCTTATAGAGCTTTTGGACAGGGTAACCGGTATTGGCGAAAGAAACCTGGCACTTTATGAACTTTTAAAAGATTGCATGGAGCTTCTTTCGACCAAGGCAAGCCCGAAAAGGGTAGCCAGGATTTTTGAAATAAAATTATTGTCGATTTTAGGTTTTACACCGAGACTGGCTTCTTGCGTTAATTGCGACAAGAGCATTGAAAAGAAAAGAGCGCGTTTCAGCCTTTCACGGGGTGGGGTTTTATGCGAGGCGTGCTTTGCGAAAGACAGGCGCGCGGTGCCGATTCTGGCGGGCACGATTAATTTTATTATGCACATAAAAGATTTACCGTTTGACAAAGTAAAAAACATAAAAGTTGCCAAAAGGGTAGGTAGTGAAGTTGAAGGGCTTTTAAAAAACTTCATTAACTACCATCTGGATATAAGGCCCAGGAGCATGGACTTTATCGGAAAGGTTGGGTTATAACGATGCAAGAAGAGAAAATGACAGATTTAAGCAAGATATCGTCTTTATGTAAAAGGCGCGGGTTTGTATATCAGAGTAGCGAAATATACGGTGGATTGGGTAGTGTCTGGGATTACGGCCCTCTCGGAGTCGAGCTTAAAAATAACGTAAAGAATTTGTGGTGGAAAAGCGTTGTATACCAAAGAGACGACGTAGAAGGCCTGGATGCCGGCATACTCATGCATCCGGATGTCTGGAAGGCCTCGGGTCACGTCACGAATTTCAAAGATTTACTGGTAGACTGCAAATCATGTAAGAAAAGATTCCGTTACGACCTTTTAAAGACGAAGTCGTGCCCCGAATGCGAGGGTGAGTTTACCGGGCCGCGTCCGTTCAATTTAATGTTTAAAACTTTTATCGGGTCCCTGGAATCAGAATCAAGCGAAGCCTTCTTAAGGCCGGAAACGGCTCAGGGAATATTCGTTAATTTTAAAAATGTTTTAGTAAGTTCACGAAAGAAGCTTCCCTTCGGAATCGCGCAGATAGGTAAGGCTTTTAGAAACGAAATTACTACGGGTAACTTTACGTTTCGCTCCAGAGAATTCGAACAGATGGAGCTGGAATATTTTACGCGCCCGGAGGAAAGCGACAAGTGTTTTGAATACTGGGTTAATGAAAGATTTAACTGGTACAAAAAGTACGGCATAAACGAAAAAAATATAAAACTTCGCGAACACGCCAAGAATGAACTTGCGCATTATGCAAAAGCCTGTTACGATATAGAATTTCTATTTCCGATGGGATGGTCAGAACTCGAAGGCATAGCGCACAGGACCGATTTTGATCTTAAGCAGCATTCAAAAGTAAGCGGCAAGTCCCTTACATATTTTGATGAAGTCAAGAATGAGGAAATTACCCCGCACGTCATAGAGCCCTCCGGCGGCGTTGACAGGGCGGTACTCGCGTTTTTACTGGACGCGTACAAGGAAGAAAAAGTACGCAACGACAAAAGGGTAGTTTTGAATTTTCATAAATATCTTGCGCCAATAAAGGCTGCGGTGCTTCCTTTATTAAGGAATAGGCCCGAGCTCGTGAAATTGGCGAAAGATATTTACAAAGATTTAAGGGGAGACTACAAGGTTCAGTATGACGATACCGCATCCATAGGCCGGCTCTACAGAAGGCAGGATGAAATAGGGACATTGTACTGCATTACAGTAGACGTAGATTCCCTGGAAGATAAGAAAGTAACGGTGCGTGACAGGGATACGATGAAACAGGAAAGAATCAGTGTGGACATGTTAAAAAAATATGTAGATGAAAAAGTAAAGTAAGAAAAGGAGAAAGGAACAATGGCGATGACGGCAAAGGCAGGCAAGAAAACTAAGGCAAGCAAAGAAAAGTTCGTATATTTTTTCGGAGACGGAAAAGCTGACGGCAAATCGGCAATGAAAAATCTTCTCGGAGGAAAAGGCGCAAACTTAGCGGAGATGACCAATCTCGGAATGCCCGTTCCTGCGGGATTTACGATTTCAACGGACGTCTGTACCTATTATTATGATAATAACAAAAAATATCCCTCCCAGTTGAAGCAGGACGTGTTAGATGCGCTCAAAAAAGTAGAAAAGGCAATGGGTGCAGGATTCGGCGATAAGGAAAACCCGCTTCTGGTTTCTATTCGATCCGGCGCACGCGTCTCCATGCCGGGAATGATGGATACAGTTCTCAATCTGGGCTTGAATGATGTCACGGTAAAAGGCCTGACTGAGCAAACCAAGAACGAACGCTTTGTATACGATGCATACAGAAGATTCGTGCAGATGTTCGGCGACGTTGTCCTGGGGCTTAAACCAAAGGGTAAAGACGAGCATGATCCATTCGAAGTAATAATGGACAAGGTGAAAAGTGAAAAGGGAATCAAACTCGACCTGGAACTCGAAACCGAAGACCTGAAAAGATTAGTTAAATTATACAAAGAAGAAATAAAAAATAAAACCGGAAAAATATTCCCCGAAGATCCGTATGAACAACTCTGGGCTGCAATCGGTTCGGTTTTTGAATCATGGAATAATGAAAGGGCGATTGCATACAGGAGGATAAACAAGATACCCGAGATCTGGGGAACGGCTGTTAACGTTCAATCGATGGTTTTCGGCAACATGGGCGAAGATTCAGGAACCGGGGTCGCTTTTACGCGCGATCCGGCGACAGGTGAGAAAAAGTTCTACGGTGAATATCTCCTGGATGCGCAGGGTGAAGACGTTGTAGCAGGTACGCGTACCCCCCAGCCGATTATACAACTCGAAAAACAGCTCAAAAAACCATACGACCAGCTTTTTAAGATTCATAAAGAGCTGGAAAAGCATTACAGAGAAATGCAGGACATGGAATTTACCATCCAAAAAGGTAAATTATGGATGCTGCAGACAAGGGCAGGGAAAAGAACAGGCCTCGCCGCCATAAAAATCGCAGTGGACATGGTAGATGAAAAATTAATTTCGGAAGAAGAAGCCTTACAAAGAATAGAACCCGAACAGCTAAATCAGCTTTTAAGGCCGATATTCGACTTGGATGAGAAAAGAAACATCATAAAGACCGGCAAGCTCCTGGCTAAAGGGCTTAACGCAGGGCCGGGCGCAGCCTGTGGTAAGGTTGTTTTTAACGCAGTTGACGCCGAAGAGTGGGCTAAAAGAGGAGAAAAAGTAATCCTTGTCCGCATAGAGACAAGCCCGGAAGACATTACCGGCATGAACGCGGCCGTTGGTATTCTAACAGCGCGCGGAGGTATGACCTCACACGCTGCGCTTGTTGCCAGGCAGATGGGCAAGGTTTGCGTAGCCGGCTGCGGTGCGCTTGAGATAAATTACACTACAAGAGAAATGAAGGTAAAGGACGCTGTTATAAAGGAAGGCGATTTTATCTCGATTGACGGGGCAACCGGAGAAGTTATTTCGGGTCAGATAAAAACCAATCCTTCGGAAATTTTGCAGGTTCTTATCGAAAAAACGCTGGAACCCGGACAGTCAGAAATGTACAAACTCTTCGACAAAATTATGAAGTGGGCCGACAAGAGGCGAAGGCTCAAGATACGCACAAACGCAGACCAGGGTGATCAGGCCCTGACGGCGCTTGCATTCGGAGCCGAGGGCATAGGGCTTTGCAGGACAGAGCACATGTTTTTCGGGGAAGGCAAGATCGAGGCGATGAGGGAAATGATCTTGGCCGACGACGAGGCAGGCAGAAAAGAAGCGTTAACGAAACTTTTGCCGATCCAGAAAAAAGATTTTACCGAAATCTTCAAAGTCATGAAGGGCCATCCGGTCACCATAAGGACGCTTGATCCGCCGTTACACGAATTCTTACCTCACCAGGACGAAGAAATAAAGAAAATGGCGGAGTTCATGAATGTCAGCGTGGAAAAGATTAAAGCAAAGATCGAGTATCTCAAGGAAGTGAATCCCATGCTGGGCTTACGGGGTTGCAGGCTCGGAATCCTTTACCCTGAAATTACCTATATGCAGGTAACGGCAATTTTCCAGGCAGCGTGTGAAGTTCAAAAATCCGGCATTGAAGTAAAGCCGGAGATCATGATACCCCTTGTGGGGCATGTAAACGAACTCAAACAACAGGCGGGCGTTGTCCGCGCCGCCGCCAAAAAGGTTATGGACGAATACAGCGAAAAGGTAAAATATTCCGTTGGCACGATGATCGAGCTTCCACGCGCTGCGTTAACCGCAGACGAGATAGCGGAAGTGGCGGAATTCTTTTCCTTCGGAACCAACGACCTTACGCAGACAACCTACGGGCTTTCGCGTGACGACGCCGGAAAATTCCTCTACTACTATTACGAAAAAGACATATTGAAGGACGATCCGTTCCAGACAGTGGACCAGCGTGGTGTCGGCCAACTTATGGAAATTGCCACGAAAAAAGGACGCGGAGTCCGAAAAGACCTAAAAATAGGAATATGCGGCGAGCACGGCGGAGAATCAAAATCCGTAGAATTCTGTGACAGGCTGGGACTCAATTATGTAAGCTGTTCGCCTTTCAGGGTGCCAATCGCGCGATTGGCAGCGGCACAGGCAGTAGTGAAGTCTAAGAAAACAAAAAAATAACAAAATAAGGGTGCCTATGGATAATATACGTCTTTACCTAAAGGATATAAAGCATCTTTCTCTTCTCACTGCGGAGGAGGAGGTATCGCTTGCCAAAAAAATAGAAAAAGGCGACGAACATGCCAGGCAAAAAATGATTCAGTCTAATCTTAGGCTTGTCATCAATATTGCCAAAAAGTATAGTTACCTCGGGGTTCCGATGCTTGACCTTATAGAAGAAGGAAATCTGGGGCTCATGAAAGCGGTGGAAAAATATAACTATAAAAAGGGTTATAGATTTTCCACTTACGCGGCATGGTGGATAAAGCAGTACATCACAAGGGCTATAGCAAATCAGGGTAAAACCGTCAGGATACCCGTTTATGTTATAGAGCTTCTCATGAGATTTAAAAAGGTTACGGGCCAGCTTTCGCACAGATTTAAAAGAAAACCGCGCCTTAACGAGGTCGCAAAAAAAATGAAGATGCCCATAGCCCGCGTAAAACATCTTAACAAGATGGCCAACACCGTCTCAAGCTTAAATGCCCCCGTTGACGCAACAGGTTCGACGGAATTTATGGACTTGATAGAAGACGAGAAGGTGGCAAAAGAAGTCGGGGAGCTCAGTAATTTTCTACTTCACGAAAGAATAAAAGACCTCCTGCACAAGATGTCGGACCGCGAAAGAAAAATATTGAGTTTACGTTTTGGCTTAAAAGACGGTATAAAACACACGCTCCGCGAGACTGCGGAACATTTTGGTATAACAAGAGAAAGGGTGCGCCAGATCGAAAGCGTAGCCATGAGAAAACTACGTGAGTACATGATTCAGGAAGAAGAGGCCAATAAAGACCTCGGCGAAGAACAGGAAAGAAAAATGGCTAAAGAAAGAATGGAACATAGGGGGATAAAAAAGAAAGGAATGGGGATCACATGGCGAAAGATTTAAAAGAATTCATTCGCAATGTCCCTGATTTTCCTAAGAGGGGAATCGTTTTCAGGGATATCACTACCCTTATCGGCAACGGCGATAAATTTAAACATGTTATTGATGAATTCACGAAAAGGTATAAACAAAAACACATCGACTACATCGTGAGCGTTGAGTCGCGCGGATTCATTTTTGGCTCCGCCCTCGCGTACACGTTGGGTGCAGGGCTTGTGCCTGTCAGGAAAAAAGGCAAGTTGCCTTATGACACACACAGCGCGACTTATAATCTTGAATACGGACAGGATACGCTAGAGATTCATAAAGATGCATTCGAAAAAGGAAAAAAGATTCTTATTCTGGATGACCTTTTAGCTACGGGCGGAACGACATGTGCTGCGATCGATTTAGTCGAGAAATTGGGCGGCGAACCGGTGGAAGCCGCGTTTGTAATCGAGCTCGAGTTTTTAAAAGGCCGCGATAAAATTAAAAACATCCCGGTTTTTTCTCTAATAAAATACGATAAGGAATAGAAAAATGGCATGATAAGCCGCAAAACGAGTCTAATCGGATACGCCCTCCTTCTACTTCTTCTTATACTTATCCTACGATCTCCCTCTTACGATAAATCCGTAATAGATTGGGATGAAAGCATGTATTTATTGGGCGGGGACAATATTTTACATGGGGGAATCCTATACAAGGATTTCTGGGATTACAAAGGCCCATTATTATATCTCATATTTGCATTCATCATAAAAGTAACGGGCCATTCAATGTTGGGGTTAAGACTATTTACATGTGTCTGGATCTGGTTTAGCGCGCTACTTATATTTTTTATCGGCAAAAAATTGCTTAATAAAACAAGCGGTGTTTTTGCTTCGATATTTTTTGTCGTAGCAACTTCTTGCGCTAATCTTGCGGCCCTGGCATCGAATTCTGAAATATTTTTTCTCCTGCCGGTTCTAATAGGCGCCTATATAATCCTTTTTTTAAAATCGAAACCCGTTTACTTTTTTATCGCGGGAATATCCTTAGGCCTTGCGTTTAATATAAATATAATAAGTATATTTCATTTCTTGCCGCTATTATTATTTATTCTTATAATGAAAAGAAATGAAAATGGGTTATCACAAAGCATGAAAAACGCATCAATATTTTGCCTCGGATTTTTAACGCCTCTTTTTATTTTCATGGCTTATTTTTACTACAATGGCCTTATGGATAAATTCATGGTCGTATATTTTAGCAAGTCATTCCAGTATATCGCGCAGTCTTTCGCCCCTGGTTTAATTATGAATAGGCTAAGTGATTTTTTATATCACGCTGCTATTGTAATTTGGGGGATATGTTTATTGGCCGTGCTTTCTATATTCGCATATTTATCGGGGTTTTACGGCAAAGATAAGAAAATAGGTTTTCTTATATTATGGTCGATCTCCGTTTTGTTAGGCATAGTGCTGCATGGTAGATTTTTCACGCACCTATTTATCCAGGAATTGCCCGCCATATGTCTTTTGGGCGGGATTTTTATCGGAAAAATTATTTACTCCAAGGTGAATAAAATATTAGTGGCCTCTATCATCATACTCATAAGCGTCGAGATGGCTTTTGTCGTGCAAGATAATATAAGATATTTTGGAAAAATAATTTTATCTCAAGATAAGTTCAGATTAAATGATACCCCCGCCCGAATAAGCGACTATGTACGCCCGAACCTTAGTAGCTCCGAATATATCTATGTCCCTAATTATGAACCTATAATATATTTTCTGACAAAAGCCAAAATCCCTACCAAGTATTCTTTTCCACTAGTATTAATGCATGCGCAATCACATGAAAAAAAGCTGGGCATTAACGCTTACGAAGAGGTTAAAAAAATATTATCCCTTAAGCCTTCCTATATAATTCTAAGGAAAAGGGAAACAATTCTATCTAAAGAAATCGACATTTATTTCAATAGCCATCTTGAAGAAAATTACCAATTAGACAAGGTTATAGATAAAGTGCATATATATAAACGTAAACACAAAGGACCGGCAGATAATGCGCCGATGTGAGAAAATCTTTTGACACAGTGCTAAAAAAATGTGATATAATTGTCACGAAAAACTTGTGTCCCTGTAGCTTGAGCTGGATAGAGCACAGGTTTCCTAAACCCATGAAGCCACTTTCCGTAACTTCAACAAAACCAACCTATTACGTTATTCCATAAAGACTTACGACAATTTTCAATTAGGCTCAATTAGGGTTAATTAGGGTCTATTCGGTTGTAGACTGGACACTATTGGACACCAGATTCTGATCCTTGCCATTACAACTTTTTGGAAAGCCCCCTGTATACCCACTTAAACGCTGTTCAGCCATTTCTAAGTTTACAGTAACATAATAAAGTGTTATAACAAATCCCATAGACTGATAGCGAATCCCTGATTTTCCGCCACCGACCTTATGTGGGAATTTTTTAAAACACATCCTAAGGAATGATAGAAGCCATCTCTTTGCACAACTTCTCCACTTCCTCTGATATACAAGCAGTTCTGAACTCGCTGATAAAAAAAAAGGGGGGGGGGAGCTTTAAATCTACCCCCTTGTAATAAAATAAGTTACGGGGGCTTTTCCTTTATGTTATAATAATACAACAAACAAAAAAAGATAGTTGAAAAATCATAAAGATTAAACACATATGACTACTATCATTAACCAAAGATTGTAAAATAATACACATTTGATGAAAAGATTAAAAGTATTTTCTCTTCCTAAGCTGGCTTTAATCGGAATCCTATTTCTACTTATAGGTTTAACGATTAATGTAAAAATACTAGCTTTTTTATTTTCTCCTGACAGAAGAATAGAAAGCCCTATTACTAGGATAATGATATATTCCTTTCAGATAATATTGATTTCTTCGGGGACAATTTGTCTTTACAAACGAAAATCTGCAAACATTGCTAGAATAGTATCTAATTTAAGTTTACTATTCGGAAGTATAATATTAACTTTTTTTATGCTAGAACTTTTCTTTAGAGCGTTTAATCTCTTTCCACCTCTTACAGCAGAACCCAAACCGCTCTATCGATATAATAGTTTATTAGGTTGGGAATTTATTCCAAACATAAGTTGTCGCAGTGTTCTCCGTTATAAAAAATCAACCATTGTAAATACAAATTCTGCTGGTATGAGAGATATGGAATATAGTATAAAAAAACCTGAAGGAAAAAAACGCATTGTGGTTTTAGGAGATTCTTTTACTTCAAATGTAAATGTAGATTTAAAGAATGTTTTTACAGAAGTCATGGAAAAGTTATTGCCCCGCAACTGGCAGGTTCTTAATTTTGGAGTTGACAGTTTTGGGCCACAGCAGGAATTTCTTATGCTTGAAAATAGAGCGATTAAATATGAACCCGATATAGTAATTATGGTAATTTTTATCGGCAATGACTTCACTGACATGCTTGACACTCATTTGGGTTATAAAAAAAGCCCGTTAGCTAGATTTGATAAAGATGGTGAAATAATCTTTGAGAATATCTCTGTTCCATTATCTAAAAAGGTAGACCAAGAGCCGAAAAGAAAAGCGCTGATTTCTTTTGGCAATTTCCATCTGAGTTTTATTCGCGATAGGTTTCTTAATAAAAATAAAACTGATATCGTAAGACTTCAAGAAATAAAATTATTTAAGAAAAAACCCGATGCCAGAATTGCCGAAACATATCGTCTTATGAGTGCGATTATTGAAAAAACTTATCACTTTTCCAGTGAAAATGATGCTAGTTTCCTCGTTATAATAGCGCCTACCATATATCAGGTTTATGATAATATATATTGGAGTAGTATAAAAAAAGCACACAACTGTGAAGGGGAGAAATATGATATCTTTCTCCCCAATGACGTTATAAGAAATACCTGTGGGGATTTAGGCATCCATGTTCTAGATCTTACCCCTGTGTTAAAAAAACATGCATTATCTGGAGAAAGCATGTATTATTTTCCTGAGCGACATTGGAATAAGAGAGGAAATCGTTTGGTAGCTGAAGCAATTGTTGGATATTTATTAGATAGCGGCTTAGTGAATGAGATTAATGAATAAGCCCAAAAAGCCATTGTTTGTAGCTTTAACAACCTCACCTAATTACGTTATTCTGAAAGACTTACAAGGTATAATATTTTCTTTTGTATCTTCGCATTGCCAATAATTCTTTTAGTTGGCTTATGTGTTTTTGTTATTTTCAAAACGCCTATTAGTGCTTATGTCATTCAATATTTTGCAACCGTTAATCAGTATATAATGTCTACAGATGCGGAATCATATAGAACCTTCGCTTGTATATTAAGAATACTTACATTTGGTATGTTAGCACCTTTGTCAACGTAGATTTAGGTGCAGGGCCTATTAAACGCAGTAGGCCGTAACTCAATACATACTGACAATACAGGAGGAGGCGGCGATTTTGATATAAGGAACGACTCAACTATAGATGACCTCCCCGCCCAATATAACTGGTGGGGTTAAGCCGGCGGCTCGGGAGGCAGTCAAATCGGCGGCGGTAATACAGTAGACAGCACTAACCCTCTTTCTTCAGATCCTAATTAAATTCTATTCTAGCCCGGTTAGTTTTGCCGGGTTAAACCTCTTGCAATTCCTTTCCCGTATGATATAATTGTCACGAAAAACTTGTGTCCCTGTAGCTCAGCTGGATAGAGCACAGGTTTCCTAAACCTGGTGTCGTCCGTTCGAATCGGACCAGGGACGCTCTAATACAAATTCGGCCTCGGACAAAAAAGTGCGGTATTTGCTTTTTTGTCCTCGGCCTTTTGCCTTCGGCAAAAGGTCTTGCGACCGAATTTATTCAAAGGGGGACCTAAGGTTCCCCTTATGACGGCCGCCTGTGGCGGCCTGTATCCCCTCCTAATAGGAGGTTAGTAAAATAAAGTAATCTTGTATTGAAGGAGAAACCTACGGTTTTTCCTTAAGATCCTTTTCCCATTATAGGAAGGTTAGAGTCAACTCGTTAGAAACTAGGGGTGGAATTATGATAGACCTGCACACGCATTCGCTTTTGAGTGACGGATGTCTTTTGCCGAGTGAGCTTGTGAGGCGCGCGGAAGTCAAAGGCTACAAAGCAATCGCCATAACGGATCACGCCGATTTTTCCAACATCGATTTTATCATACCGCGAATCGTCAAGACGTGTAAAATGTTAAACAAATACTGGAAAATAAAATCTATCCCGGGCGTCGAGATTACGCACGTGCCGCCGGAGTGCATAAAAGACCTTGTTAGATTCGCGCGAAGAAAAGGCGCTAAAATCGTAGTCGGCCACGGAGAGACTGTTTCAGAACCTGTGATACCCGGCACGAACAGGGCCTTCATCGAAGCGGGCGTTAGCATATTGGCTCATCCAGGAAAGATAAAAGAAAGGGACGTAAGGCTGGCCAAATCTAAAGGTGTATTTCTGGAGATTACCACGAGAAAAAGCCACCTTAAGACAAACAGAAGACTTATCAGGCTAGCGCTAAAGCATAACGCACCTATCTTAGTAAATACGGACACCCACGCGCCCGGAGACCTAATCAGCAGCCGAAAGCGCGATAAATTCCTAACCTCTTTAGGCGTTAAGAAAAAAGATGTTAGGAAAATAGCCGAAAACCCACGCAGGCTAATATAAGTATATATACTCATGTTGTGGTCAAAATAATAAACAGGCGCGCAATCTTGACAAAACTAGCTTTTGTGGTATACTTACTGAAAAGTTAGCCTTCTAAAAGCTAGCTCTATAAAGGCGCAGGCAGTATGGAAAACCGGCAAGAAAGGGGGGAGGAAATAGATTAAAAATAAAATTGATCAGCCGAAATAATTGCCTGGGGTCCTATAGATATAAAGCGATAACGAAAGAGCCTTAACAAAGCTCAGATTAAGTAGATATAAGCTAAAACAAATAATGACTAAATCAGGAGGAAAAATGAAACTATTTCGAACGATATGTGTTTTAGGGATAACGCTTTGTCTTGCGACAAGCGTATATGCCGGAACGCAGAGCGTGAAGATTTCGGGAGATCTAACAATCCGCGCATTAGCGCGCGATGATTTTGATCTTGACCAAAATCACGCAGAACCAGCCGTACCGGGCACCGCTTCCGCTATAGGAGCCGGTAATCCACAGCCTGGCACAAGCGACTGGCAGACATGGTTCCAGTCGGCAGCCGAAGTCCAGATCGACGCGGATCTTACAGACAATGTCTCGGCCGTTCTGAGACTCTTTAACCAGAGAAGCTGGGATACGTCCGTAAAAAGCATTAACACAACAGACGTTACGCTCGTTCGCGGTGAAGGTGTATCATACACCTCTGATCCGGACGAATTCGACCTTGGCTTGGACCTCGCATATGTAGAACTCAAAGAGTTCCTGTATTCACCATTGACATTAAAAATCGGTCGACAGGACATGTGGTTCGGTAAGGGCTTTGTCGTTGGCGCGAATCTAAAAGATTACTATGCCAACATCAATGCAGACGAATACACAGTCCAGACATCATTCGACGCGATAAGGGCTACCTTCGACTACGATCCTTGGACAATCGACGCAGTTGCAGCAAAGATATGGGAAAACGAAATCGGATCCAAGGATGACGAAGACCTCTTTGGTGTAAACGTCGGGTATCTCTTTGATTCTTACAACGCGGAAATGGAAGGATATTGGTTCTACAAAAATGATAACCAGATCCAACCTACCATCATAAAGCAGCACAATACTGTGCACACGATTGGACTACGAGGAAGCGCTGATCCGATCGATAAATGGACAGCATCCGGAGAACTTGCCATGCAGTTTGGCGATTTTGTTGGATTCAGAAACCAGCAGTCCGAAAGATCAAGGTTCGGATGGGCGGTAGACGTTAGCGCTGAATGCAGAGAGTTCGTAGATGATTTTGCATGGAAACCAGTCATAGGAACAGAATATATATTCTATTCCGGTGACGATGAAGAGTACCCGACAGTAGCAACGGATAGTACCTTCAACGGTTGGGACCCTATGTACAGAGGAAAATTTGACACCGCTTACCGCGAATTCGTCGGTAAGTACAACTTTACTCGTCTTGGCTGGATAGGTGGAAGGACCGCATATGTAAACACCTTCGGAGATGCATCCTATACCAACCAACACCAAGCGATAATTTATGGTGCCGTAGAGCCAAGTGATAGCATTACAGTAGACGGAAGGCTCGCATTCTTCTGGCAGCAGCATGCCACAGCATACCCCGCCAGCATTCTAAGTGGCGGTGCACCAGCAGATACAAGCAACAGCAAGCGCAAGCGTTTCATGGGAACAGAGCTTGACCTCGGACTCACCTGGGACTACACGGAAGACGTGTCGTTCGGTGTGTTAGCGGCATGGTTCTTCCCTGGCAGCTTCTACAATGACGAAGGAGATTCGGTTGCTACGGATCTCGTTGGCACTATGAAGCTAAGCTTCTAAAGGACGTATGTTTCTTTACCCGGCACAATTCGGCGCTGATTCAAAATCAGCGTCGAATTGCCGGGTTTTTTTATTATGACCCCTCGAACGCTTCCATAGGGCGCGTTCTCGGGATGATTTTTTTAACAAAAAATCAAAGGAGCTTAAAATGAATTTAGCTACAGGAAGTTTGATGATTTTAGGTTCTACGTTACTGGTAGCGGGAATGGTATCGAAATTAATGGGCCTCGCTATACTGGCGCCGTTTTTCAATACATCCATCGGGTGCTTCATGGCGGCAAACGCATGCCTTTTACTGGTTCTGGTTGTAGATAAATTCCAGAAAAACTAGACCGGTATTTTTCACCGGGTTATTAGTAGAGACAAAAATAAGCTACGATGAAAAAAATATTCTTCGTAAAACTCATCTTATGGATTTTGTTTTTTGTCATTCTTGTCATTGCACCGTTTGCGGTAATAAAGAATCGATACATTACAGTAGACCTTTTTAGAAAAGGCAGATTTGACATAAAGGACGTTATAAAATACTTTCCGTTTTCGGCAGCAAACTCTTTACGGGAATGGGAAGAGAAGGTGCTAAAAGGGAGGGTCGTCTATACAATAGAAAAAGGCGATCAGCTCTCCTACGTAAGGGCAGTAAGCCAAAAAACCGCCTCCGCGCTTTATTGCAAGGTAAAACTGGACATAAACAAACGTCCCGTGATAAGATGGAAGTGGCGCGTGGACAAGTTCCCCGAGAGGAAACTCCCTGAAAGCATAGAGAGCAAAAAAGAGGAAGATTTCGCCGCGCGCGTTTACGTAATGATGCCGGCCGCCTTTTTTACAAAATCAAAGGCCATAGAATACATATGGTCGGAAACGCTCGAAAAAGGAACTTCCGGCCAAAGCGGGTATTCAAAAAACATCAAAGTTTTGGTGCTTGAAAAAGGAACCTCGGACGACTGGCAATTCGAAAAAAGAGATATATACGAAGATTTCGTGAAATTATTTGGCGAAAAGCCGAGATTAAAAATCGGCGCGATAGCGTTCATGACTGACGCAGATTCCACCGAGACGAGCGCAGACGCCGTTTATGACGAAATAAAAATAGGTTACGAATGAGAATAAAATACCTCACGAAGAATCCCTTACAGTTTAAATTTCTTGTATTGATTTTATTGTCGATTATGATACCCCTTTTCCTGGTAGGGGGTTGCCTCTACTACTTTATATTCCAGGTTATGGCTGAACAACTTGCAATTCCTGAATCAATAGCGCAGAATTTAATTCCAGTTTTAAACAAAATTAATTTCCTGATTATTTTAGGCATGCCTGTTGTAATCTTTCTTCTTTTTATACTAGGGATCATTTTGACGCATCGGCTGATAGGCCCGCTTAAACGCCTGGAAGACGATTTGACAAAGATTTCCAAAGGAGATTATTCAATACGCCTGAAGCTTCGAAAAGACGATGACCTGCGTCCTATTGCCGAAGTTATAAATAAAATCATCAACAAATTAGAGAAAAAATAATCCAAGATGAAAGCACATCCTAAAGCGATTGTAAGTAAACACGCCAAAATAGATCCCAGCGTAGAAATCGGCCCCTTTGCCATAATCGAAGACGACGTAAAAATAGCTAAAAATGTAAAGATTTATGCCCGCGCCTACATCTGCAGCGGCACCGAAATCGGTGAAGGGACCCAAGTCCACATGGGCGCTGTTTTGGGGCACCTTCCGCAGGACTTGGCCTTCAAAGAACAAAAGAGCTTTCTAAAAATCGGCAAAAAAAATATAATAAGAGAATATGTAACAATCCACAGGGGAACGAAAGAATCCACGACTACCGAAATCGGCGACGAAAACTTTTTAATGGCAGCTTCCCACGTGGGACACAACTGCGTCGTAGGAAATCGAACAGTTCTAGCTAACGGAGCGCTGCTTGGCGGTTATGTTAACGTGGAAGACCAGGTTTTCATATCAGGTAACGTCCCGGTGCATCAGTTCTGCAGTATCGGAAAACTCGCCATGATCAGTGGATTCGCCGCAGTGCATAAAGACATTCCGCCTTATATGGTTGCTCGGGGGCCATCGTACATATTCGGGATAAATATTGTAGGTTTAAAAAGAGCGGGTTTCGGCCGCACAGCCATAAGCGAGATAAGGGCAGTCTTTAAAGTGCTCTATAAGTCCGGATTGAATACAACGCAGGCGCTAGAGGAGATGTCTAAACAAAGTTACGGCGCCGAAGTAAAATATCTCATAGAATTTATCAAGAATTCAAAGCGCGGCATAAGCAAAAAGTATCGATGGGAAGCAGAGTAAGAAGTCAATATTAATTAGATAAGTAAGGAGGGAGGACGTCATGGCAGCAAAGAAAGAAAAAGCCCAGAAAGACCTTAGTAAACTTCTGGATCAGGCTAAGGTGAGGTTCAAGAATTTCGGAAAAGAACTAAGCATTTTGGCCAAAAAAAGCGAAAAGGAAATTGTCAAGGCTTCAAAAAAAGGAAAAATCCAACTTGACATAGTCGGCTTAAACATGCAGAAGGAAAAACTTTATTACGACATCGGTAAAAAAGTAGTTTCTTTAAACGCGAGAAAGAAATTAGAGATTTTGGAACTCGATCCTTATTTGAAGAAAGTACGCAAAATAGAATCTGACGCACGAGGTAGAAAAAAAGATCTTTCCTCGGTCAGGAAAGAAAAAAATAAATAAGGCAGGACGCCTTACAGAAAAAAAAGGGACGTATCATGAAAAAAGCAATTGTTCTGGTTTTGGCGTTGTTTCTATGCGCTCATCTCTTTGAAATTGTTTCCGCCCAAGACTTCACGGTCTCGTATATAAAGGACGGAAAAATAAAAAAATGCATCCGCCTGCTTAATGACAGGCAGTACGCCCACAAAGCCCGCGTTCAGCTTGTACGAGAGGGTAAGGTTGCCGTGCCTTATCTGGCAAACGCCTTATATTTACCGGATACCTCAGGCAGCGCAAAAATACGTATAATCAATATCCTGGGGCAAATAGAAGACGATGAGGCGACGGATGTATTGATAGAAATGCTAAAAAGCGAAAATGTAAAAGTCCGAAGGGCAGCATCCAAGGCCCTGGGTAGAATAAAAGACAAAAAAGCTACAGGAGCCTTAAAGCAAAGCCTAAAAGACGAAGACAGTACCGTGCGGTTTAATGCCGTAAGGTCACTGGAACAAACAAGTGATGCTGCCGCAGCCGGGGCGCTCATGGAAATTCTTGATGACAAGGACCCAAGTATGCGGATGTATGCGATAAAGGCCCTGGGCAAGATAAAGTATAAAGGAGCCATTGGGGCGCTCTCAAAGATGACAGATGATCCGGATTGGAGCGTCAGGATACAGGTGGCGCGTTCGCTCGGATCCATTGCCGATAAGGCTTGCGTTCCCGCGCTTGCTAAAATTGCTAATGGCCCGTATGTAAGTGAGTCAATACAGGCAATCCATTCGTTGGGTAGGATAAAATGCAGGGAATCCCTCGACATTATATCGGAGAGCGCAACCTCAAAGGTTAAAGAAGTTCGGCTTTATAGCGCCATTGCACTGGGTGATTTAGGCTACAATGAAGCGGTACCCGTTCTTAAAAAATTATTGCAGGATGAAAACACAAATGTAAGAATTGCTGCAGCCGATTCTTTAGCAAAAATAGGCACAGATGATGCAAAAGAGGCACTACGGACTGTTTTAAACGACGAAATCTCGCGAGTAAGAAACGTAGCCTCGCGTTTTGTAAAGAAGTAGGATTCATGCCTCAAAAATCTATTGAGGCCAAGAGATACCAGAGCGCAAAGATACGATTAAGATTAATCGATATAATCTTTGTGGTCGTATATCTTGCGCTTTTTCAAATTATCATATCAAATCCCCTAAAAACTTTTACGTATTCCGTTACGCCCAATTTCTATTACGCTTTTACGATATATCTAATCGCATTCAGCATTACCCACTATATACTAAGCTTTCCTCTGTATTTTTATTCCTCCTTTATCCTGGAACATAAATTCAACCTATCTAACCAGCATTTTTTCGCCTGGTTAAAGGACGGCATAAAAAGCGGGCTTCTGTCTTTTGCGATGTTTTTACTCTTCGTGCATGTTCTTTATCTATTTTTGCAAAATTTCGCTACAACATGGTGGGCATGGATGGCTATTTCCTGGTTCGGGATAACGGTAATCTTAGCTAAGGTCACCCCCGTTCTTATCATACCCTTATTCTTTAAGTATTCCCCCGTCGAGGCGAAGCTAAAGAATAGAATTATAGAACTTTCAAAGGCGTGCGGGGTAAGGCTTCTCGATGTTTACAAAATAGACCTGAGTAAAAAAACCAAAAAGCTAAATGCGGCTGTCGTAGGGCTCGGAAGAACGAGGCGGGTGATACTTGCCGACACCTTAGTCGAGGAGTTTACCACCGATGAAATCGTCGGGGTGCTTGCCCATGAATTCGGGCATCATAAATTACGGCACATGTGGAAATTGATTACATTCGGGATCATTTCGATATTTTTTTCCTTTTATGTCTTATATCTTGTTTCCTCGAAGCTCGTAATTCTCCTGGGCGCTAAAAACATCCATGATATAAAAATGTTTCCTGCATTTATGCTAGTACTTTTTTTAACAGGGTTCCTGCTGGGACCGCTCCAAAACGCGTTCTCGCGTAAACTCGAACGAAAAGCGGACCTCTTTGCGCTTGAGGTAACCCAAAACCCGATTGCCTTTATATCGCTCATGAAAAAACTGGCGTCCAAAAACCTTGCCGACCCAAACCCGTCGAAATTCGTAAAGTTCATGTTCTACGACCACCCTCCCATCTCAGAGCGCATCAAACTCGCCGAAAATAAAGAATAACTTTCTTTTTCCGTCTGGCGGTTGCGGTGGCGTCGGGCGAAACGTAAGGCGATTGCGGCTGCGTTATGCGAAGGACGCCACCGAAAAACGCCCGACGATTCGCCTGACGCCACCGCAACCGTATTACGCAAAATTAATTGTTTTTCTTGACATTTTTTAATGACTAGGCTACAATGCAATCACGTCTTCGGGGCGAGGTGAGATACCTCGACCGGTAGTGAAAGCCTACGAGCCCTTACGCTAGTCGAAGGGCTGATTCGGTGGAAATCCGAGGCCGACCGTATAGTCGGGATGGAAGAAGATGAGATCACAAAAGTGTGATATATGACCCCGGAGAAATCCGGGGATTTTTTTTGGCAGAAATTTTTAACGAGAGCAAAATATGAAATTTAACCACATTAACGAAGTCGTCGGGGATTTAAAAAAAGGCAAGATAGTCATCGTCATTGATGACGCCTCGCGTGAAAACGAGGGCGACCTCATCATGGCAGGCTCTAAGGTAGATCCCGCCGCCATAAATTTTATGGCCAAGCACGGAAGGGGGCTTATCTGTGTTCCCATGGAACGCAGCGATTTAGAGAGGCTTAATCTTCACCCCATGTCAAGCGAGTCAAGAGACCCTTATAAAACCGCATGGGCAATTTCGGTAGACGCCAAAGAGGGCACCACAACAGGCATATCCACCCATGACAGGGCACTTACGATAAAGCTACTCTCCGCTAAACGTTCACACAGGAGCGACTTCATAAGGCCCGGCCACGTATTTCCGCTTTGCGCCCAAGAAGGCGGCGTCCTCGTAAGGGCAGGCCACACGGAAGCGTGCATGGATCTATTAAAACTTGGCAATCTCCCGCCTACCGGCGTTATATGCGAGATCATGAACGAAGACGGAACGATGGCAAGAACTCCCGAACTTTTGGAGTTTGCCAAAAAGCATGGCCTAAAAATATGCACGATAGCGGAACTAATCCACTATAGACGAAAATACGAAAAACTCGTCGAGAAAATTTCAGAAGTAACCCTACCTTCCGAATACGGGAAATTTAAATCCATAACCTATAAATCCAAAATAAACGATGAATATATCGTGGCACTCGTAAAAGGCGATATAAAAAAAGGAAACGCTTTAGTCAGGGTCCACTCGCAGTGCCTGACCGGGGACGTCTTTCATTCTCTAAGGTGCGATTGCGGTAAACAACTCAAAAAAGCATTAAGTGTTATTTCAAAATCCAAAAAAGGTGTTTTACTTTATCTCTGCCAGGAAGGCCGCGGCATAGGCCTTGGTAATAAGATGAAGGCCTATGAGCTTCAGGATGGGGGGCTTGATACCGTTGAGGCAAACGAATACCTTGGTTTTCAAGCCGACCTTCGTGATTACGGTATCGGCGCGCAGGTATTGGCGGATCTAGGGCTCAAAAAAATAAATTTACTCACAAATAATCCGCAAAAGATCGTAGGGCTAGAGGGTTACGGTTTAGAAATTGTAAAGCGTGTGCCTTTAGAGATAAAACCAACGCGCGCGAATAAAAAGTATCTTAGGACAAAAAGGGAAAAGTTAGGGCATGTTTTAAAACATGCGTAAAGCAGAAAAAGCCTGCCTACAGGTAGGCAAGGAGGAAAGATGAAGATTGTAAAAGGAAATTTAATCGCCAAAGGCTTTAAATTTGCCATCGTTGTTTCCCGGTTTAACGATTTTGTATCGTCCAGACTTCTGGGCGGAGCCGAGGATGCCCTTGTTCAACATGGGGCAAATGAAAAGGACCTTTCTGTGTTTTGGGTACCGGGGTCATTTGAAATACCGCCGCTTGCTCAAAAGCTTGCAGGGTCGAAAAAGTACGACGCAGTAATTTGCCTCGGGACAATAATACGCGGCGATACGCCTCACTTCGACTACATATCAAGCGAAGTAGCCAAGGGTGTAGCGCAGGTCGCCATGAACGGAAATGTTCCGTGCATATTCGGCATAATCACCGCGGATACACTGGAACAGGCGATAGACCGTGCGGGAACAAAAAGCGGTAACAAGGGAAGAGATGCCGCAATTTCGGCTATCGAAATGGCCGATCTTTACGCCAAAGTAAAATAAATAGGATAAAAAATGAGAAACAGGACAAAAGCGCGGGAATGCGCACTTAAAATACTTTATGCCTTTGATATCAGGAAAGATGCGCTTGAGGAATGCGCCCATGATTTCTGGGAAAATCACCCGACCTCGGAAGATGAAGTGAAAAAGTTCTCCACCCTTATCGTAGAGGGCGTCCGGCAAAATAAGGATTTTATCGATGCTGCCATATCCAAATATGCCAAGAATTGGCAGATAAAGAGAATGGCAACAGTTGATAGAAATATCCTGAGATTGGGAACTTTCGAGCTTTTGTTTGCCGCAGACATACCGCCTAAAGTTGCTATCAATGAGGCTATTGAAATGGCGAAGCGCTACGGCGACAAAGATTCGGGTAAATTTGTAAACGGTATCCTGGATAAAATAAACAAGGCAGAAGAAAGAAAATGAAGTGCGCAGACCTGCATGTACATACCCATTTTTCCGACGGCACGTTTACGCCCAAGGAAGTCGTGCGCGTGGCTTGTGAGAGGGGGCTTTCCGCCATTGCGATTTGCGATCACGACTGCGTAGACGGAATAGATCCTGCCATGGAATGCGCCAAAAGCACTTCACTTGAGATCATACCCGGCGTGGAACTTACCGTAATAGACGAGAATAAGGAAATACACATGCTAGGCTACTTTATCTCATGGAAAGAAAAGTGGTTTCAGGAATTATTGAAAAAAGTCCAGCGGGAAAGAATCGGAAGAGTCCACAAAATGATCGAAAAGCTTAAGGCATGTAACATTACGATAGATGTAGGCCGTGTAATGCAGATAGACGGAAGAAGGGGGTCCGTGGGAAGGCTTCATCTTGCACGCGCCCTAGCCCAGACAGGAGCGGTTTCTTCGGTAAAAGAAGCATTTAATAAGTATATCGGCGATAATAAGCCCTGTTACGTTGAAGACATAGGATTTAGCCCGAAAGAAGCAATCGACATTATAGTAAAAGCAAAAGGAGTGCCTGTTTTGGCGCACCCCAAGACCATAGGCGATAATACGCTAGTGCAAAGGATTATTAAATCCGGTATTCGCGGAATCGAGGTCTACCACACTGACCAAAAATCATCGGACAGTAAAAAATACGAAAAAATAGCTAAAGATTACGGCCTTCTTGCCACGGGTGGGTCTGATTGTCACGGTCTGGGGAAGCAAAAAATATTAATGGGTAGCGTAAAAATCCCGTATAGCACGGTTCAGGAATTAAGAAAATTAGTCCCATCCGAATAACTACCCCTATGATAAACAAAGAAAGACAATTTATGTTGCGCGCTATTAAACTTGCGAGGAAAGCCAAAGGCAAAACCTTCCCAAACCCTTTGGTCGGCGCCGTGGTCGTTAAAAACGGAAAAATAATCGGCCGTGGCCATCATAAAAAAGCCGGCACCCCGCATGCTGAAATTATTGCCTTACGAAACGCCGAAAAAGGGATTAAGAAAAAAGGCTTAAAAGAATCAATACTTTTCGTAACCTTGGAGCCGTGCGCTCACTACGGAAAAACACCGCCGTGTACGCAAGCAATAATAAAAAGCGGCATAAAGAAAGTTTACGCGGCAATGACTGATCCTAACCCCTTGGTGAGGGGGCGTGGGATGGCTATTTTACGAAAAAACGGTATCAAGACAAAAGTAGGAATTTGTCGTCGGGAAGCCAAGGACCTGAACACCTCTTATATTGAATCGATGAAAAAATGAAAGAAGGAAAGCAGTGTTTACAGGGCTAGTTGAAAATACGGGCCGCATAAAGAATCTTTCTCGAAAAGTTGACACCTACAGGCTGGAAGTATTAACGGAGCAGAAATTAAATTCCGTCAAAATTGGGGATAGCATATCCGTTAACGGGACCTGTCTTAGCGTGGTCGTTACTTCCGGAAAAACTCTTTCTTTTGACATCATGGCCGAGACTTTTAAAAAAACTTCTTTCGCAGGGCTCAAAAATAATGATATAGTTAATCTGGAAAGATCGCTCGAACTGAATTCACGCCTGGATGGGCATTTTGTTACCGGACACGTCGATAGCGTTCAAGAAATAAAGGAAATAAAAAAACATAAAAAACCTTATATAGATATCGCTATCGCAAAGAATGATAAAATGCATGTCGTTAAAAAAGGTTCCGTAGCAATCGACGGCGTAAGCCTTACTATAGGCGAAATTTACGATGGCAAGATACGCGTCTATATAATTCCGCACACGCTACAAAATACAAATTTAAGATTTAAGAAAAAAGGCGATGCGGTGAATCTCGAATTTGACGTTTTGGGAAAGTACGTATTAAATGCCGTGCGTCATAAAAAATATACGCCTTCGCCGGTTACCGAAGAATTTTTAAAAAATAAGGGTTTTATTTGATTAAACGCCTTTTATGTGGTAGAATTCTATTGATATAAAGGAGGTGGCAAGTGAAGAAAATAATTTCAGTTTTATTAGTAGTTTTATTCATCTCAAGTGTTGCATTTGCCGATGGCCCCATTAAAAAACTAGGCAGGGGTCTGGCTAACATAGTGACATGTCCTCTCGAAATAATAAAGGGTGTAAGCGACGCAAATTCTGAAAACGGCCCTATAGCTGCGATTAGTTTCGGCGTTTTGAAAGGCGTTTTTAATACCGGCATAAGAGTTGTTGTTGGAGCTTATGAGGTAATCACATTCCCAATACCCATACCGAGGGATTACAGCCCAATACTCACGGATCCGGAGTTTTTCCTGGAAGAAGGGCTACTCTAAGACTTAAATCTTAAGGTACTAAATTACATAGAAACAGGACGGGTTTTACCCGTCCTGTTTCTATTTGCTTTTTGCTTGTTATATGGTATATTGATAGGATATAATTTTATGATATATGTATCCTCGGGAAGTAGCGCAGCTTGGCTAGCGCGCTGCGTTCGGGACGCAGAGGTCGCGGGTTCGAATCCCGCCTTCCCGACTCTTTATTAACTGAGATGTGGTGGCGGGATTCGAAGCGAGCGAACGCCGACCAAAGGGAGGAAAAGGCCGTAAGTCCGAAAGGACCGGCCGCCAGTGAGCGAGGGGAGCATACGCAGGCGCGCTCCGCGCGCCGAAGTATGCGAATCCCGCCTTCCCGACCACCATTTTAACTCCAGATGCCGCAAAAACGCGCACACATAATATTTTCAGGAACTGTTCAGGGGGTAGGGTTCAGGTGGGCTGCCGAGAGGGCAGCCAATTCGATCGGCCTTACCGGATGGGTGAAAAACTGCCCTGACGGAACAGTAGCGGTTGTGTGCGAGGGCGAAGAAAAAGATATACACGCCTTTATGGCCAAAATTAAAAAAGACATGGAGCATTATATGCACTCTACCGATATCAACTGGGAAAATGCCAAGAATGAATTTGATTCATTTGGCGTAAAATTTTATTAATGAGATACGGAATTATTTCTGATATACACGGGAACTTAGAGGCACTTCGGGTTGCAAAAAAGGTCCTTTCACGCGAAAAACTGGACAAGGTTCTTTGCGGGGGTGACATAGTAGGCTACGGCGCGGATCCAGGGGAGTGCATAAAAAATGTAAAAGAACTGTGTTCCGATATTGTTTGCGGTAATCATGATGCTGCTTCTTGCAACTTGAGTGATGCGGCAAATTTTAATAGTACCGCAAAGAAAGCCATCGAGTGGACACGGGAAAAATTAACCAGTGAAGAAAATGCTTTCATAAAAGGGCTTAGCCTTGTGTATAAAAATCAACATCTTACGCTTGTGCACGGCACCCTAAAAGACCCCGGAGCGTTCCATTATATGCTTGACGGAGATGCCGCCCGGGCGACATTCCATCTCATGAAAACGCCGGTTGCTTTTGTCGGGCATACTCACGTGCCGGGTTTATTTGTATATAAAAATAATCGCATAAATTTCTTCTATAAAGAGAAGGCCAGGATATCAAAGGGTGAAAAAGCCATTGTAAACACTGGTAGCGTTGGGCAGCCCAGGGACGGGGATCCAAGGCTATGCTACTGCGTGTACGACACCCAGAGGAGCACGATAGAGCTAAAAAGGCTCCCATACGACATAGAAAAAGCTCAGGCAAAGATTGAAAAATCCGGCCTGCCTTCATTCCTCGCTCATCGTTTGAGCGGAGGAGTGTAATTTTATGAATAAAAGCCAGGCACAATCCAAAATATCTAATTTACGTGACTTGATAAGACGTCACGACCGGGCATATTTTATCGAAAATAAACCCGAGATAAGAGATCAGGAATATGACCGCCTTTACCGCGAGCTAAAGGAGCTTGAAAATAAATTCCCTGAACTCGTAACGCAGGATTCGCCTACCCGGAGGGTTAGTGAAAAACCGCTCGATGGCTTTCATCATGTAAGACACAGCACTCCCATGCTTAGCATGGACAATACGTATTCGCACCAGGAGCTTAAGGATTTTGACGAAAGAATTAGGAAAAACCTGGGAAAAGAAAAATACGAATATGTCGCTGAATTTAAAATAGACGGTGTCAGCGTTTCGGTAACGTATAAAGAAGGTGAATTTCATCAGGGTGCTACCAGGGGTAATGGCGTGACAGGCGATGATATATCCCTTAACCTGAAAACCATCAAAAGCATCCCTTTAAAACTCGCTTCCGGAATGATGAAGATTCCTCCGCTACTGGAGATGCGCGGCGAAGTGTTCATGTCGAAAAAATGGTTTGCGAAATTAAATACCGAAAGAGAGAAGGCCGAAGAAGAACTATTCGCAAATCCGCGCAACGCAAGCGCAGGGTCACTTAAGCTTCTGGATTCGCGTATTACGGCCAAAAGGCATCTTGACATATTTGTCTGGGGCACAGGCCGGCAAAAAGGGGTACTCTTAAAGAATCATGATGAGGCCCTCGAGTACATGAAAAAGCTTGGATTAAAAGTAATTCCTCATGCCAGAACATGCAAGGATATAGACGAGGTAATCAAGTTTTGTGACGAGTGGCAGAAAAAAAGGGAAGAATTGGATTACGAAATAGACGGAATGGTGGTAAAGGTTAATTCTCTCAAGCAGCAGAAAAAACTAGGCAGCACCGCCAAAAGCCCGCGTTGGATGATTGCCTATAAATTTCCCGCTGAAAAAGCCCTTACCGAACTTTTAGACGTCAAAACGCAGGTTGGGCGTACGGGCATAATAACGCCCGTAGCCATTCTTAAGCCCGTACATGTTTCCGGGACAACGGTGTCGCGTGCGACATTGCATAACTTTGATGAAATAGAACGGCTTGGAGTTAAAATAAAAGATAAAGTTTACATAGAAAAAGGCGGTGAAATTATTCCGAAGATTTTGAGCGTGGTTAAGGCAAAAAGAAAAGGGACCGAAAAGCCGATTAAGATTCCTTCGAAGTGCCCTTCCTGTGGGACCGCGTTATATACAGAAGTTGGCGAAGTTGCGCTAAGATGCAACAATGTTTCCTGCAGGGCCCAGATCAAGCAAAGGATTATACATTTTGCCTCGAGAAACGCCATGGACATAGAGGGTTTAGGCGAATCCCTCGTAGAACAGCTCGTGGATAAAGGGCTTGTTTCCGACTATGCCGACTTATATTACCTGAAATTCGAAGACATAAAAAAGCTGGAAAGGTTCGCGGAAAAGTCAGCCCGGAACGTTATTGACGCGATCAAAAAAAGCAAATCAAATGAGTTAAACCGCCTCATATTTGCCTTAGGCGTTAGGCATGTAGGTCAAAAGGCAGCCTGGACGCTGGCTACAAAATTAGGTTCGCTTGAAACGCTTGCAAAACAAGATATGGATAGACTTACCTCGATTAACGAAATTGGCCCTGTAATGGCGGAGAGTATATCCAATTTCTTCAAAAATAAAAAGAACCTTAGCGTTTTAGAGAAACTGCAAAACGCGCATGTAAAAACCCGTATGCAGAAAAACAAAGAAAAAACTATCCTTGAAGGAAAAACCTTTGTCGTAACGGGTGCGCTTAAAAGCTATACAAGGCAGGGCATCCAGGAATTAATACGGAACCTGGGCGGAGACACATCATCAAGTGTCAGCGAAAATACCGATTACGTTATCGTAGGAGAGGACCCCGGATCTAAATTAAAAAAAGCGGAGAAACTCGGCATTAAAACTATAAACGAAAACGAATTCAAACAAATGGTAGGTGCAAAATGAGCAAACGCGCACGAAGATTTTTACTGATAAGCCTTATACTTCTTTTATCTATGAATTTAGCCGGATGCGCTTCTCTTAAAAAGAAATTTACGAGAAAAAAGAAAATAGAGCCAAAGGCTTCCTTTTACCATGTAAGGGCGTATGACGTAAAGCCCTCACTTGAGCTTTACGAAAAACATTATATTTTCTGGGTGAACTGGCATAAAGAATTGATACAGGAGCTGGGACAGAATAGAAAAAGCGACATAAGGTGCACCGAGGAGATGACAAGCAATCTCTGGGATATGATGGCGCTACTCGAAGATGACAAGGCCGCGGCCTTAGCGCCCCATCTGGATGAAACAAAGAAAATTAAGGAAATTATAAAAAAAGGAAACATGACAACGGCTAACGAAACGCGCATAAGACGGATACTGGAGACCGAATACAGGGATATAAAACGAAACTTTTCTCCCACAAAAATGGCAGGACACATAAGGAGGGAATTTAAAAGTGAAGAAATTACCGAGGACTAACAATGACTGAAGTAAAAAGATTCACCGTAGGTTTACTGGAAACGAATTGCTATCTTGTATACGATACGGAAGAAAAAATTGGATTCCTGATAGACCCAGGCACTTTTGACAAAAAAATAGCAAAAGTGATCGAAGAAAATAATATCCGCATCAGGAATATAATAAATACGCACGGCCACGCTGACCACACCTCCGGAAACAAAAGATTCGGATACCCCATTCTGATTCACGAAAAAGATAGCGATTTTTTGAAGAATGCGGCGAAAAATCTTGCGCATTTCATGAGTCCGACATTTGTTTCTCCGCCGGCGGAAAGGCTCTTAAAAGACGGTGATGTAATAAAAGAAGGCAAATTAATGCTCCACGTCATACATACCCCTGGGCACACGCCGGGAGGCATATGCCTTGAAACGGGAAATAGAATTTTTACGGGAGACACCCTTTTTAGAGAAAGCGTGGGGCGGACAGATTTTCCATACGGCAGTGAAAAAGATTTGCTGAATTCGGTAAAAAAGCGATTAATGGTTTTTCCGGATGAAATAGAAGTACTGCCGGGCCACGGCGAGGGCTCGACTATCGGGCACGAGAGGCGAAATAACCCGTTTTTACGGGGGGTGAGGGATGACTAAACTAATCGATCAATTCCTGGATTATCTTTCGATTGAAAGAGGGCTTAGCAAAAACACCATTGTAAGCTATAAACAGGATTTGACAAAATTTGCCGGATATCTTAAATCGCGTAGTATTACAAAAATACAGTCAGTAACAAAGCATAACGTTTCGAAATACATTTATTTCTTAAAAGACAAAGGGCTTTCTTCTAGCTCGATATCACGTAATCTTGTAACAATAAAGGTATTTTTCAAATTTCTAATAGCCGAAAGACTCGTAACCGAAGACGCCGCGGGTGTGCTTGAGTCTCCGCGCCTAACGCAGTATCTTCCGGAAGTGCTGGGCATGCAGGAAGTTGTAAAAATGCTAAATACACCCGATGGAAGAGATTTATTGGGACAACGGGATAAGGCGGTTCTCGAACTCATGTACGCTACGGGAATGAGGGTTTCAGAAATGGTAGAACTTATGCATGAGAACCTGAACATGGATGTGGGTTTTATAAAGTGCACGGGCAAGGGCGGGAAAGAAAGAATCGTGCCGGTCGGTAGGGTCGCAAAGATCGCATTATCGAGATATATGGAAAAATCACGGCCGAAATTATTAGGCAAAAAAGAGGACCGCCATCTTTTTATTTCGAGGCTCGGTAAGAAAATATCGAGGCAATCCTTCTGGAAGATGGTAAGGAAATACGCGGTGGCTGCGGGTATAAAAAGAAAGATCACACCGCACACCTTGAGACATTCTTTTGCGACGCACCTTTTGGAAAAAGGCGCGGATTTACGAAGCGTTCAGGAGATGCTGGGGCACGCGGATATTTCTACGACGCAGCTTTATACGCACATTAACAAATCAAGATTAAAGGGAATACATAAGAAATTTCATCCGAGGGGATAGGCGATGGACTTAATCGTAGGGCACAATAACGCAGATTTCGACGCTTTCAGCTCTCTTGTAGCTGCAAAAAAGATTTACCCAAATTCAAAACTTTTACTGCCCGGATCCCATGAAAGGTCCGTAAGGGAATTTTTATCCCTCGTTAAAGACAAGATAAAGATCGAAAAAGAAAGAACCTGTGACTTGAGTGACGTAAAGAGGCTTGTAATTGTGGATACGCGGCATAAATCACGTATCGGAATAGCAGCCAAGCTTCTTGACGACCCCTCCGTAGAGGTGCATATATATGACCATCATCCGCGTACCCCACACGACATAAAGCCGGACAAGGATATTTTTCAGGAAGTGGGTGCTACGGTTTCTATCCTGATCGACATATTGCGAAAACGGAAATCAGTAAAGGTTACACCGCTTGAGGCGACTATAATGCTTCTCGGCATATACGAGGAAACAGGCTCTCTTACATACAGAACGACAACAAAGCTGGACGTTGATACGGTGAGTTTTCTTCTTTCCAGGGGAGCCAATCTATCCGCGATTTCCTCGTACTTAAACAGGGAACTGACCCCCGAAGAACTCACGTTTCTTACGGCGCTTATTAGCTCCACCAAGGTTGTTATAGTAAACGGTATTAATGTCGCGGTTGCAACCGGCACCATAAAACGTTTCATAGGAGAGCTCGGGGCGATCGTGCGTAAATTGCAGGACGTCGAAAATTTTCCGGTGCTTTTTGTACTATTTAAAATAGGGGATAGCATTCGTGTGATAGCGCGTTCACGGCTTAAAGAGGTAGACGTTAATAAAATCCTAAAGCGTTTTGGCGGGGGCGGGCATAGAAGCGCGGCAAGCGCAAAGGTCGGACGTGAAGACGCTGATAATTTTGAAGAGAAACTATTAAATGCGTTACGCTCTCAGATAAAGGTAAAAATCTTTGCAAGGGATATCATGGATTTCCCGGTTAAGGTTATTGCGGATGACAAAAAAATTATAGAAGCCAAAAAAATACTTGAAAGATTGCATTTAAAAGGCGCACCGGTTGTGAAAAAAAATAAACTCGTAGGAATAATAACTCTTGGCGATATTAAGAAGGCTATTCTCAGGCGCTACGGGCATGCCCCGGTAAAGGGCTATATGTCCCGGGCGCTTGTCACGATAAAGCCGGACACGCCACTGCACATGATACAAAAAATAATGTTTGAAAAAAATATCGGTAGGCTCCCTGTCATGAAAAATAAAAAATTGACAGGTATCGTCACCCGCACCAGCGTTCTAAAAAGCGTGCATAGAGACATATTTAAAAAACACACGTATTTTAAAAAGAAGCAAGCCCGTCTTAACATATCTACAAAGATGAAACAAGTTCTGCCGAAGCAGATCTTAGAAATGCTTCATGTTATCGGTAAGAACGCAGACTGTGAGGGACTCAGAGCCTTTGTAGTGGGCGGGTTCGTAAGAGACATGCTGCTTGGTGTCAAGAATCTCGATGTTGATATTGCCGTAGAGGGTGATGCCATTTCTTTCGGAAGGCACTTGGCAAGGATTTTTGGCGGCAGCCTCGTCGTTTACAAGAAATTCGGAACTTCGAGCATTGTGATTGATTGGCCGAAGGGATTGCGAAAATCTCCGGGTTCCGGACCGAAATTTAAAATAGACTTTGCCGCCGCCAGAAAAGAATCATATGAAAAACCGGCGGCCCTTCCCACGGTTCGTTTTAGTTCGCTTAAGAACGATTTGCAACGAAGGGATTTTACCATAAACGCGATGGCAGCCAGTTTAAATAAACAAAGTTTTGGGCAGCTTATTGATTTTTTCGGTGGCGAAAAGGATTTGGAAAACAAAGTTATAAGGGTATTGCATGACGGAAGCTTTATCGATGACCCAACACGCATATTCAGGGCCGTAAGGTTTGAGCAGCGATTCGGTTTTCGCATAGATAAATATACAGAAGACCTGATAAAGACCGCCATACGCGAAGGCATGTTTTCAAGGACGCAGAATCACAGGATACGCGATGAAGTGATACTTATGCTAAAAGAACCCGAGCCCATGAAGGCCATATCGCGGATGAAGGAACTCCATGAGCTTCGATTCATTCACAAGAAGATTTTTGTCCGGAAATCGACAGCAGTCCTTTTTATGAAAATAAAGAATACCTTCAGCTGGTACACTAAAAGCGTTTTTAGAAGGCGCCACGTGGATTTGTGGGTAATGTACCTCGCGGCGTTACTGGACAAACTCGATTTTACCGAGACAAAATCAGTGTGCGATAAATTCGCCTTTCGAAGAAGCGTTCGTATAAGGCTTTTGTCATGCAAGAAAAGGTGCGAAAAAATATTGCGCCCTCTTTCAAGTAAGAAACTTTCTGCCAGCGGAGTTTACAGCATTCTGGAACCGCTTTCATTCGAAGAGATATTGTTTATAAGATCTAAGGCGAAGTCGAGATTGACAGTTAAGAGGATCACCGATTTTTTCGCAGAATACAATAAAGTAAAGATCAAGATAGGCGGTCACGACCTTAAAAAACTCGGATTAAAACCCGGACCCGTATACAAAAAAATTCTTGATGAAATTCTACATAAAAAAATCGACGGTGATATTAAAACAAAAAAAGACGAACTTATGTATGTGAAAAAAATGCTATGATACACGTAGGCGTTCTCAAAATAGATTTTCATATTTCCGAAAGCTCAACCCTGAAAGAGAAGAGGGTAGTCATGCAGCGTTTAAGGGACAGGGTGAGGAATAATTTCAACGTCTCGATTGCCGAGGTGGATAAGCATGACAAGTGGCAGGCGGCATCGATGGGTATTTCCTGCGTGTCGAACGACAAGAAATATATCGACGGGCTGCTTAATAAGATAAAGAATTTTTTCGAACAAAACAGGTCCATCATAATAATGGATCACCAGATCGAGATCATGTAATGCAAAGGAGGACAGCGTGACAAGGAGAACCGATAGGGTGGCGGCGGCCATAAGGCGCATTGCCAGCGAAATTATACCGAATGATATCAAAGACCCGCGCGTAAAGGGATTTATTACCATTACAAAGGCCGAGGTGACACCGGATCTTAAACTCGCTAAGATATACTACAGCGTAATAGGAGATGATAAGGAGAAGAAGCTGATTGCGCAGGGCTTAAAGAGCGCCAAGGGCTTTGTACGAATGCGCATAGCCGATGAACTAAAGCTAAGATGTGCTACCGATGTTATGTTTAAGATCGACGAAACCGCCGAGACAAAAGGACGGATAGAGGAAATTTTAAATAAACTGCGTGAAGAGAAAGGACAAAATGGAGACAATAGAGAAAATAACCAAGGTTCTTAAAAAATATGACAAGTTTCTTATTACCTCTCACATAAACCCCGAAGGCGATTCCCTGGGAAGCCAGCTTGCGATGGCTGAGCTTTTGAAGTGTCTCGGCAAAAAATTTGTTATTTTTGATAATGACAAAGTGCCGGAACGCTACCGGTTTTTGCCGGGAATAAATCTTATCCGCAATGACATTAAAGATGAAAACGAAAAATTTGATGCAGCAATAGTCCTGGATTGCCCCAACCTGAAGCGAGTAGGCAGGGTAAGGGAGGCCGTGAAAAAGACCGAAACCGTAATAAACATCGACCACCATGTGAGTAACGAAAAGTTCGGTGACTTAAACTGGGTAGAAGAAGGCGCGAGCTCGGCCGGAGAGATGGTTTATAAGCTCTATAAATCATTGAATTGTAAAATTACCAAAACGGTTGCCTTGTACTTGTATATAGCCATTCTTACGGATACAGGGTCATTTAACTATAGTAACACATCCGGCGCTACTCACGAGATTATAAGCGAGCTTTTGGGATACGGAATCGAGCCTTATGATGTTTCGCAGAGTATTTACGAAAATAAAACGCTCGGCGAAGTAAAATTATTAGCGAAAGCGCTTTCTGACCTTAAAGTTCTCGCAAGCGGAAAAGTAGCCTGCTTGGTTGTCCGCAAAGATCTTTTCAGAAAAACCAAGACCAAGCCAACGGCCTGCGAAAACTTTGTTAATTTTGCGCGCTCTGTAAAAGGCGTTAATGTAGCGGTTTTCTTCCGTGAGGATATCAATAAGAAAAACGTGTTTCACGTAAGTTTTAGATCTACCGGCCGCGTAGATGTAAATAGAATTGCATCTTTCTTCGGAGGGGGCGGCCACAAAAACGCTGCGGGTTGTAATGTACGCGGAAGCCTTAACGAAGTTAAGAAGAAAGTCTTGGAAAAGGTTAAGGATGCATTGTAAAGAAAACGGCATAATTCTTATCGATAAACCCGGCGGCATGACAAGCCATGATGTAGTGGACTCCATAAGAAGAAGTTTCAGGTTCAAAAAAGTTGGACATGCCGGCACACTGGATCCTATGGCTACGGGGCTTTTAATCGTGCTTCTGGGAAAATCCACCAAGAAATCACTCCATTTTTCGAACTACGATAAGGAATACGAAGCAGAGCTTTGTCTGGGAATTTCCACCGATACCGGCGACAGGGAGGGGAAGGTTCTTGAGAGAAAAAATTTAGATTTATATAAAGACAATATCAAAGATATGGAAAAAGTTTTTGCCTCCTTCTGCGGGAAAATTAGTCAGACCCCGCCCATGTATTCTGCCAAAAAAATTAAAGGAAAAAAACTTTACGAATTAGCGAGAAAAGGAGTGGTCGTAAAAAGGGAACCGAAAGTGGTTTCTATAGAAGAAATAAAAATTCTAAATATTTCCCTGCCGCATGTAACTTTTTACGTAAAATGCTCTAAAGGAACTTATATAAGGCAATTGGCTCATGACATTGGCGAGGATTTGGGCTCGGGCGCTCATCTTACCGCATTAAAAAGAACAAAAATCGGCCCTTACAATATTAGTAGGGCCGTAGGGCTTAGTAACATTCAAGCCTCGGAAAACATATTCTATGAAAACATTTTACAGTCTGAATGAATTTCTAAACTCATGTCCAAGGCGCAGGAAATTCGTCGTAACGATCGGAGTTTTTGACGGCGTGCATTGCGCCCATCAAAGAATCATAGAAACCTTGATAAAGAAGGCAAAGCGAAAGAATTCGAAAACACTTCTTATTACTTTTGACCCTCACCCGGCGAACATATCGAGTTTATCAAAAAAAGTCCCGCTTCTTATTTCATTGAAGCACAGATTGCACTTATTAGGAGAAATGGGGCTTGATAATGTTCTCGTTTTACGTTTTGACCGTAAATTCGCTAAAGTAAGCGCCGCAAAATTTATCGAAAAAGTACTTGGCAAAATTCATATTGACGAGATAATCGTAGGAAAGAATTTTTTCTTCGGCAACAAAAAAAGAGGCAAGGTCGGAGACCTGGGAAAATTTTCCGAAGATTACGGATACAGACTGAGCGTAATTAGCGAGGTCAAGCGTTCACAAAAAGTCATATCGAGCACATGGATCCGGAGCCTTATATTAAAAGGTGATCTCAGGAAAGCCCGGACCCTTCTCGGAAGGCCCGTAACGGTCTTGGGTACGGTCATACCCGGGCATAAGAGGGGGAGAATCATAGGATTTCCTACGGCTAATATTAATCCGCATCACGAAGTCATACCGCCTTCGGGGGTATATGCGGTAAAAATAAGCTTAACATCAAGCGGGACCGGTGGCCCTAAAGGTAAAATATACAATGGCATTATGAATATAGGCACGCGGCCAACTTTTAAGGGCGTTTCTCCGGATGTAGAGCCTACGATAGAAGCGCACATATTTAATTTCAATAAGTACATATACGGCAAGGACTTAGAGATAATATTTGTAAAGAAAATTAGGAAAGAAAAAAGGTTCAAAGACGCTGCCAGTCTGGCAAGGCGAATCAAAATGGACGAAAAGCGAGCCCGGCAAATATTATGCCCATAGAGGGTGGACAAAACATGCCTTATATGATATTATATTGAGGCTATATAAGTAGTGAAAGTAGTAATAGTAGGTAGAGGAGGAAAAAAGTGGTTTTAGAAAAGGACAAAAAGAAAAACATCGTAGAGTCTTTCAGACATCATCAAAAGGACACGGGCTCTTCCGCTGTTCAGGTTGCGCTTCTTACAGAAAAGATAAATGTTCTTGCTGAACATTTCAAGGGACACCGAAAGGACTTCCAGTCAAGGCGAGGGCTTTTAAAACTGGTAAGTTCAAGGCGCAGGCTCTTGGATTACATGAAAAGACAAGATAAAAAAGAATACGAAGAAATCGTGAAAAAATTGAATCTACGAAAGTAGATTTCAGCACTAATTTTTTGCATTTCAAAATTTATAGAAAGGAAAAAAGGAAAATTTTATGACAGAACGTGTTAGCACAAAACTAGGTAGAGAAGATCTAATTATAGAAACAGGCAAGATCGCCAAGCAGGCTGATGCTGCCGTAACGGTGCAATTAGGAGGAACGGTTGTTCTCACAACTTGCGTTTGCTCCAAAGAGGCAAGGGAGGGCATCGACTTTCTTCCGCTTACTGTTGAATACAGGGAAAAAACTTCCGCCGCAGGAAAAATACCGGGCGGATTTTTTAAAAGAGAGGGAAGGCCTTCCGAAAAAGAGATTTTAACAGCACGGCTTATCGATAGACCCATAAGGCCGCTTTTCCCGAAAGGCATGGTTAATGGCATACAGGTCGTGAACCTGGTTCTTTCAAGCGATAGCGAAAACGACTCTGATGTTCTTGCGGTGAACGGCGCCTCTGTGGCCCTTTCAATGTCCAACATACCGTTTGACGGCCCTATCGGTTGCGTTCGGGTCGGATTGATCGACGGTAAATTTATCCTGAACCCGACGTTCAAAGAGGTAGAAGAAAGCGACCTGGATATGGTAGTGGTCGGACGCAGCGACAAGGTCGTGATGATGGAAGCTGAAAGCAAGGAACTCAGCGAAGAAAAAATAAACGAAGCCATGGAATTTGCGCAGGGACACATCGTGACGATTATTGATCTACAAAAAAACCTCATAAAAAAATGCGGACAGAAAAAAAGAGAAGACGTTATGATAAGGAAGCCCAGTGAGGAGCTATGCAAAAAAATCGAAGGCCTTGCGCTGAATAAACTAAATGAAATAAATAAGTTAAGCTCCAAAGATGAGAGGGAGGAAGCGCTAAACATTCTGACCAACGAACTCTTGGAGAAGCTTGTATCAGAGGAAAACCCTACTGAAAGCTGGGAAGTTAAGTCCGCCCTGCAAAAACTCGAGAAGCAGGTCATAAGGAAATACATTCTAGAAAACAAAAAAAGAATTGATAAAAGAGGCTTGGACGAAGTAAGAAAGATCGAATGTGAAGTAGGGATTTTACCGCGCACCCATGGATCCGGTCTTTTCACAAGAGGCCAGACCCAGGCGCTTTGCACCACGACTCTGGGAACCAGCGCCGATGAGCAAAGAATAGACGCGCTTGAAGGCGAAACGCAGAAAGCCTTCATGTTGCATTACAATTTTCCCGGTTTTAGCGTAGGCGAGATAAGCCCGTTTCGGGGTCCCGGCAGACGTGAAATCGGGCACGGTGCCCTTGCGGAAAAAGCACTGAAACCCGTAATACCCTCAGGCGAGAAATTTCCTTATACGGTGAGAGTTGTCTCGGACATACTCGAATCAAACGGCTCGAGCTCAATGGCCAGTGTTTGCGCGGGATCACTCTCTTTAATGGACGCGGGAGTTCCTACAAAAGCGCCGGTAGCGGGAATCGCCATAGGCCTTATCGCGGAAGGCGATAAACATATTTTGCTGACAGACATAGCCGGCGTCGAGGACCATTACGGAGACATGGATTTCAAGGTTGCCGGAACCACAAGCGGCATTACGGCAATACAGATGGACCTGAAGATAGGCGGCCTGAAGAAAGACGTCGTGGAAAATGCACTCGTCATGGCAAAGAAAGCGCGTCTTGAAATTCTGGAAAAGATGGACAAGGCTATTGCCAAACCGAAAGAAGAACTTTCGGATTATGCCCCGCGAATCGTCAACTTGAAAGTCAATCCGGCAAAAATAAAGGACGTAATCGGCCCGGGCGGCAGAACGATTAAAAAGATTATAAGCGATTTCGGCGTTACCATTGATGTCGAAGATGACGGAAGCGTCCAGGTGGCCTCCAATGATGATGAAGCAACCAGAAAGGCCCTGGAAGTAATAAAGGGCCTTACAGCCGATGTAGAGGCCGGACAAATCTATAAGGGCAAGGTTACCCGTATCATGAATTTCGGAGCTTTTTGCGAAATTTTGCCGGGTAAAGAAGGCCTCGTGCACGTTTCTGAGATAGCAAATAGATTTGTTAAGGATGTCACCGACGAACTTAACATAGGCGATGAGGTAACGGTTAAGGTAATTGAAATAGACCAGCAGGGCAGAATAAATTTAAGCATAAAACAACTCTTGGAAGACCAGGGTGAAGAAGATCAAGGTAGGGATAAAAAAGAAAGAAAGCGCTAGAGATCTACCGCTACCGGCCTATGCAACGCATGGGGCAAGCGGCATGGATCTTTACGCTGACGTAGATAGCGAAGTCACGCTTCTGCCCGGCCAAATAAAGCTTATATCCTGCGGGATATACTTAAGTATCCCGGAAGGATTTGAGGCCGAGGTAAGACCGAGAAGCGGCCTCGCACTCAAGCACGGCATAACGCTTGTTAACGCGCCGGGCACCATCGACAGCGATTACCGCGGGCTGGTCGGACTTATCATGACAAACCTGGGCAAAATACCTTTTGTGATAAAAAGAGGCGCAAGGCTTGCGCAGCTTGTAATAAAAGAGGTTATCAAGGCGGAATTAGCGGAAGTCGAGGAACTGGACGAGACGGTAAGATCTCAGGGCGGCTTCGGCCACACGGGGGTTTAACATGAAAACCTCAAGATCGAATGAGATAAAATTAATTTTTGCTATAGTAATAGCATTTGTAATATTTATAAGCCTCCTTACATTTAACCAAACCGATATAAGATTTCTTACCTCAAGCCCGAATCTCGCGAAACAAAATGTCATCGGTTCCGTGGGTGCCTATCTTGCGTGGTTTTTCCTTTTCTTGATGGGGCAAAGCGCTTATGTTATACCGTTTCTTATCGCCCTGTGGGGCGTAGTGTGCCTGTTTGAGGAAAAACCCAGGAAATTCTATCTTCGCATTTTCGGCGCGCTTTTTCTGGTTTTGGCCGTAAGCTCAATATTCAGTTTACTCGGGGCCGAAGAGCTTACCTTAAGGTTTCAGAAGGGCGGAATAATAGGCCTTATTTTTTCCAACTTTCTTTTAAAATACCTCGGAACCGTAGGGACGTTTATCGCGATTCTCGTTTTCTTTCTTTTGTCGCTTATTATCGCTACAGATTTTCTTATATTTCCGTTTCTGGCATGGCTGCCTAGAGGATTTAAGTCGCTTATTAAAGGCGCGAGTTCAACTCTTTCCGGTATGACGAAAATAAAAGGCACCTCCAGGAAACAAATTTTCAAGAAAGAGACTTCTTCGCCGTCTCTCAGGGTAAAAGCAGCCGTACAACCGACCGTAGCGCCTCTTCCTACCCCGCCCAATAAAGTGGAATCACTGAAAGAAAAGATAATCGGCACAAAAAAACCCGCAGAGGAAGCAGCCGAAGTAAAGGGGCCAAAAACAGCTGTTACCGAGAAAAGACCATACAATTTCCCGACACTCGATCTTTTGAAAAATCCCCCACCCATAGAGGAAAGGGAAATTGCAGAAGATTTGAATACGAATTCAAGGATTCTCGAAGAAACTTTAGACGACTTCGGCATTGAAGCCAAGGTAGTGGGCGTAAGTAAGGGGCCGGTTATCACAAGATACGAGCTTGAACCCGCGCGCGGGGTAACGATCAACAGAATTACCGCGCTTAGCGACAATATTGCCCTGGCGATGAAGGCGCTTAGCATAAGAGTCGTAGCTCCGATTCCCGGGAAGGGCACTGTAGGCGTTGAAGTTCCGAACGCAAAAAGCGTATTTGTATATTTAAGGGAAATTCTTGAGTCAAAAGAATATACACAAAAACACTCTAAATTAAAGCTGGCTCTCGGCAAAGATATTTCCGGCACACCCATAGTTACGGATTTAGATGACATGCCACACCTTTTAATAGCCGGTGCTACGGGTTCCGGAAAAACCGTTTGTGTTAACACTATCATCACGACGCTTCTATATAATGCTTCCCCGGATGAGCTCAGGTTCCTCATGGTTGACCCTAAGAAGGTGGAGCTGGCGGCTTTTAACAATTTACCGCATCTTTTAGCGCCGGTAGTGACGGATTCTAAGAAAGTCTCGCACTCACTGGATTGGGTCGTAAACGAAATGGACCAAAGGTTTAGTTTGTTTTTGGAAATCGGCGTAAAAAATATCGACGGATATAATAAAAAAGCAAACGCTGAAAATCTCGCGACACTTCCTTACATTATTGTCATTATAGACGAACTGGCAGATCTAATGATGGTTGCAAAGCAAGAAGTTGAAAATATGATAACAAGGTTGGCACAGCTTTCCCGGGCTGTCGGGATCCATATGATTATAGCGACGCAAAGGCCTTCGGTTAACGTCATAACAGGCGTTATAAAAGCGAACTTCCCCGCAAGAATTTCATTTAAAGTAGCCTCGAAAGTTGACTCAAGAACCGTTATTGATAGGAACGGCGCCGAAAAACTTCTAGGAAAAGGCGACATGCTCTTTCTTGAGCCGGGTAATGCCAAGATCGTTCGCGCCCAAGGGTGTCTTGTTTCTGACGAAGCGATAGCAGATATAGCCTCGTTTATAAAAGCGCAGCGAAAGCCGGAATACGCCGAAGACATGCTTAAGCCTGAAAAGAAAGCTTCGTATAGAAAATTTGACAAAGACGAGGTTTACGACGAAGCCGTAAAACTCGTTATCAACACAAAACAGGCTTCTGTATCCATGCTGCAGCGACGGCTCGGCGTAGGATATACCAGGGCCGCCCGCCTCATAGATATGATGGAGGACGAAAGAATAGTCGGTCCTTATCAAGGATCGAAGCCGAGAGAGATCCTCGTCGAGAATACAAACAATTAGCGAAACATGAAAAGCCCCAAAGAAATCGGCGAAATCCTAAAAGAAGCCCGCCAGAAAAAAGGGCTGAGCTTCGATAAAATCTACAAAGCCACTCGTATGCAATCGAGCATTATAAGGGCTTTTGAAGAGGGCCGCGCCGAGGAAATTTTAGACAGGGTCTATGTCCTTCTTTTCTTGAAAAAATATGCCTCCCTGCTCGATCTTAATGCCGACAGTTTAGCTAGAGACTACAAATCCTCTTTGACCGAAAGAAAAACCGAAGCCCTGGATGTTATAGGCGAGAAAGAGCCGGTAGTGAAAGATGTTGAGATACAAAAATGGGTTACGCTAGTCGGCTCTCTTGTGCTTGTGCTCATGGTTGTATTTTTTATTTTATTTGTCGGACTTAAATTAAAATCTTTCTATAGAACAAGAATTTCTACTACAGCGAAAGCTGTCGAAACCGTAAAATCCGTTAAGACTACCAAACCCCTCAAGAAATCCCCAAAAAAAGAAGCAGTAAAACAAAGCGAGGACAAAATAGTTTTCCCTGTTATACCTAAAAATCGGCGGATCAAGCTTGTTTTGCACGGTACAGAGGATGTTTGGATGAAGGTAAGTAAAGACGGGCGCGTTGACTTTGTAGGTACGCTTCGTAAAAATGCGACAAAAAAATGGATTGCAAAAAAATCGATTGAACTATGGGTAGGGAGAGCAGAGGCGCTTAGATTTACCATAAACGGAGTGTCTTTCGGAAAGATCGGCGAAGGCAATATAAAGGCTATCCAAATATCAAAAGATGGCTTGAAAATGCGCAATAAATGGCTCTTCAAAGCAAAAAGATGACCCGCCCATCTTCAAATCAAAAAGCAAATCACGACATATTCATAATAAGCCTGGGGTGCCCGAGAAATCTAGTAGATACAGAGGTTTTAGTCGGCACTCTTAAAAGGAAAGGCTTTCGGGTCTTTTTTGATTCCGAGAGACTAAGAAAATCTAAAACCCCAGGCATCGCCATAGTGAATACGTGCGGATTTATAAAAGATGCCAAAGAAGAATCTATAGGCGTTATTTTAGAATTAGCCGCTCTTAAAAAAGAGGGCCGGCTAGGGCACATTATTATTATGGGCTGCCTTTCGCAAAGATATCCCGAGGGCCTGGCTAAAGACATAAGAGAGATTGACGCTATTTTCGGAAGCAGTACTTTCACCAGGATACCCGAATACATCGAGGGAATATTAAAAGGCCAAAAGAAAACCCTTGTTGATGAAGTACCCGGATTTTTGTATAATCACAAAAGCCCGAGGTCTCTTTTAACGCCTTCTCACACCGCGTATGTTAAAATCCAGGAAGGCTGCATGAATTTTTGCAGTTACTGTGTCATTCCTAAAATAAGGGGCCCGTTCAGGTCAAGATCCCGAGAATCCGTCCTGAAGGAAATCTCTTCGCTTAAAGCAAGAGGCGTAAAAGAAATAAACCTGATCGGCCAGGATACGACTCTTTACGGCATAGACAAACGCGGTAAATCCACACTTGCCGCGCTACTTAAAGAAGCGTCGCAAATCATGAAATCGCGCTGGATAAGGCTTCTATATACACACCCGGCGCATTATAGCGAGGACTTGATAAAGACAATTGCCGAAGAACCGGCCGTCTGTAAATATTTAGATTTGCCGATTCAGCATATTAATGATAGAATACTGAAAAGTATGAATAGGCGCACGGCGAAAAAAGATATAATAGCCCTTATAAAAAATTTGAGAAAAAATATCCCCGGCCTTGCCATAAGAACTTCTGTGATCGTGGGTTTTCCGGGTGAGAGAGAGGAAGACTTTAACGAATTGGAAGAGTTTATTAAAAATACAAAATTTGAACGACTCGGCGCTTTTACGTATTCACCCGAAGAGGGCACCCGCGCCTTTAGCATGCCCGGGCACGTCCCCGAGGAAGAGAAAAATCGCAGGCTCGAGCGTATAATGGAAACGCAAAAAAAGATATCCGAAGACTATAACAAACTTTATTTAAAAGAAACAGTTAAAGTCCTTATAGACGAAAAGGACAGAGAGGGAAAAAACCGGTACTTGGGCAGGACCGCGCATGATGCTCCCGAAGTCGACGGAACGGTTTATGTAACATCTAAAGGAGGGCTAAGGCCGGGGGACTTTGTAAATGTTAAAATAGGGGATACGCTAGAGTATGATTTGGTAGGCAGTCAAATATGAACATTGCGAATAAATTGACGATATCGAGAATTATCCTCACCTTTATCTTCATGATCTTTTTGTTTTCGAAAGGCCTGGTGTCTAAAATTATGGCGCTTGCGGTTTTTAGTATAGCAAGTTGGACAGATTTTCTTGACGGGTTCCTGGCGAAAAAAAGAAACGAAATCTCAGACTTCGGAAAATTCATGGATCCGATTGCCGATAAGATTTTAGTGTTATCGGCGTTCCTGGCGTTTGTTGAGCTAAAACTAATCCCGGCCTGGATCGTAGTCATAATAGTATTTCGCGAATTCATTATCACGGGCCTAAGACTAATAGCGCTTGCCAAGGGGGAGCTCATAGAGGCTGAGATGGCCGGGAAGCACAAGACCGTTTCGCAGATGGTCTCCATTTATGTAATTCTATTTTTTATTGTTTTCAAACAATCTTCTACAAGCGTATTCGGATTTTGGAACGAAAATCTTGAATTTTTGCTAAGACAGATTATTTTTTACATGATGATCATAACAGCGGTGCTGACTGTTATAAGCGGTGTATCGTACCTTGTAAAAAACAAAAGATTTTTTACAAATGCAAAAAATAAGTAAACTTTTTGCCACAGTTTTTTATGTGGGTTTCGTGCCGGTTGCGCCCGGAACCGTAGCAAGTTTATTAGGGGTTTTATTATACCTTGCAGTACGAAATCACCCGGCTCTTTATTTTTCCTTAACCGCGATTTTGCTGGCGGTGGGATTCTGGTCAAGCACAGTAGCCGAAAAGAATTTTTCGAAAAAAGATCCGCGTGAGATCGTAATCGACGAATTCTCTTCGGTGCTTCTTATATACCTCTTTATTCCCTTCAGCCTGAAATTTTTGATAATAGGCTTTTTGCTGTTTCGATTTTTCGACATAGTCAAGATTCCCCCCATAAAGAAGCTGGAAGCCCTGCCCGGGGGACTGGGCATAATGCTCGATGATATAGCCGCCGCGGTTCTTGCCAATCTTATTCTGCAGGTAATACGCCTTTTCTAAGTCTTTAGCTGTAACCCTTAGCCATACGCAGGCCATATTGTTAAATAATCAATAAATTGTTGACAAAAAGTGAAATAATGTTATAATAGAAAGGCGCATGTAAGCCGGGAAGCCGCATGCGCCGAAACACGATACGTCCCGGAAGGGACGCGTGTTTTTAGTAAATATATTCTACTCCCAAACGTCGGTTTATGTCAAGGGCAAAAGGAGGCTTTGTGATGTTACGCATATTTTGGGTTACACTCTTACTTTTATCTATTTTTCCGACGAGCTATTTAAGCGGCGCTGAATGGCAGGATGCGGCAGGCGGTATTGCAGATAAAGAATTTTACGCCATTACCGAAGCCCCCGGTGCCGGCGGCACCGTTTATATGGGTACCGCAAGCGGTTTATATAGGTCGCCCGATACCGATGGGGGCTGGGAGCAGCTTTTTGTGTGCAGGGGCCAGTATAGGGGCGTGAACGACATATATGTAGGTAAGGGGGATACCGTTCATATCGCGACAAAAAGAGGTTTATATAAATCACAGGATTCCGGCAAAACCTGGAACCGTATTTTTAGCGGTATGGGGAAAGAAAATTACTGCACGCGCGTAGTGCCGGATCATGAAGACGAAAACATAATTTATTTAGGCACGCTTGGTGGTCTATTTAGGACCGAAGACGGCGGCAAGACATGGGAAAAAATGCAGGGCCGTATCGGTAAATCCGCTGTAAGCTCCGTTGCCATAGAAGAAAACGCATCGCGGCCAAACAAAATATTTATTATATGCGATAACGAAGTTTATGCAATTGATGAGAACTTCATAGATTATAAAAAGCTTTTCGCCGCCGCCTCACTTGAAAGCCTAACCGAAGGCTTCGACGATATGGAAGATCTATCAGAAGATGAAGAGAGTGAAACAAGTTTTTTGTTAAATGACATAATCGTCTACGCCAATAAGCTATATCTATCCACGAACAGGGGATTATTTATATCCGATGACCGCGACTTGTCGTGGACGCGATTTAATAGTGCCGGTTTATCGAGTAGACACATCAACTATGCGCTTTTGCCGAAAGACGGTAGAGAAACAATTTTTGTCGCTACAAAAAACGGCGTTTTTAAATACTTAAGCCTGGAAAATGTATGGCAAAAAATTTATGCCGGCATGGATTCGGTCGACGTAAAAAAACTGATGATAGAATCCGGCAAGGGTTACCTCTGGGCGCTTTGCAAAGAGAAGGTATACAGGATGGCGTTTGCGGATTCAGGCGATCTTGGCCGGGAACCTTTAACTGTCGAGGAAATATTATCAAAATTCAACAACGAGCCCACCATAAATGAAACCGTGAGGATGGCCATAGATTACGCGGAAGTTTATCCGGAGAAAATCAAAAAGTGGCGAACGGGCGCTAAATTCAAGGCATTGTTTCCGAAGATCAACTTCGGGATAGACCAGTCTCAGAGCGACACTTACGAAATTTATACAAGCTCTGCAACCTCATACTGGATGTATGGGCCAAGAGACAAGACCGGAGGGTGGGACCTGAACTTTTCGTGGGACCTTTCGGATTTAGTGTGGAACGATTCTCAAACCTCTATAGACGTCCGGAGCAAACTGATGGTGCAACTAAGGGACGATGTCGTTGATGAGGTTACGCGATTTTACTTTGAGAGAAGAAGGCTTCAAATAGAATTTCTTATGAACCCACCGAAAAGCATGCACGCCAAGTTAGAAAAACATCTCCGCATTCAGGAGCTTACCGCCGGACTCGACGGACTGACCGGCGGGAGATTTTCCGGATCAATAACATAAGACTAAAATTGGTGCTTGACAAATAGAAGGGTATTGATACAATATTGACATTATTATGTTATTAAAGGATAAAGTTTCTATTATAACAGGCGGCGCCAGAGGGATAGGAGAGGCTATAGCCCTAAGGCTTGCCGAAGAGGGTTCCGACATAGCGATATGCGACGTCGATACGGACGCCCTGTCTCTGGCGCAAAAAGCGATAGAGGCAAAGGGCAGAAGCGTATTAACCGAAAAAGTAGACGTCACGAATGCCGAAGACGTTCAAAAATTTGTCCAGAAAGTCCTTGACAAATTTAGCAAAATCGATATACTTATCAACAACGCTGGAATCACGCGTGACGGGCTACTTGTCCGGATGAATGTGGCAGACTGGGATGCAGTTTTGGACGTGAACTTAAAAGGCACATTTAACTGTACGAAAGCAGTCGCCAGACCCATGATGAAGCAGCGCGGAGGCAAGATCGTGAACATTGCCTCTATCATAGGGTTGGTAGGAAATGCCGGACAGGCTAATTACGCGGCCTCAAAAGGCGGCGTAATAGCATTTACAAAAAGTGCAGCCAAAGAACTCGCTGCAAGAAATGTAAACGTAAACGCGATTGCTCCCGGGTTTATTAAAACCCAGATGACAGATAAGCTTCCCGAAGATGTGAAAAGCGCGATCATGAAACAGATCCCGCTGGGTAAATGGGGAAGCGCCGATGATGTTGCGAATGTGGCCTTATTTTTGGTAAGTGACGCTTCCACATACATAACAGGACAAGTTGTCCAGGTGGATGGCGGAATGGTTACTTAAGAAGGAGGAGGTAAATGGCAGGCATTGCAGAAAAAGTTAAATCAGTTATTGCCGAACAGTTGGGTGTGAAGCCGGAAGAAGTTACGGAACAGGCGAAATTTGTAGACGACTTAGGAGCGGATTCGCTTGACACTGTGGAACTGGTTATGGCCCTGGAAGAAGAGTATGGCGTCGAGATACCTGACGAAGATGCCGAAAAGCTCACCACGGTCGGCGAAGCGATCAAGTACATAGACGAAAAACTCGCTTCAAAGTAATTTTTAAATGAATAACAAAAGGGTTGTCATAACCGGTTTGGGTACAGTAACGCCGGTAGGCAACACAGTAAAGGATTTTTGGGATTCCCTAATTGAGGGGCGAAGCGGAGTCAAAAAGATTCAATGCTTTGACCCCTCAAAGTTTTCTTCGCAAATTGCTGCAGAAGTTCACGATTTTAACCTTTCCAAGTACATGACCCCGAAGGAAATTCGAAAAACGGATAGGTTTGTCCATTTTGCTATAGTAGCAAGTGAGGAAGCTGTCCGGGACAGCAAGATCAATCTTGGTAACGAAGATCCCTACAGGGTCGGTGTTATCGTTGGTTCCGGTATCGGCGGGCTTCATACCGTTGAAAGAGAGCACGCTAAATATTTCAAACACGGACCCGAAAAAGGCCCCAGCAAGATCTCACCATTTCTGATCCCCATGCTCATTGTGAATATGGCATCGGGGCAGGTTTCCATACATTTCAAAGCAAAAGGGCCTAATACCGCTGTAGTAACTGCCTGCGCCACGGGCAATCACGCTATCGGAGATGCGTGCAGGATAATCCAGCGGGATGAAGCAAGCGTAATGATTGCAGGCGGCTCGGAAGCGGCTATTACCATAATGGGTTTCGGCGGTTTTTGCGCATTGAGGGCGCTATCAACAAGAAACGACGAACCGGAGCGCGCTTGCCGCCCATTCGATAAAGAAAGAGACGGTTTTGTTATGGGCGAGGGGGCAGGTGTAGTTATCCTGGAAGAATTGGAGCACGCGCTCAAAAGAAACGCACCCATATATTGTGAAGTAGTCGGATATGGTATGAGTGCCGACGCCTATCACATAACAGCCCCGGATCCTTCCGGCGATGGGGCAAGAAGATGCATGCAGCTATGCCTTGCCGATGGATCTTTAAAGCCGGAAGAAGTTAATTATATAAATGCTCACGGGACTTCCACTATATACAACGATAGAGTTGAAACGCTAGCCATAAAACAGCTTTTCGGCGATCACGCGAAAAAGCTTGCAGTAAGCTCGACAAAGTCTGTTACCGCGCATCTCTTAGGAGCGGCAGGGGGCATAGAAGCCGCTGCCTGCGCAATGGCTATAAAAAACAGCATCGCTCCACCTACGATAAACTACGAAAATCCCGACCCGGAATGCGATCTGGACTACGTTCCGAACAAACCGCGTAAGATGAATATCGACGTAGCCCTATCGACTTCACTCGGGTTCGGCGGCCACAACGCCTGCCTCGCCTTCAAGAAATTCACCGCGTAAGAAGCAAGCAACGCGATTCCTTTCCCCAAGAAAATTTTCTCTCCGTAGCATAAGAGAGGCAACCGGGAGACAAGGCAGTCCCGGTGCAGCGCCTCATAAGATGTGCCATAGTCAAAAGTACCTCATCCCATCGTTCCGATGGTATTCGGCACTTTTGACTGAAACTGCGCCGGGACTGCCTTGTCTCCCGGTTACCCATTAAGGGG
>JABMQJ010000018.1 GCA_013203315.1 Candidatus Omnitrophota bacterium | reverse complement strand
TTTGTGCCGATTATAGGAGATCCTTTCTTTCCGCAATTATAAATACATACATTCGGCTTACTATAATTTTTTGAAGAAGAAAGAGCTCCGTCGTTAAATGCCAAGTCGCACGCCAATACCCTCTCATTCCGTAAGTTTTGCAAAGAGAAAGGTTTGAATAGAAGCAAAGGATATTGTATAATAGCGGCACAGAAGGAGTGAGAAGATGTTTCCTAAAATTATTCAGATTGAGACAACGACATTGTGCCCCTCAAAATGCATAATGTGCCCGCATAAATTTGTCGCGAGGCAGAAGTTCATGCCCATGCCGCTTATTGAGAAAATCCTGGATGAGTGCGCAGGTAAAGATGTTACGATCATGCCGCATCAGATGGGCGACCCCATAGCGGATAACAGGATCATGGATATTTTGAAGAAGTGCAAAGATAGGGGCTTAAAAATACTCATGAGCACTGCCGGCATATTACTGGATAAGGAAAAATCAAAAGCTCTCGTGGATATAGGCGTGGACACCATAAATATATCGCTTGATTCGTTAAACAAGAAAACGTACGAAAGAATAAGGAAGGTAAGTTTTGATACGGTTATGAAAAACGTGGAAGACCTTCTTTCTGTGAAGCGGGCACCGACCGAGGTTTGGATCTCGGCGGTTGACATGTTTTTCGATAAAAAAACACGGCTTGAATTTATCGATTACTGGAAAGACACCGCTGACCGTGTCCAGATATCTCCCTACGTGCAATACCCCAGGGTTCGCGGTTTTACCCTCCCGCGAAAAAAGATGAAAAATCTCAACTGGTGCCAGAGGCTGGAAAATGATATGATCATACTGACAAACGGCGAGGCAGCCAAGTGCTGCATAGACTTTGAGGGCACGACATCCTTCGGCAACGCAAATACGACTTCGCTTGCAGAAATATGGGCGGGCTCTCTTAGAAGAGATTATATAGAAAAAATGAAGGCAGAGAAAAGAAAATCTCTTTATCCTTGCAAAATTTGTGTCATCTAAAACGGGGCGTGTGAAAGTTCGGCCAGCTTCTTTTCCACGGGTGATAAGTTATCGTCCGCAAAAATTTCCGCTCCAAGCGCACCTTTAAAGAAATCTAAAAATTTATATAGGCGACTACAGTTTGTCAGGATAACATGCATTTTCTTTTTCTTTTTTCTTTTCCATATTTTGTAAATAGCCGTTGCGTCAAAAAGAAAAGGCGGATAAAAGTAGAACCTTATACTTTCGTGGTCTATTAAATCGAGCTTCGATTTTACTCTTCGCGTAGTAAATATCCAGACCTGGTGACCTATTTTTGCCATTCTGTTTATATGCGCGGAGATCCTATCTCTATCCTTTTGTGTTCCGGGGCTCGGTAACGCATAAGCTATTCTTAAGGGCATGCCCCATTTTGATACAAATTTTTTTTCATTTTCCAAAAATATATTGCTTTTTTCCTTAACGAGAGAAAAAGACTGGCTCTCCTTATGGTAAACATATGAGGCTTTAGACCTTACGGTCATATAGCCGAGCTTCTGAGCGTGTTTGCAATAATCCGTATCGTCAAAATAACCCATACCGTATTGCTCATCGAGATAACCAATTTTCTTTATGACCTCCCTTTTCACGATCATCGCAAAGGCCCTGCACGTGTAAAGCTCCTGGTAGCTCCCTTTAAAGACTTTTAGCGTTTCCGCATAAGCGTCTATGCTTAACTTCCCGGGAAACTGGCACGAGGTATTGCTGGAAGGATTGATGAGGCCTATATTCGGATTTTCCCGAAGTATGCATATCGCTTCCCCAAGCCAGCCGTTCGTTGCAATAGTATCGTTATTCATAATACAAACGTACGGCGCATCCGAATGCTCCATGCCCCGGTTTACGCTCTTAACAAACCCCTGATTTTTCGCGTTTCTTATTACATTGGTTTTGCCACCAGTATCTTTTTTCAAGGTGTCAAGATACTGCCTTGTGTAAGCCTCGCTTGCGTCATCAATAATCACGATTCTATAAGGATATCTCGTGTGCTTGATTATGCTGTTCACACAGTCCCTTGTAAGTTCCGGATTATTCCAGACCGGAATCACTATATCGCATCTTTTGTTCGCATCAAACTGCATGGCGCTTTGTTAGCTCCTTTCGAATTTTCTTCATGTCCTCCCAAACAAAGCGCTTATCATTCGGATTCCGCAACAAATACGCAGGATGAAATGTCGGTATTAACTTAGCTCCGTGATAATCGTAGAAATTGCCTCTTAATCTGCTTATAGTTTCCTGGCTCCGGAGGAGTGTTTGCGCCGCAAATTTACCGAGCGCGCATATGACGCGCGGCCTTATTAACTCTATCTGTTTAATAAGGTATTCTTCGCACGTAAGTATTTCTGTCGGTAGAGGGTTTCTGTTTTCAGGCGGCCTGCACTTTAAAACATTTGCAATATACACATCCTCCCTCTTTAGCCCGATAGACTCTATTATTTTGGTGAGAAGCTGGCCTGCCCTACCTACAAAGGGAAGTCCCTGCAAGTCCTCCTGCATGCCCGGCGCCTCTCCGACAAACATTAGTTTTGCGCGAGCGCTACCCGAGCCAAAAACAACGTTTGTTCTTGTTTGGCAAAGCTCGCACCCCGCACAGGAAAGAACACGCTTCCTTAAATCTTCCAGCGTATTTCCTCCTCGCGCACCAGATACACTTCGTGGTGTAAGGGCCAGCGCATCGGTACCGGTTGCCAACTTTTCTATTTCTATGTACTTTTTTACTGAGTCTACTATTTCCTTAAGTTCTTCATTGACTGGCTTCATTTACTATCCTTTCAGCTGAATCTGCGCATCTTATTCGCTTTACGGCCTCTTTCAAAGCGCCCATCTTGCCGGAAGCAAACACTTCTTTTAAGACTCCTTCAATTTGGTCCGGTTTTTGTATTCTTAAAGCAGCATTGTTTTTCTCCAAAAACTTGTAATTTCTCATTTCCTGCCCAGGGATCGGGCTCATGACGATCATGGGAAGAGATGCGTTTAATGCTTCCGTCACGCTTATGCCTCCGGGCTTGGAAACGAGCACGTCTGAAACGGCCATCATTTCGTCTATGTTATTAACAAATCCGTATATTTTGAAGGCGTGCCTTGCAGAGGCTGCGATTTTTTCTATTTTTTCATACAGCTTCTTATTATATCCACAAACAACGATTGCCTGAATATCCTCTTCGAGCTTATCTAAATGTAAAACTATATTCGCTATGGGGCCCACGCCGAAACCACCGCTTAAAATAAAAATGGTTTTTTTATTTGGGGCGAGACCCATTTTAGTTTTTAGCGCGTTTATATCGTGTGTTTCGGAAAATTTTTTCTCGCATGGTATTCCAAAAACCTTTATGCGGCCGGAGTCTATTCCCCTCCCAAGAAGGTCCTCTCTTGTGTAGTCCGAAGCTACAATGTAAGAATCTACATATTGTGAAATCCAAAAAGTGTGGGACTTGTAGTCGGTTATGACAACGATGAGTCGCGTATTTAGGATACCTTTTCTTTTCAAGTGCGCTATAACCTCCAGGGCAAGAAAATGGGTAACGATTACTGTTTCAGGTTTTGTGGTCAAAAGGAATTCTACGAGGCGTTTAGAATTTATATGATTTACCAGGCGCCGGACCGATTTTAAGAGAGTATAAATCAGGGGATTATCCAGAATGTAATAAAAAAATCCCCACAATGTCGGAACGCGCTTTATAAGAAATAGGTACGTCGCGCAATAAGAGCGTTTGAAGAATGCATTTGTGTAATCCAATGCATCTTTTAGTAATACGTCTTTTCTGCCGGCCGCGTCAAAGGCTTCTTTGACAGCAAATGCCGCTTTCTTGTGTCCGATGCCGGCTGTAGCGTAAAATATCAGAGTCTTACTCATGTTAACGCTTCCTTTTTATTTAACATTTTTTTCATACCATAAATTAAAAACGAGTAGCGCCCAGATATGACTACCCAGGTCTTCGGTTCCGTCAAGATGCCTTTTGAAAAGTGTTTCCACGGCATTCTTGTTAAAAAACTTATGCGTATCGGAAAGCAGTATATCCTGCGCAGTGTCTTTTAGGCCTTCCCGCAAATATTCACTGACAGGAAACGCAAACCCGTGTTTTTCCCTATATAATATGTCGCGCGGCAAAACGTCTTCGAAAGCTTTTTTTAATATATACTTTGTTGATAGACCTTTTAGTTTTAGGGCGGGATCTATGCCAAAACTATACTCGACAAGGCGATGGTCCAGAAAAGGGAGCCTTCCTTCAAGCCCTACGGCCATCGTTGCGGCGTCTTCCTTTATTAATAAATCCCCCGCAAGATATGAAAGAAAGTCGGTATAAAGCGCCTGATTTATATATGGCTGGCCGTTAAAATTGCCTGAGAGCTCGGTTAATACATCCGATGACGCATGCTTTTCCACAGGAGAATTTTCCAGAAGCGTTTTTTGCATGTCCTTATTTATGAAACTCATTACCGCGTCGTGGCGTTTTTCTTTTTCCAATTTAGCGATTTTAAAAAATCTTCTCGCAAGTAGCGCCTTTTCCCCTGCCTTGCTTTGTCTTGTCGGTGTTACACTATTAATTACAAGAGAGAAGGCTTTTTTAATGAAACCGGGACTTTTATCGAACATATTTACGGCCGCGTCGACAGCATAGCGCCTGTATCCGGCAAATATGTCGTCTCCACCGGTCCCTGAAAGAGCAACCTTAACATGATTTCTGGTGAAGTCCGAAAGGTAATACGTAGGTATGAATGATGAATCAGCAAAGGGTTCATCCAGAAAATCTACAATTTTTGACAAATCGGATTTTAAATTCGGGGTTATTTCCAGCTCATTATGGTCTGTTTCGAACATTCCTGAAATCTTCTTCGCAAATTTGCTTTCGTCATAGTAACCCCTGCCCTTGAATGTAACGCTAAAGGTCTTGACTCTCTTGTTTGAGCTTTTGGCAGCCAGCGCGGTTATGATACTTGAGTCCACGCCGCCGCTCAAAAAAACGCCGAGAGGAACATCGCTTATAAGCCGGCTTTTCACAGAATTTGCAAGCAATGATTTAATTTCGCCCATGCATTTCTTTTCGTCGCGTATAAAGTTATTCTTTCTCTCGCCTACAATCCGTGTAATATCCCAATATTTTTCGATTGTGATTTTGTCGTTTTTAAATAAGAGCGTTGAACCGGCCTGGAGCTTTCTGATGGACCCAAAGATAGTGCGGGGGGCGTTTATATATAGATATTGAAGATATTCCGAGAGCGCGGCGGGACTTATCTTTTTTTCAATAAAATTAAACCCAAGAAAAGATTTTAGGCTCGAGGCAAAAAGAAAATTATCGCGGTCGTGGTAATAATAGAGCGGTTTTATCCCGACCCTGTCCCTCGCCAAAAAAATCGAGCGTTCTTTTTTATCCCAAATCGCGAAGGCGAACATGCCGTTAAAATGCTTTACGCATTCTTTGCCATATTCACGATACATGTTAAGTATTACTTCCGTATCAGAGTTTGTCTTGAACCTATAGCCTTTCCCGGCAAGGCTTTCTCTTAACTCCAAAAAGTTATAGATCTCCCCATTGTGAACGCAGCTAAAATTACCGCTTTGGTCTTGCATTGGCTGATCGCCGGTTTTTAAGTCAATAATGCTGAGCCTGCGGTGACCCAATGCGGCAAACGGAACCCTGTCGTTGTCATAAAAAATGCCTTTAGCATCCGGGCCGCGACGGGCGAGCGGCAGAAGCATTTTTTCTATGGCGCCTTCTTCTATCTTACCGTTATTTTTAATGAATCCGCATATTCCGCACATCTTGTTAGGCCTTTTCTTTTTTGCTTTCGCACATTTTTTTAAAAATGAGAGCCAGCCATAACACCGCAAATGGCGTGACATGGATAAGGTGCCTGTTCATCCCCGACCTGAGACTCTGCGCATATACCTTTCCGTAGCCAAAGGCTGACGGCTCTACGGTTATATAGAAAAAAAGATACAACAAAAAGATGGACGTGATAAAAACCGTAATGTACTTAAGGCGCGTCCGGAGTGACCATTTATAGTTCAAGATAAATAAAACAATAAAAATGGGCCACAACAGATTCCATCTTTTCGGATTAAAAACATTAACCTGAAATTCGTACAGTACCGGCAATATTCTATCCATAAAAGCGCTCACAAGATATGCGGGATTAAGGGCATTGAGAGTCATAAGTCTATGCGTTGATTCCGGCGCAAGCCTTACAAAAAGCCACGACAGGATAAGAAAAATCAGCAATGCAAGATACCGCACATAGGCCAATATAGCGCCCTTACCCTCTTTTCTTTCTTTTGAATAAAGCACAAAAAGTAAAAGAAAAAGAAACGGTACGATAAAGCCCGTATCCTTGGTAAATATCGCGAAGGCGGAAAAGACAGCAGGTATGAAAAGCGAGAAAAGCGCTCCCCCGGAGGCAGTGGTGGCGAATCTATACCAGTAAATAAAACCCACGAAAAGATAAAGCGAAAAATGTATATCCGTATAACCCACTGCGGAAAAACGGCTCACCTCGTTTATGCTGCATAAAAGAAAGGTGAAAATAAGCGCGCACCTTTTGCCGGTAAGTTCCTTTAATCCGAAATAAAATAGAGCGGCGAAAGCCAGGAAGTGCGCCGGAAAAATCATCTTAACCAAAATATCGTTAAATGAACCCATGCTAATGAAACAAAATGTTTCCTGGAGCGGAATCATAAGCGGGAACCTGGGATGCGGAAAATTCTGAGCCAGATTTTCAAAAAATCCCCGGGGAATACCCGCACCGAGGAAAAAGATCTTCGCTTTTATGGCAAATGACGCAACGCTATCGAAACTCGCTATCGGCTTTACAAGCCCTGTGAAAAAAGAATAAAATACCACGAAAAAGATGCCTAGAGAGAGAAAAGCATTCACAGGATCAATTCTGACCCGCGAGCGAGAACTATTTTGCGCGCCGGTCAGAGTCGGTTTTCTAGACGTATGATGCAGTGTTTCAAACACAATTATAAGAGCGCACGGTAGATAAATTGTAGATATACTGAATTTCATTCCAAAACAATTAAGAAGCATCATATATAGAGGAATCAGGCCCATGCCTATTACGTAATAAAGCGCTATTTTTTCGGCGAGGGCGAATTTACGAATCTCTTTGTAAAAGAAAAAACGCAAGATAGCCCTGCCCAGAAGGCTTGCAAAGATTTGCGCTATGACGATTAAAGCAAGTTCCACTATTTTCTCCTTTTCAATACATCATCGCGGGCAGGGCTTTGACCGTAACGAATTATATAGTCGGCGTTGTCGGATTTTAAACGCGGGTATAAATAATATCTAATGCGCCTGTCGCTTAAGGAAGCCTCTTCAATGCCCTCATATTCAAAAGTAGCGTTTTCCGGAATCTTGGCCTCGGCGGATCTTATGAGTTCATACAGGCGGTCGCCTGTCACAAAAGACCTTTTATCCTCCAGGGTAGGCCTTTTTATGATTGCTATATATTCTTTCAGGTGCCCCTTGTAAAATAAATTTTTGCAAAAAACAAACGCCCATATGAATATCCAAAGGTAGAATATATATTTCCAGGTCGTTCTATTAAAAATTAATTTTGGGTACATCTTTGTCATTTTTTATTTAAAGAAAGAAAGGTTCTCTTTCACCCACGATATGAGCTTATCTATGCCCCGGCTCGCATCGATCTGGGGCTGCCACGATAAAATCTTTTTCACTTTCGATATGTCGGATATGTACACCTTCTGATCCGAGGGCCTCCATTTGTCAAAACCCTTCTTCATTTTGTTGCCTGTTTTTTGCTCTATCATTTCTATGAATTCAAGAAGCGATATGGTGTTATCCGGGCCTCCCCCAATATTAAAAACTTCTGTTTTTAGGTCTGATTTTATAAATAAATCAAAGGCGCGGACTAAATCCTCTACATACAATATGTCCCGGACCTGCTTGCCGTCACCATAAATGGTAATGGGTTTGTCGGTCAGGTTCGATATGATAAAGTGCGCAAGCCACCCCTGGTCCTCGAAACCAAACTGTCGCGTCCCGTACGTACAACTCATGCGAAATATACCGGCCTTCAGGCCATAGGAATAACCATACTCCTGCGCATAGAGATCACCTACGTACTTACTTACCCCGTATGGCGTATGTCCGGTTAAATCCAGATTAAACGTTTCACTAATGGCCTTTATATCCCTAAAGGAATATCTTTTGCTTTCTTCGGCTAAGGCTAATTCGCTTACATTTTCACCGTAAACCTTGTTGGTTGAGCAATATACGAAAGTGGTTTTCGGGCAAACCTTACGCACACACTCAAGCACGTTGAAGCTTCCGAATGCGTTTATCGAATAATCCTCTGCCGGATCATTTATTGAAAATCCTACACCTGGTTGACCCGCCGTATGTATTATAGCGTCCAAATCTGCGGAAACGACCTTTTTTAGGTCCTTGGGATTCCTTACGTCGCCCAACACCCTTTTTATGTTTTTCTGTCCCGCCAGAAAGTTCCAGTTGTATTCTACGCTTTTTTTGTCATACCCGAATAGTTTTGAGCGCATCAGGTTGTCAAAAACTATGACCTCATCCCCTTTTGAAGCATAGTGCAAAGCGGTGTGGCTACCTACCATGCCTGCCCCACCCGTTATTAGTATTTTCATTTTTGCTCCTTTTGTTTTAATATAAAATTTACCGCCTCGGATAGATTGTCAAAAATATAATCCGGCTTTAATTCCCAGTCCCGGACGCCTGCAAGGTCTGATTTTCCGCTTAAAACCAAAATAGATTTAAGTCCCATTTTTTCGGCGGCCTCGACATCCATCTTGCCGTCACCGATAAAGAAATTTCCTTGGGCCTTAATATTTAATTCTTTTTCTGCCTTTTCGAAAAGGCCGGTTTTTGGTTTCTTGCAATCGCAATTATCACTATCCTGGTGAAGACAATAATATGCCTTTTTTATTTTTGCGCCTTTTTTTTCCAGTTCGGCCATCATCTTTTTATTGATTTCCCGTAGCTTATCCTCACTGTAATACCCTTTACTGATACCGCCCTGGTTGGATATAAGTGCTATATCGTAACCGGCATCGTTTAGTTTCTTTATAGCCTCTATCGAATTCGGTAAAAACTTAAAATATTCCCAGTGGGTAACATAGCTGTGCTCTGTCCAGCCACCGGGGTCTTTATTTATTACGCCGTCTCTGTCTAAAAATATGGTTTTTCTATTCTTTTTCATAAATGTGATATGATCCTATAATTTTATTACGTTTATACACTTTTCGTATATATTTGTCAAGGGGGCCCGGACGCGCTGCGTTAGTTTTAAAGTCCCTGAGGAGTAGCACCCTGGGCTTGCTCTTCTCAAGCGACAAGATCATCTCTTCCTGTATATTTTTCTTGTCCTGCAATCCGGGATGAATTTCATAATATTTAACCCCCGGTGTTCGACCGGTCAAAAAATAAATCAGTTCATACCGGCCGTATTGCGGAACCGAATGGTTCAGGCTCCCTATATAAATCGTATCGTTGGAATCCGTATTCTGCTCAACGTATCTCATTAAGGACAAAAATTCATCTCTCGTGTCATCTGGGATGTAGACAGTGCTTTTTCCGAATGTTACCGGATTTATCGTTTTTTTGACATACGCCCTTTTATAAAAATGCTTGTAAAGCTCTTCTGTGTTCTTGAAAACAAAAAGCGCCATCAGAAATGACAAAAAGATCATGACTAAAACTTTAAATGCCTTCAATGGATTCTTTCCCCGGCTTACTTTAAATGAGGGTATAATTCCGAATAAAATTATAAAAGGGGCGCTGGCAGAGGCGAGGTGCCCATCATCTGCCCTTACCATGACCTGCTGCATATAAAATATACCTAAAAATAAAAGGGTTACCAGGGAAACGCACCTTTTTGTTAATTTCTTTTCCGGTACAAATTCCGCAAAAATTAATATAGCCGTAGCGGCATAGGTTATTATCGGTATATAGAAGCGGTTCTTCTCTATAAAGAGGCACCCCCCGTAAAATATGCTCTTCACATCAAAGGAGAACGCGGGAAAAGGAATATATGCGCCTTTCAAGAATTCCCGGGGGAATATTATAAGAGATTTGACCACATCGGGATAAGCGCCTGCCTTATATAGCATAAAAATCGCTGTTACAATAAATAGAAACGGAAAAATCGAATAGATTCCGTAAAGCTGTAATGCCTTTGGGGCAACTTTTGTTTTCGCAATATGTCCTTCCTGGAATTTATATACCGTATAAAGCGAAAGGCCGGCTAAGCATGCGCTAAATGTAAGAATTCCGATATCGTGCCTGAAAATAACCGAGAGCCCTGTAAAAAAACTCGCGCACATGAGGTGCCTATATTTCTCCTTATCTATGAACGATAAAAGAAATAATACCGCGAGCAGGCTAAGCGCAATCCCGGGCCATGTAGGCCGGGGAATGGCTCGGCCAAGTGACGCAAGAGTGCTCACGCATATTATAAATGCGACTATTCCCCACAAAAGTCCGGAGAACTTTTTTACGGCATAAAAAACACAGGCCGTAATGATAGACTGCAGAAAAATCGTGTATATCCTTCCTGCCGCTAAACTTGTGCCGAAAATACTAAAAAGCCCTGCCAGTGTATAAATTTGACCCGGCGGATACATGAGTATAAAAAAATCTTTATAAGGAACCATCCCCTTTGCGGCCATGCGCGATGCCTCTAATATAAACCCCTCGTCATAGGGCGCCCAGAATTTGTTGCATGCGGGCAGGAATGCAAGAAAACTCACTATAACTGCCAGAAACATACCATATCTATTTAAAAATCTTTTTGTGTCCATACTTTTGAAGTAACTTATCTTTTCCTTTTATAAATATTATATTTACCGAATTTTTTAACCTGTTTAAAATTGCGCTTTATATGCTCGTCTAGAGACAATAAATCACTGTCAACCGGCCCTTCCTCGGGAAGCGCTATGTCCTGCAGTACGATAATATTTATCTTTTCATTCGAGAGTGATTCGATGATTTCCGCATGTACATGCGGTTGCGTGGTAAGGCCCGGGGCCAACTCGTAATACTTGGTTAGTGGAAGCCGTTCCGATAGAAAATAAAGAAGCATATTTCCACCGTACTCATCCCTCCAGTGAACAATGTTGCCTACATAAATTGATTCATCGACACTCGTGTTAGCCTTGATAAACGAAACGGTATTTACAATGTCGTCCCTTTGAGCCTTCGGTATATAAACAGCGCCCCTGTCGAACCTGGTTAACAAGACGTCTCCCCTATACGGTTTCCTGAAGACGTTTTTGAAAGATTTATCTACATTTTTTACAAAAAGCAATAGAAAAAGCGCTCCTATAAGAATCGCGAAGGACCGGAATGCAACTCTTTCGGCGCGCGTCATTCGGCGGTTGAAAAGGGCGTTATCCAGGATAAATCCGAAAAGTAAAATAGCCGGGTAGATTGAAGTTAAAAGGTGCGCCGGATCGGTCCTTACCCTTACCTGGTTAAAGCATAATGCCCCGAAAACAAGCAACACAAAAAGTGTGATTTCTTTTTTGCCGAATTTCCTTTTTACCAGGAACTCTTTTATAAGGAAAATGGCTACAAAAGCAAATATTATTAAGGGGATGTAGTACTGGTTTACCTTGATAAAGTAGAGGCTCTGGTGGAATATCATGTTTAGGTTAAAGCATGGTTTCGGGAAAGAAAGCGCGGCAGCTTCGTGATGGGAAAAAGTAAAAACAAGTAAAGACTCGAACATGTCCCGAAAGGCTGACTTCAAGGAGAGATACAGAAAAACCGGCAACGGCACAACGAATGAGGATAATATAAAAACCGATGCTTCTTTAATCCTTCTTCTATAAAGAATAAAACCTGCCAGTATTGCAAGAAATGCATAACATGCCATATCGTGCCTGAAAAGCGCAGCTAACCCTACCGCAAGGCCTGAAAATACTACAAAATTAAGTTTTCCTTTTTCAAGATACTTCATAAACAAAAATACGGAAAGAAGTGAGAAAGCCATACCCGGCCAAATTGGAAACGGCGCAAGGCCCATGCGGGGCGCCAGGCATGAGAGACTTATTATCCACAGTATAAGCGGTACAACTGTTTTTTTGGTAAGCGCTCTCCCTATAAGGAAGACACACATGGCTATTAAGACATGAATAAAGCAGGTATATATTCTTCCCGTTTCTAATGAAGTTCCGAAAATTTTATACAAAAACGCAATTAGGTAAAACTGGCCCGGCGGGTACATGATGATAAAAAAATCTTTATAGGGAATCTCACCGTGCAGGATTCTTTCTGCACCTACCGTAACGATCCCCTCGTCATACGGCGCCCAGTACTTGTTGAGAGCCAGTAAAAATGTAAAAAGGCTTACGATTACAAGTAAAATAACTATTTTATTGTCTTTGGACATTATTTTCTCATCAAAATATAATTTAGGCCCATGATCTTTTTTACATAGAAATTTGTACGTAGAAATTTCTCGATGCGGGCTGTGGGCCAGTCTTTCTTTGCATCACCCACGGCCTCCCACCTATCGTATATTCTTTTCTTGCAAACGACGAGTCTTACCTTGTTCCCGTCTAATTCCCTTATTACCCTCTCCTGGTCTTCTGACCGAAAGGCATCCGGTATAAAAAACGTATGAAAAGTGGCAGGGGACCTGTCAGCCAGTATATAAAAGGAGGAGTCTATGTGAAAAAGGAATATCTTCTCATTGGGGCGCGTGTGGGAATCTATGTATTTTACAAGCTCCTCCATGTCTTTTCCTTTTTTCTTTTCAACTATGAGGTGTTTCGCTCTTTCAATAGCCGGAGAATAATTCATTTCTGTAAGCGGCGTGGAAGAAAACTTGAATGTTTCGTTATTCATATTTGTATATAACCCGAAAAGGCAAAAGAAAATAACTGGCACAATAAAATAATATGTTTTTAGCATCATGCTCTGCCCCAATTTCGCCTTATATGCGTTGTACGCAAAAGCCAGTAAATATCCAAAAAAGAGGTACGCTATCGGCATCGTCGGTATCAGGTGCAAAAGATCGCGTGACTTAATAAGGCCGAACCAGATATAGAAAATGGAAAATATGACCGCAAAGCGTAAATATAGGTCCCTTTGGCTGGTTGCAACTTTTTTTATAGCTTTTGATAACAGCAAAAATAAAATCATTATAATGCAAAAAGCAGGGAGATTAAAAAATCCGTTTATAATGCCCTCTTTTATGTGATCATTCGCGTAGAGAACAGCGTTCTTGGTGGCAAATCCATAAAAAAATGCAGTCCCTAAAACAATTGTAGAAATCGTCGCAAAAAATAAGACGTATTTTTTTCGGAAGCTCGCTCTTACGAGCGCGTAGCCCAGTAAAAGATATAAGCCTAACAGAAAAAAAGTCATGGGCTTAAGGTGCGGAAACGGAAAGAGTTCCATTCTTAATTTCAGGGTATCCGAAGAAAAATTAAAGAGGTAAAAAAGCATGCTTTGTAACGCGCCGTTTTTGTAAAAATATAGTATTATCGGAAAACCTGCGAGAACGCCTCCTATGCCTGTAAACGCATAATCGATAAAAACGTCAATCTTTTTTGGCCTATAAAGCCATAGATAAATCGCTACGGAAATAATAGCAGCTGCGCCAAGATTCTGTTTGATAAGACAAAGAAGCCCTACGAGAATCCCCACCGCTACGAGAAATTTACGTTTTCCGGAATCCGTAAATTTAAATAGAGCGAGCATGACCCCAAGGGCCACCAGAAGGCCATGCCAGTTAAACGACGGATACGGTATGTGGGAGGTGCCCCAAAATATGAAAACTAAGCCGGGCACAAGAGAGAACGGCACATCAGAAACACGCGATGCTACTAAAAATAAAAGAATGGTTATTAAAACGCCCGTAATCGCGGTCGTAACCCTGCCCACAATAAAGTCCTGCCCAAATACGCTAAAAACACCCGTCTCTAGAAGATAAGAGACCGGTGGTGTGTGCAGAAAAAAATCTCTATATGGAACCTCGCCTTCTATCATCCTGTAGCTTACGATGTTAAAATACCCCTCATCTCCGGCCATTAAATCGAACCTTGCAAAAAACAAAAAATAAAGAAAAGCAAATATTACAAGGGCTGCAATCATGAATCCTTTATGTTTTTTGGCGCTATTTTTCATAATATAAGTCGTTTATTCTAAGTGCTACAAAAAATACGGCAAGCGGAAGAATGTGAATGAGAAGACGGCTTGCCGATGCTGCTAAGTGCCAGCTTATGCTCTGCGGTGTTATTAAATAAATGACCGTGTACCCTGCCAAAATAGCCAGTGTAGGGAAAAGTATAAGCTTATGTCTTCCAAACGATAATTTCGGTGATTTTACAAAAATCGCGCATAGAAAAGCTATCCATATTAAATTCCACTTTTTAAAACCGAATATATGTTTTTGGTATTCGTAAGCTATCGGTATCAATCTTTTTGACATAGTAACAAGCCTAATATTCCGAAAAGTTTCCGCATTAATAACATCGTTCTCAAGGTGCATGCCGGCCTTAAACAATGACCAGCCAAGCAATAAGGCGGATAGGGTAAAAATTGCAAAAATTATAGCTCTGCTATTCAGCGAAAGCTTCTTTCCGAAAAACGGCCTGACAGCGAAGGCAAGAAGCATGCCCACCATTGTCAAAAGAACAACACTTCCCTCGTTCTTTGTAAAAAAGGCAAATACGCAAGAGAGGCCGCTTATAAAAAGATACACGGTGTTTTTTTCTCTTGCCCATATAAACAAAAATCCGAATGCCAGGAACGCGTAAATTGCCGTTTGCAGGTCAGCGACCCCGATCGTGGCATAATCGTTAAATTGTTTCACGGAAGCTAATGCAAATGTAAAAAATAGTGCGAGGTTTCTTTTATGCGTTACCCTTCTTAAAACCGAATAAAAAACAAGTAAAAATGCCGTAAAATTCAGCGGAAAAATAATTTTCACCAGGTAATCATTAAAATTATTAAAAAGCGTATAGAACCAAGCTTCTGAAAAAGGCACAAGAAGCGGGTAATCGGGATGTACGCCGTGGAAAGTCGCACTTAGCATATTAAAAAATTCACCGGGTAGAGTTTTCGTAAGATAGAGAATCTTTCCCTTCAGCGACCATATCGCAACGCTGTCGTAAGCCTCTACGGGGCGCATTAGGCTTCTAAAAAATGTATAAAGGACTTCGAAGGATAATAGCGAAAGTATCCATTTTTCGAAGATGCTAATTGGGGTGTTCTCCGTATCGACACTGCGTTTGGCCGGTGAAAAAACGTTTCCAATCGAACGGGTTAACACGTTTAATACTATCAGAAATAGCCAGGGCAAGAGAATGAATAGCATGTTAAGCTTGATTCCGAAAATCCACAGGAAAAAAAGCTCCAGGGATATGGCCCCGATGCCGAATAAATAGGAAAGCCCTATTTTCTCAAGCATGGTAAGCACACCCTGCCTGTCAAAAAGAATTATTACGTTAAATCCCGCAAAAGTCGTTACGACTATGAAAAGAATTGTACTTAAAAATCCCATTATCATTACATCCGTTTAAGTATGAACCTGGAGTCATCCAGTTTTTTAAATAATTTATAGCCTTTTTTTTCTAACCCCGATTTTTCAAAAACTAGTAAGAATCTGGCATTACGTTTTTTAACGTGCGGGTACAAATAATAAATAGCGCGGCGGCCCGCTATCGAAGGTTCCTTTATACCTACAAAATCGTAATCTGCGGATTGAGGTAAGCTTTCTTTGCAAAAATTTAAGAAATCAAATAACCGTTTACCATACGTAAAAGACGCCTTGCCGCGGCTATCTTGTAAGGCAAGGGTTTTGTACTCCTTAAAATATCCTTTTACAAACAAGTCTCTTGCAACAAAATTTGCCCAGATCGCTATCCAGGCTATAATGGCTATAAGAGTGAGTTTCTTCATATTAATCGACAAATCTATATTTTATAAGCGTCCATAACGCGCTAAAACCGTGCTTCCAGCTTATCTTCTTCCCTTCTTCATAGGTTCTGCCATAATAGGAAATAGGCATTTCATAGACCTTAAGTTTCTTTTTTAGGATTTTAGCCGTGAGTTCCGGTTCAACCGAGAAGCCGTTGGACTCGATGCGGATTTCCTTTAATACGTCCCGTCTAAAAACCTTATAACAGGTTTCGATGTCAGTGAGCGTGGTATTGTAAAGCACATCGGCAACCAGGGTTAAAAACCTATTCCCTACCAAGTGCCAGAACATATGCGCGCGTTGGGGTTTTCCGCCCCAGAGCCTGGAGCCATACACCACATCGGCAACGCCTTTTTGAATCGGGGCTATAAGTTCGGAGAATTCATTAGGGTCGTATTCTAAGTCCGAGTCCTGTATGCCTACGATCTCTCCTTCGGCCCTTTCAAACCCTGTTCGTAAACAGGCTCCTTTGCCCGTATTTTTTTCATGAAAGACTTTTTGCACTTTTGGGTCGAACTCGGTTTTTTGTATAAGTTCTTTCGTGCCATCCGTAGAGCCGTCATCGACAATTATGAGCTCTTTTAAACTCTCGAGCTTTAATACCTTATTTACAATCTCCAAAACCGTATTTTTTTCGTTATAAACAGGCATGACGATTGATAAGCACTCTGCATTCATAAGTTCACTCCCTCCTTAATCTTTAGGATATAAAAGCCGTCTTTTTCAAAAACAGGTTCATAATTTGTGTCTATGTACGGCCAGATTATATAACACCTTTTTTTAAATTCTATACCACCGTATTCGGAATTTTCGAAAAGAACATATTGAGGCCTATTCTCTTTAAGGTCTTTGATAACTTCCGCTTGCTGACCCGGCGTACTGGAGTAATGCAAAAAAGCGTATCGGGTTGGATTATTCCTGTTTGTCAAAAAATAATAGAGCGGTTGGCTGCTAAAGTCATATATATAGTCACCGTCTTCTGTGTTATCTTGTATAAACTCCACAATAGCGCGTACCTTTTCTGCTTGCGGTTTCGGCACGTAGATATTGCCCGCCCGTTCGATGCCAATCCGCACGTATCCTTCCGGGATGACGTTGCGCGCCTGGATTCTCTCGGCGAACTTCTCTATTACGTGTTTGGGTGAGAATCTTCCTATTGCCCACCCCAAAATCGCTACAATACAAAGAAAAGCGATAACTATATTGCCAAAATCGCGGCGCCACAGTTTCTTTTTGTCGCAAGTCGTAATTCGGCCCATGTAGAGAAAAAATGATTCAACCGGTATAAACACAAGTAGATACACCGGGAAGGTCGCAAATATGATGTGTGGACCGTCGGGTTTTAGGAGTGCCGTATAGAAATAGAATACCCCCGCTATAAGCAAAGCCGTAGCTTTAAGATTTGTTTTTGTAAAATTCCTAAAGACAATGTCCCGCACCAGCCACACCGTGACTATAAGGTATACGATGATAGGAAAATATTTTTCTTCATGGTAAGCCCCGAAAGGAGACCCACAAATCACGAAGTAAAGCTTCATCGAATTACTGACTATAATATCGAAGTACTGCCTGAGGCCGCCCGTCTTGGCAAGATAAAGCATGAGAGGCAAAATCCCTGCTGCAACGCCTCCCGCGAAGGTGAAAAAATACTTTATGCTATAGCTCTTTGGCTTGAAATACATCGCAAAGAAATAAAAAATAAGAAAAAGCGTTATTGCGGCAAGTGAGAGCATCCCTAAGTCTATGGAAAACATGATGGCTATCGCTACCGAGATTCCTGAGGCAAAGAGTTTCCAGGACTTATTTTTATCGATAAAGGAAACCAGAAATGTAAGGGCCATGATCGGGAAAAGCTGGCGGCCTGCCAGGGTCGCGATACCGGTTGCGCTGGTAAAAAATAAAAACGTGAGAAAAATAGTAAGCTTTCTTCGGAATAATGAAAGGCAAAGAAAATAAAAAGCAATATACCCGAAAGGCGCTATAAGCCCGCATTCTGCAAAATCGTAAAACCTTCTAAAACCTTCGAGAGTAGCGCCAAAGAGCTTAAGCCCTACGTAAGGCAGCCAGACATCGTGTATAATACCATGCGGAATGTGAAAATCTCTATACGGAACCCCTCCGGCTTCTATCGCCTGATACGGCGCCAAAAGATCCCCTTCGTGCACAAAGTCAAGGGGCCTGTTTAAGCCAGGCTTGTAAAAAAGGAAATAAATTATAACCGGTATTATGGCATAGATAAAAAGTTTCTGTAGGAAAACTGACGCCTTTTGTCTTTTTATAATTTTCCGCCTTCTCTTTAGTCTCTTTATAATCGCATAAAACGCATCTCGGGTATTGTCTATCACCTTATTTCTCACAAAGAATCTATAACATGGAACAGCAAAAAGTTTAGACACAAAAATAAGGGTAATGAAAGAAGTGAGTGTTTTAAGAAAAAGGTCCTTGTCTATAAAAAAGATAAGGAGTCCTATGATACCGAACACATAAGTAGCAGCATCTATTTTTAATGCGTCGCGTGCGGAAAGTTTTGAAATCTTAGCCATTATAATGCCCGTAAAATTCCAAAAGAGGTAAAAGATGAGCGCTCCCAAAGCCGCCGCTATAAATGAGAGCGCATAGTAATAGACGTGAGACTGCATGGGATAGTTATTTATCGTTACCCAGCTTACTATGCCGTAATCATCACCAAGCTCGAAATGTAGAAAACTTTTAAAAAAAAGAAGCGCTTTAACCGTTACGGCAAAACTACCCAGCATAACGACTAGCGCTTCTTTTTTTAAGGATTTAATCATGGATTTCTATAAAGTGAGACGGCGCTTTTTTAGTTCCTCGTGCGCCTGGGCGCTTTTATCAACTGCCTTCGCAACTTTACCCCATTCTACTAAATTTTTTAAGCCGGACTTGATGTCTATCTTGGGCTCGAATCCGATTGCCTTTATTTTTTCTATGCCCGCGTAGCAGTGCCTTATGTCACCCACGCGGTATTGATTTGTAATTTCAGGCTTTATATCCTTACCGTATAAATCAATTAACGTCTCGGCCACTTTTTTTATCGTCATTGCCCGGCCCGTACCAACGTTAAAATTGCCATAGTCGGCTTTTTCGCTTTTCATGGCTAAGACGCATGCCTCTACGATGTCTCTGACATCCACAAAATCCCTTGTTTGTAGGCCATCCTCATAAATAATCGGCGGGTTATCGTTCTTAACCCTGGAGGAAAATATTGCGCACGCCCCGGTGTAGGGATTGGAGAGAGACTGCCTGGGGCCATATACGTTGAAAAACCGTAGGGCTACGGTCGGAATCTTATAACTTTCACCGATATTAAGCGAAAGCTCTTCCTGGTCTTTTTTTGTAATGGCATATACGGAAGTGGCGAGCAGCTTTTTGTCTTCACCTGTAGGAACTGACGCAAGGGGTGCGCCGCAATCCGGGCAAAAAGGTTCCCAGTTTTTTTTCTTTAAGTCGGCTTCATTTCTTAAATGCGGAAATGCCACACCGCACTTGGCGCATTTATACGCGCCTTCGCCGTAAATGGACATGGAGCTGGCAACAACAAACTTCTTTATGTTTGCTTTTTTGTTTATGATGTAATCCCAAAGAGAGGCTGTCCCCAGTGTATTCCCGTCAACGTAATCTTTTATTTCATACATGGACTGCCCAACGCCTACCTTGGCCGCGAGGTGATATACGGAGTCGACGCCGACCAGTGACTCCTTCAGAGCCTTTTCATTCCTTATGTCTCCATCGACGTAACGAGCGTTCTTATTTAGATAATCGGGTTTTTTACCCTGGTGAACCTGAGGTTCAAAATTATCCAAAACGACAACGTCTTCACCGTCTTTTACCAATCTGTCAACCAAGTGCGAGCCTATAAATCCGGCCCCTCCAGTTACTAGTATCTTTTTCACGTCACGCTCCTCCTTTGTATTCCTGGCACAATTCCCAGTATTTAATCCACGAGAGAAAATTATTAAATGCGAAAAGTATCGAAAAAATGAGGCCGTGCATGCCCCCTTTGTATCCCTTTTTCTTTACATACATTTTCCAGAAAATTTTAAATGTTTTCCTTATGGCATTCTTCTTTACTTCATTTAATTTAGAATTTCCGAAATCGGTAAACATTTTCTTGGCCACTATGGACGTATAGCGGTTATGTCTTTCCATAAACTGCGTGATGTTCTGGAAGGGGTGGTGCTCGATATCAGCTTCGATCACGCCGACCTTACCGGGGCATACTGCTTTTTCGTGTAAAACGCCTTCAAACCTTCCGCTCGTGCGCTTCACAAGGTTCGGTATGTAGTGGTACCATCCTCCTGTTTCCATGAAATGCCCGAGAAAGAAACTTTTTCTTTTGAACTTATAGATATCCACGCTCTTGTCGGTATCAATAACCTCATCTACATGCTTTTTAAACTCAGAAGTAACGCGGTCATCTGCGTCCAGATGGAGCACCCATTCGCCTTTTGCATTATCAATAACAGCATTTCTTTCTTTTGAAAAATCGCCCTCGAAGCGGTGCATTATAACCTTGGCGCCCAAATCTTGGGCTATGGGGACAGTTTTATCTTCGCTATATCCGTCAACTACGATTATCTCGTCTGCCCAGCCCTTGATGCGGTTAATACACTCGGCGATATTTTTTTCCTCGTTTTTTGTTATTATACCTGCTGTTATTTTTGCTTTTCGCATTTTCCTCGCTCCTCGCGTAACATGAATTGATACTTAACATAACTCATAAGCTGATAGAGTGAATTTCCGTAAGCTACCGTAAAACCTATGAGTCCGTCCTTATAACCCTTTTTCCTAAAATAACTCCTGAAAAATCTGTCGTAGAACTTGCGCATCATTTTAAGAAAACCTATTTTTCGCTTTTCGTTAAACCATTTTTTCGCTTCCTGCGTTGTTTGATTGTTCAGGCTTGTGAAAAAGTCATGAAAGTCTCGATATGAATAATGAACAATATCTTTTTTGAGGTGGCCGCATGAACCGTCAATGAATACCCGCGGATGCACCTCGACCTCTTCATACTTAAATTTATCCTTTCGGAACAGCCTTACCTTGGACGCAGGATACCAGCCACCATATCTTATCCAATAATCTCCGATAAAAGTCTTGATGGGTATAGTGATAGCCGCGTCTTTTGGCTCCGTTTTAAATAATTCCCGAAGTTCCGCCTCGAGCCCGTCTGACACAACCTCGTCCGCGTCCAGGCTCAGAACCCAGTTATTTCTTGCCAATGAATAGGCGTAATTCCTGTGTTTTCCCTCGACTTCCATCTTTTTTGTCACTACCCTATCCGTATAGCGTTTGGCTATTTCTACTGTCTTGTCGCGGCTCTCGTCATCAACAACGACAATTTCATCTGCCCACTTAAGGCTTTCAAGACACTTCGCAATTTTGCTTTCCTCGTTTTTGGTTATTACTGCAACAGTTACGGGAACTTTCTGCATCAGGTCACCTCATTTATTAATTTTTTATCTGCGTCGTTGAATACCTTTAAAACATTTAGGAACGTCTTGTCGTCACAATATACGATATCGGGTTTTTTCTTTTTAAACGCAACCTTAAAGAAGGCCTTTACGTAAAAAAAGTTTTTAAAGTGTGAGATCGAGAGATTTGAATATTTCTTAAACAGTTTCTCTGTCCGGAAAACCGGGGAAATGACATGTATCCAGGATCTATCTTTTGCGAACTCACGAAGCATGCCCTCGAGGCGTTGAAATTGCTTATCGGCATCTTTTAACACGATAACCACTCTTTTGGTGGCGCCCCATTTAGATTCAAATATCTTTTTATTTCTTTCAAAGTCTTTATTGAAACTCCTGCGGAGCTTGAAAGAACTGCTCTCTTTATGGTAAACGTATGAGGCTAACGCCCGCACCGATTTATACCCCTTTTCTTTAGCGCGTAGGGAAAAATCCGTATCTTCAAAGTTTCCCATGCCGTAAACCTCGTCAAAAAGGCCTATTTCGCCAAATAGCTTCCTCCTCATTAACATGCAAAACCCGAAAGCACTTCCAAGCTCTACAAATTGACCGCTTTGGCTCTTCGACCTCAAAGTATACTCATTCGGTGTTACCCCTTTCGGCAGATTCTGGCCAAGGCCGTTGCTCGAAGGGTTTACTATGCCGATATCGGGACGCTTTTCCATAAGCGCTACCATCTCTCCCAACCAACCGGGAGTCACAATGGTATCATTGTTTAATAAGCACACGTACTCCGCAAGCGAAGCTGCGATACCCTTATTCACCGCTTTTATAAACCCGAGGTTTTCTTCGTTTCTAATTAGCTGAAGATTTTCGCCCCGGTCCTTTTTTAAATCATTGATATAGCCTGCTGTTTCGGAGTCGCTCGCATTATCAACGATAAGAAGCCTGTACGGATACTGCGTGTTTTTTTCAATTGAATCAACGCAAGCCTTAAGGTCTTCCTGCCGGTTCCAAACGGGAATGATAATATCACAGCTCGACATTTATAGATTCCTTTGTCTTTTCTTTCATGTCATCGACAGTTTCTTTTATAAACTTGTCAGATACGGAATTGTAATTAAACACGGCGCTATAACGCTTTTCGTTTCTTTTTCTTTTATTCAGATGCAAATTAAAAGGAAGCCATACAAGATGGAACGGCCATGGGCATATCCTAAGACGTATGTTTGTGTGCTCAAACCTGCCTTTTATTCTCCGAGGAGCCCAGATATCAATATGATGTTGTTTTCGCGCCAAATAAAACATTGTGTCTTCTGCTTTTTCTATTCTTTCGGGGTCTTTGCAAGTTTTTTCATCCAGAACCATGACAAGCTTAAGGGGCCTACCCCATTTTTTATAGTAGATAAGTTTATTTTTCTCATGGAGCTCGTTCCACCTTTTTCCTTTTAAAACTTCAAAAAATGTAACGTTTCTGTGATGATAAACATAGGTATCAAGTGCCCGTAAAATTTGAAATCCTGCATAAGCGGCGCGGACAGCATAATCCACGTCGTCAAAATATGCCAGGCCGTAAACCTCATCCACCTTGCCCACCTTTTCGATTACGGACCTTTTCATGAGAGCCGAAAACCCCCTGCACCAATCCGTCTTTATGAATTTCTTGGCGCTTGTCTCCAGCATAGCATTGTACCTATCTATTGAAACGCTTGGCGGTCTTCCCTCCCAGGTAGGGTTAATCATGCCGAAATCTTCGCCGGATTTTAGCGTGGCTATCATCTTTCGAAGCCACCCCTGTGTTACCACGGTATCGTCGTTCTGGAAACACACGTAAGGCGCATCGGAAATCTCAATCCCCACGTTCAGGGCTTTAACCCATCCGATGTTACGCCCGTTATGCACAATGCTAGTCTCTACATTTTTGGCGGCTTCCAACTCATCCAGGAGTTTACGCGTTTTGGGGTTATTTCCGTTGTTTATGATGATAAGCCTGTACGGTGTGTCGGTATTTTTAACTATGCTATCTATGCAGTTTTTCGTAAACTCATACTCGTCGCATACAGGCAGAATAATATCGCATCTTAGGGAGCCTGTATTTTTTTCTTTTAAGCCGTCCTTTCTGAAAGGTTTCATGGATTCTTTTAGCTTTTTTTCCGAAAATTCATGAAAATCGAGCGATAGCGCATTACTTTTTTGCAAGCCGCACAAAACCTTCACGCCGCGTAAGAGCCTTGCGTCATCGCTTATAAAGGTATCGTACTTTTTTCTTTTCTTTCTTCCGAAAGAGCGTTCCAATATACGCACCGCGATCTCCATAAATTTAAATCTCGGATTTAAATAATTGAATTTTATGTTTTGGTGAAGTGGGGAATTCATTCTTTCCCTAATCGTATCTATTCTTTTTCCTGCGGTTTTATCCCCGAATATCATGAGATTTACCCAGCACCATTCCCTTGCCAGAAAAAGCGCGGAATTCAGGAAATTCTCTACTTGAATATCGCGGGTATCTTTCGATAGGGAAAATGCAATTGCGACCCGAAGGTGTCTGGGCCATTTTGCAAAATACCTATTTTCGAGAACAGATTGTATTGTCTTCCTATCCCCCATCTTACTAAACGAGGCATGCAATCTATGAAACACGTAAGATGAGTGAACACAAACTGATCTATACCCGGCCAAGTGCGCCCTCATCGAATAATCCGTATCATCAAAGCCCACAGTGTCAAAGCGTTCGTCCAGATACCCTATTTTTTCCATAACTTCACGTTTTACAAGCATGCAATAGCCCTGGCACTGATTCATCTCCATGTACTTACCCTTGTTGGGTAAGAGTTTCCCGGCATATTCATTCACTGTCAAGCCGTTTGCGTTATGGCCGCTAGACATGGGGTTCAGAAGCCCGACGTCCGGCCTTTTTTCTGCGAATTCTACCATTTCGGTAAGCCAGCTATTTCCCGGCAGGGTATCATTGTTAAAAATACACGCATAGGGTGCGGTGGAAATCTTGAGCCCCTGATTCACCGCTTTGACAAAACCGCGATTGTCCTTGTTTTTAATTACAATGATTTCACAAGGGGCGCTTTTTTCCAGAACCTCAAGATAGTTTATGGTTTCCGAATCGCTGGCGTTGTCAACTATTATAAGCCTGTAAGAGTAGTGGGTATTCCGCACAATATGCTCTACGCATGGGCGCAGGTGTTCCAGGTGGTTCCATGACACCAGAACAAGGTCACATTTCATAATTCTATACTCTCCTTGGCAAGCTTCAATACTTTGTCCTTGTCTATTTTTATTAGGCAATCGTGGATTCCGCACATTTTGTGCTTAAAATTCTTGTAACATGGCCTGCATTTCACGCCTTCGGCTTTCGCAACCTTGTGTTTGGAAGACGGCGGATACGGCCCGTATATCTTGTCGTCTACCGGCCCAAAAATGGAAATTGTATTTATCGCCTGGCTAACCGCTATGTGGAGAAGCCCCCCGTCATTACACAGCAAGAGCCTGCACTTCTTTATAAGGGCAATTGAATGCGGAAGTGATAATTTACCGCATAGATTTAAGCATTTTCCGCTGGGAACGCCCCCCATCGCTTCTTCGATTTTTCGACCGAGGGATTTTTCATCCCTGGAACCGAAGATCAAAAAAGATAAGTCTTTATTTTCTTTGGTTAATTTTTTCGCAACATAAGCAAAATTGAGAGGGTCCCATCTCCTAAACTTAGCGTATTTTCCCCAGCTTTTGCCGCCCCCGGGTGCGATGCCGATGATCACCGAGCTTTCAAGTTTATTTTCGGACACAAAATCATCCGCCCACTGATCCTGCTGCGGGGATAAAGTAATTTCGAGATTTTTTTGCGTGGTACCATCTATCCCTAAAAGTTTGGGAATACTTAAGTAGTACTCTATCACGTGCTTCGAGCTAAAGTTATCGATATCTAACTTGTCGGTCAAAAATCTGCCGCGATCCCTGTAATTAAAACCGACTCTTCGTTTAACGCCCAGTAGTTTCAAAAGCAAAGAAATTTGGTAACCCAGAGATAAATCTATCGCGAGATCATACTTTTTACGCAATATAGTCCCCAAAAAACCTGACATTTTTTTCACGAACTTTATTTTTGATTCCCTGAACGCTTCGCGGAATGCATCCTTCTCAAATACCAAAATATCGTCAATATTCCTGTTATTCCGCACGATATGCCGACACCTTTGATTGCACATGAAATCTATATGCGCGTTCGGGATAGCACGCTTTAAAGCCCTTACCATGGGCGTAGCAAATAAAACGTCTCCGATGCCAAAGGTATTGATGATAAGTATTTTTTTATATTTTTCGTGCATATATGTTCTGCAAACTAAATAGAGTGCCCATGGCAAACCAGAATAGTGAAACAAGCGGAAGAGACTGCAAATTTGTGTCAAAGAAACTATGCACCAAAAATGCCAAAATTGCTCCTGTTAAACCTAAGCACAAAGCCCTGTCAAATGTCCCGGACGCCTTCCGGATATGTTCAATCGCGCTTTTAAAAGTTGTTATTATAATTAATAAAAAAACTGTGAGACCTATTAGCCCCATTTCAACGGCTATTTGTAAAAAACCGTTATGAAAATAGGCGCCTTTTTTATTTTTGTATTCATCTTCACGATACTCCTGAAATTTTCTAAAGCCCATATTAAGGCCGTTTCCTATGATCGGGTGTTCGGTAAATGCTTTCCACCCTATCTGCCACATTCCTAATCTGTCCTGCATACTTGAAAGGCCAAGAATGTTAATGGTCTTTTCTTTGGGCAAGATAAGCACAATAGCTGATACCGATAAAAGAAGTACCAGAAATACTAAAAAAAGCTTCTTGCTTTGCATAGAAAGAATTGTAAAAAAGGAAATAATAAAACCACCCCACGCGCTTCGGGCATTTGCCAAATAAAATAAAAAAAGAAAAGGAGCCAGAAAAGAGGTTAGCGCAAATTTTTCGCGCACACTCCTTCGGCCCCATATCAGTAATGATGTGACTGGCATAATAATCATAAGCATCCACGCAGAGAGATCATTCGGAAAAGGAAAAGGACCTGTTGGCGCTCCGCGAGCAAATCCCATATAGTGATCCGCAGCCCTGGATTTGAAGGCAGGATAAAAGCGAAAAAGGTCCAGATTATAGAAATATCGCTGAATATAACCGTCTATCATAACGATGACCGCCGATATAATGGCCATCTTAAGTAGATTTTTGAGCTTTGTTTTGGAATTTATCGTTTCAACGATTAGAAAATACAAAATTATGAACTTTAAACATTTGGAGACCAGTGACCTCATGAAAAGCATTTTAAGATCCGCGTTCACGAACGATATGGCAGCGACAACAAAGAATATGAATAATAAATTATTGAGCGGGGTCTTTTTAATCCGGAAATCTCGTGTTAAAATCTTCTTTGAAATCCAGGCAATAAACCCTATCGTGATACAACCCTCGATCATTGTTTTTGAGAAAGGCACACAAAAAATAAGTAGATAAATCGACCACTCCGTAACCTTATCTAAGGCGCGTATGATTTTGTCTTTATCCATTACTTGTGCTTTCTCCGTAATTTGGCGCTTTTTGAGCGTATAATCCATAGATAGATACCGAAACCGAACATGCTTAAAGTAGTAATCACAAATATCGTCGTACCTATTGCAAGAGAAAAGACCGATATTAGAAACGCAGCAAGGCCGAGCATCATGCATATAACATATATGAGCACGACCGCTCTTTTTTTCTTAAATCCCAGTGACGCAAGTATATGTGATGAATGATCCTTACCGCCTATAAAAATAGACCTTTTTTCTTTGATTCTTAAGAATGTAACCAGTGTCGTGTCAAAAATCGGATATCCGAGAACAAGAATAGGCAGGCAGAAAGACAGGCTTATCTTTTCGGTTTCCCAGCTTCCTAGTATTGCTATGCATGCCAACGTGAAACCCAGGAACATGCTGCCGGAATCTCCCATGAAAATCTTCGCTTCCGGGAAATTATGTTTCAAAAATCCGAAGCACGCCCCTGCTAAAGCAAATGCAAGAACCGCAACATAAACCTGGGAATTTAATAGGGCCATTACACCAAAGAAAATAGCGGAAATGCCAGCAATACCGCTTGAAAGACCGTTTAAATTATCCAGAAGGTTAAAAGCGTTCGTGATACCCACAATCCAAAAAACCGTAAAAAACATGCTTACGTAATAGTCTTCAAACGTAATAACCCTGACGCCTGCTTTGTATACAATAAGCGCTGCCAAGATTTGTCCCGAGAGCTTCATTTTTGGCATCATGCCGAGTTTGTCATCAATCATGCCCAGGGTCATAAGAATTATGCCCCCTGCTAAAATACCGTACATTTGGCTATTGATGTTAGTGGTAAAGAAAACAGCCGTAAAAAAGGCCAGAAGTATCGAAAGCCCTCCCAAAAGAGGCGTAGGGTGCGCATGCGACTTCTTAGAGCTAGGGTGGTCCAACAATTTTATCTTAAAAGCTATTTGCCTTGCAAGGGGCGTAAAGCCGTAAGATATTATAATCGCTATAAAAAACGCGCCGAATATGTCTTGCGTTGTAATCATAACCTGTTATTTTTGAAAATAAGTTACTGTTCTTTTCAACAATTCATCCATATCAACCTTGGGAGAGAATTTCAAAAGCGCTTTTATCTTGGAGATGTCCGGCTTTCTATGGCGCATGTCCTCAAATCCCTTCTCGTACGCCTTTTCATACGGGACAAACTCAATTTTGGACGAGGACCCCGTAAACTTTTTAATTTTTTCTGCGAGGTCAAGTATAGATATGCTTCTTGGATTTCCTATATTGAAAATTTCTCCCAATGCTTTCTTTTTTTCAACCAATCCTAGAATTGCATTTACCGCATCATCTACATACAAAAAACATCGCGTCTGCTTTCCGTCTCCGTATACGGTGAGCGGCTTATTCATGAGTGCTTGCTTAATGAGACGCGGTATGACCATACCGTAACGGCCGCTCTGTCTGGGACCGCATGTATTAAAAAACCTCGCTATCGTAACAGGCAACTCCTTTTCTCTGTGATAGGCAAGTGCTAAAAATTCGTCCAGCGCCTTCGTGCAGGAATAGCTCCATCTCCACTTGGTCGTGGAACCCAAAAGCCTGTCATCGGTCTCTTTAAACGATGCGGCTCCGTCCTGGTTCTTTCCGTAGATTTCCGATGTGGAAGCTAAAAAGACTTTTTTCTTTCCCAGGGAATTGGCGAATTCTAAAATTACTTCGGTGCCCTTGACATTCGTTCTTATTGATTCCAGGGGATTATCCAGAATATATTTAACACCGACAGCGGCTGCCAGATGAAAAATAACATCGACCTTCTTGATTAGCCGCTTCATTATTTTCTCATTCATTATGTCGTCAATGTGAAAATGGAACGCCTTTCTTTTTTTCAGGCGCTTTATGTTTTTGATACTGCCGGTGGATAAATTATCGACAACATAAACTTCATGTTTTTTCTTTAGAAGGGCCTCGGAAAGATGGCTTCCTATAAAACCCGCTCCTCCTGTAACTAGTGCTCTCATGCTTTTGTTCCTCTCTTTTTTGACATTAAATCTTTATAGAGTTCTTTTAATTCCGATACGAGCCGTTCTTTTGAGAATCTCGTTTTCACAAAATCCCTGCCAAGACGTCCAAGTTTTTCTCTTTTTTCGGGAGATGCTGCAAGCAGGGATATTTCCACACCCAAACGTTTATAGTCTTCGCTTTTTACAAGAATCCCCGCCTCTCCGAGTGCGTCTTTTACGCCACCGACGTCGGTAGACACTACGGGCTTCTCTGAAGACATTGCTTCTATTAGGCTTACGGGCGTGCCTTCGTTTATCGATGTAAGCGCGACGATGTCCAATCCTGCGTAAACCTCATCGATGTCCCGGGCCCAACCAATACACAATATCTTATCTGCAAGTCCCCTGAACTTACTGTACGCCAGAACCTCCTCTTTCATGTAACCATCCCCTATTATGGCAAATTTCATTCTGTCTGCCAGGTTCTCTGTGGCATTCTTATTCATGTGATAAACCGCATCGATAAACATTTTATGGTTTTTTATCGGGACAAGGCGGCCTATTATACCAACGAAAATATCGTTATCTTTAAGCTTGTATTTTTCACGGAAGGCTTTCCGCTTCTGGCCCGGATTTAAGAACTTTTGCAGGTCAAACCCTAGTTGAATAACGTGGCATTTTTTCTCTTCTGTTATTCGGTATTTCTCTACTATATCTTTTTTTTGACTTGGGGATATCGCTATAATCGCATCCGTGAATTTAGCTAGCAAGCGTTCTGTGAACATAAAAAACCTTGCTTCGGAAGTCTTGAAATACCCCTGAAACACGTTACCGTGGAACGTATGAATTTTTACGGGCACCCCTGTCAGTACAGCCGCAATGCGACCTAGGGTACCTGCCTTTGCCGTATGTGTGTGGACAATATCGGGCCTAATTCTTAGCATAACGAAAGCGATGCGAAAAAATGCCGCAATATCGGAAAAAGGGCTAATTTCCCTTCTGAGCGATGATATGTAGATAGGATCTACGCCGTAATCACGGGCAACATACCCCATATCGCCTTCCTTCTCGGAAATACGCCCACACAAAAGCCTTGATTCAAACTCACCGTTGTTAAACTCTTTTGTAAGAAGCGCTGCATGTATGGCGGGCCCGCCAATATTCAGCCTTGTTATTATTCGCAGTATTTTCAACTTTTTCATTTTTGCTTTCTACTAAAAAATAAAACTAAACCCAGGAAAAGGAAGAAAATTCTGGACGAGATTGAAAATATGTCGAACGTCCCGTTTAACGCAAATCTTGCCGCCGTATTAAATAAAACCGTTAGAATAACGAATACCCCAACGTCTTTTAATGTTATTTGTTTTCCCAGTTTTTTTAGAAAATTGATAGTGCAACTTGTGTTTTTTGCTTTCAATATTTCTCTAAAAAATTGATTGAATGCCACAAAAAGTTCGTACGTTTTGCTGCTACGGAAATATAATATAATAGTTTTAGTCAAATCCCTACTGGGTTTGCTCTTCATTCTTCGACCTCTAGAGTATAACACTGTATCTCATATTTATCGGTAGTGAAGTAAAGAATCTTTTCCATGCCGACAACTATCGGTATTCTATTGTAGTACCACGATTCGCCTTTCGCACTTTGGGTACACGATAACTCCAATTCTAAAAACACGGGTATTCTATATTCATATTCCGATAGAACGTTTTTTCCCATCATCGACTTCATTTTGTTGCCATATTCGTTATCAGCCTTGGTAACCTTCAGTATCTTTCCGCGAACGCCCTCGAACCCATCAGACGCAAGCTGGCCGGGCGCGATAAGGTCGGCGATGTGTGGCAGTGTAAATGTTATGGCTTTAACTTTAATCCACTCATGAGAAATGCGCGTAGGGGACTTACCCATTATCTTATATACTTGAAAAAAAGCCGGAATAATGATTACAAGAAGCGTAATAATAAAAAAATCAATAACATTAATTTTTCCGAATAATCGTCCCTTCTCGTCCAGTAATTTCATTCCTGCCCTTCCTCCTTTGCTTGTTAAATGTAGCCTTTAAGGTAGTAATAGATTATTCCCAGATATTCGTGCACAATTGCCTTTATTTGTTCCAGCCTGACCTTCTTTTCTCTTTGGTAAAACTGTGGATTCGGAACCGGAACATATGTTACATTTATATCTTTTGCGATATGTTCATAAACCAGCGATGCCCTTCTCATGTTGTATGATGAACTAACGAGTAGTATCTTATGAAGATTTTTCTTTCGTAAAATTTCGGTCGTATATTCGATATTGGTATAGGTGAAATCTCCTTTTTTCTCTAAAATAATATTTTTTTTCGGCACCCCCATCGAAACAGCAAGCTGCATCATGCTCTCCGCATCGTTGTATTTCCATGTATAACCGGACGAATATATCATGTATTCCGCAAGGCCTTTTTTATATAACTCTGCGCTAAACATCGCCCTCTCTATAGTGCTCTTGCCGGGCGAACCTGTCTCGCCTACCCCGCCTCCTAAAACTACTATGGCATCGGCTTTTTGCGGACTATCAAAAATTTCAAGCGGAGCGGCCAGGAGCCATACGAGCGGACTGTAAAATATCACAAAATACATGATGGCCACTGCACCCACAACCAGTATCGCCTTCTTGCGGGCCCTTGCATAAAAGCCCTTGAATCTTCCCAGCCAGTCCCGGCCTATTTGCAGCTCTATGTTTTTAAGCTTATTCTCTATTAGACCACACATTCCCTCTATTTTGACTAACCAGGAATTCTGGTTTGCAACTTTTATTCGTTTAGGATTCCGGAGAGAACTATTTTCCCCTAGCGCCCTGTCTATAACTGGATTTATGTCTTTTTTGTCTTTTAGGAAATAAATAAAATCTCCTCCGTTTTCTTTATCGAATCGCAGAACTTCGGGTATTTCTGTAGATATAACGGGTTTTCCCATGGCCAGGTATTCATTTATTTTCGTAGGATAGACGTTTTCCGTATAGCTTGTTTTTCGGTATGGAATTATGCCCGCGTCAAAAAACTTTACAAACTTGGGCAGATCCTTAGGTTCTTTCTTTCCCAGCATAAATACGTTATCCAATTTATCAATGCCGTAAAGATCAGTCTGTTTCGGCCCTATGAGAACAACTGATAGATCTTTTCTAGCAATTGCTATTTTTTTCACCAGTTCCATGTCAACCCATTTATGTATACCGCCCACGTAACCGATAATCGGTTTTTTTATGTCGCGCATTTCCGCTGGTATAGCTGTATCACTTTCCCGGGCCTTGTTATAATTATCCACACTAACGCCAAAAGGAAACAGGTGCGTTTCCTTGTTCTCTGAGGCAGCGTATTCATATAGCTTGTGTGATGTCACGAAGACTAAATCTGCCCTTTTAAAGACTTTTCTTTCTATTTTTTTAATGCCCCTTGCGCCCTCAGAGCTTGAGCTAAAATCGTCTATGCAATAATAAATGAAAATGCTTGGGTCCAGTTCATCCACCATATCCAGCACCAGCGGCGTAGGCAAAAAAGTCCACACAACAGGATCGTGAAACTCCATCACCTTCATCCATCTTTTGATGACAGACAGCATTAAGAATTTATTAAGTTTTATGGCGGGTTTCAGATACGGGAAAGGCGCTACAAGCGGTGAATATACGTATAGATTGTCGCGTAGTTTACGGATACCCTTATAGCCCTTTTTCCAGTTACTAAATCGCTTCCAGAGCCTATCGGTATCCTTTATTGTCGGTATGCGAACACCCGTGTTCTCTATGAAAAGAACTCGATTTCCGTTTTTGGCAAGGACCGACATTATCTCCTGGTGGCCCTGCCAGATAAAGTCCCAGTCAATTGAAGATATGCAGATTATGTTCTTCCCATGCAGCATATTTGCCCCTATATGTAGCTAATATATAGCATTATATACACAATAGCGAAAGGATATTGTAGCATAAGGAGCCTTTTGTGACAATACATAAATTGGAAGTAGCTTAGACGGTAGGTGTCACTTTTCTTAAGCTTCGGATTAGGTTCCTGGCGGTTTTGTTCGATTTTAGCGCACGTTCGACAAGCTGTCGTGCCCTGTAACGCTGCCCGGCAAGTGTCTTGTCAATTATAAGAAACTGTGAGAGCGGGGTCTTTTTGTTGCACCACTGCGTTTTATAGAACCTCTCATGTCCATACCAGTTATATTCGGTTTCGCCAAGTTTCTCAATTTTCTCAATCAATTCCTCGATTAAAAGATATCCGGGCCTCACGTATCGATATTCATAATCAAAGGCGTTTAATATCCACTTAAATCCCTTGCCAAAGCGGTAGGCAAAGCTTATTGCGAGGACTTTTTCGCCGGCTAAAAGCGCGTGAGCATATAGCCTGCCTTTTTCTTCCATAAGCGCTAAAAATTCTTTGAAAAAGCCGCAATATTCTGAGTTTTTAAAATTACTTTTCACGTCTCTGGAAGCAAAGGCATTAATGGAAAATTTTACGTAGAGATCAAAAAGGCGCTCTATTTCTTCGGTGCCTTTCATTTGCTTCAAGGATATCTCGCCGTAATTTTTTGTTGCGAATCGCCGTTTAGATCTTAAATCTCTTTTTAATTTCTTCGAAACGAAGGCAAGGTATTCACCCTTTCCCATCGAAATATCAATCGACCAATCGAAGTGGTCTTGTATTTCATAAATGGAAAATTTATTAAGAAATGCGTTGTTTTTATGTTCCGAGAGCATACGGTTTCCGGAACGAACGTTTTTAAGATGCAACGCATCCCAATCTTTTCTTTGCGCCAGGGCCTCGGTGAGGACATGTAAGAAAGATTCTTTCTTGCTCGCAAAAAAAGGTTCCGTATGATTGGCCGCTACGTCCCCAACGTAAAATAGCACATTGGCAAAACCTGTACGAATACTGCTTTTTCTGATGTAAAGCGGTATGCCGCCGATAATGCTGCCTTTTTCGTAAAGGACAAAAATCGCCAGCCTATGCCCCTTGGAATAATATTTCCACCACGTTATTAGAAAATCCGAAAGTAAAAAAGGATTGTAGTTATCAGATGCGATAAGGGCTTTATCCCAATCGTTACTGACATCGCGAAATTTGTTAATATCTTCTATCCAATTATGTACCATTTTGGATTAGATGCTCTTGGTTGTTACAGAATATTTTGCTAATAAGTATACGTTTCGCCATTTCAAAGATGTTAATAATTTTAGTATCTTTCTTGGTTTTAAATAACACTTTCTATATGCTTCTTTAATTATTTGATTTATTCTGGAATCAGTTAACTTGCTTATATTGAATCTGGGATCACCGTAGAATAAGCCGCTATCTTTTTCTATTTTATAATTTAAATTACACATATCGTATAATTCAGTTCCAGGGAATGCGGTTACCCTCGAGAATTGTACCATATCTGTGTCTAATTCTTTGGCGAAATCAACGGTTCTCTTTATGCGTTCTTCGGTTTCCCATGGGAATCCAATCATAAAACAGGCATATGTAAAAAATCCCATTTTCTTACTGGTTTTAACAACTTTTCTAACAATTTCTTTATCAAATCCTTTTTTTATCAATTCTATGGTTTTCGAGTCGCCGCTTTCGGGGCATATAATCATAAACCATAATCTTGCTTGTTTCATCAAGCTTAACAACTCGTCATCTACCTTATCTACCCTGATACCGTTGTGTATCTGAAACACTACATCGAGATTCTTATCTATGATACCTTTGAATATTTTTTTCGCTCTATTGATATCCAGGCTTAGATTATCATCTAGAAAACAAATTTCTTTTACACCAAAATTTTTGACCTGCCACTCTATCTCATCAACAATATTCTCGGCACTACGTGACCTGAATGAATATCCCAACGAATGAAAACAAAATATACACTTAAACGGACAACCTCTGGATGTAACTATTGTCGAGACTGGATTTCTTTTTTTGGGAACCGTATTATATTTTCTTATATCAATCTTATCGAAAGCCGGAAACGGTAAGGAATCTAAGTTTTTATTACCTGGACGTGGTTCTCCAAAAACTATTTTTTTATTTTTTTCTTTTAAATACAAACCTGGTACTACTTTTCCTTTTATTAAATATTCATATAAGGCGTGTTCTCCTTCACCAACAACTGCACCATCGATATAGTCCTTGTCTAAGAAAAATGTCGGATCACCCGTTACCTGAGGACCACCTACGATTATTTCCTTGCCATATTGCTTTTTGATAGCCTTTGCCATGTTTAGGGTATTGGTAATATTTGCACAGTTTATGCTAAAACCTATCAAGTCATAATCCTGAACCACAGAATAATCGATATTCGACACATTGTAGTCAATGATATCTGAGGGTATATCTTTGGATTTAAGAAAAGAGCAAATGTATAATATTCCCAGAGGAGGCAAGACGTTAATGTAATTCTCTTTGTTTACGGGGGATTGCATAATTAATAATATTTTTTTCATAATTAAACCTATTCTACTTTTTTGTGAAACTCCGCACTAGTGTAACTAAATATATTTTTGCGCTAACTTGTGGATATCCTCTACGACATTTTCGATATACTGCGGAAAATTCGTTTTCTTTACCTTATCCGAAGGTAAATTTAGTTGTAAGAGACGCCTTCCCAAAAGTTCTACATCGGGGAAATCTTTAAGTTGCTCCAGCACTAATGCAGATAACGTCGGCCAGGCCATAACGTCGTATTTTTTTCGCAAAAAGTCGAAAAATGCATCTCGGTGGTTTGATACCAAAAATGATAATGAGAAAGGCACTATACCTTCCGGTAATTCCGGCCACAAAACCTCTATCCCTCTAATACCTTTAAGGCCCTTTGACAGAATCGAATAGAACTTGCGTTTTTTTTCTATCATAGCCTCGTAGTCATTGTGTAAAAACGTATCCAAGGCTTGTCTTGAAAATCGTGACATGGATCTTGTGTAATTGCAGGAAAATTCTTTTCCGATATGATCGCGGCCGGCCCAGACGGGATATTCCAGGTTGCCATTCGAATAAAGCGGCGGAGGGGGTCCCTGCCTCAAAGAACGGAAAACTGTACTTAAACCAACTCTATTTTTTATTACAACTGCGAGACTTTCCAAGTCCTCTTTATAAATGAATTTACTTTTTTTTGAATCTTCAGTGAATTTGTATCGCGGGTTATTGATGCGTAGCATTCCTCCATCAGCGAGTGGTAAGTTTTTTCGTAGTGAAAATATTGCCGCGTCCCCGAACGTTCCAAAGGGTTTCCCGTCAAGGCTTGAAAAAAGCGAATAGGCATTATCTTCCATGATGGGAATATTTACCTCTCTTTGAAGGCTCAAGATGTCATTCCAAGGTTGCGGCATTCCAAAATGGTTTATTATGTGCAGTAATTTCGTTTTTGGGGTAATTTTCTTTTTTATGTCTTCTAAATCCGCGGAAAACGTTCGCGGGTCGGAACGGAAGAATATTGGTTTATACTCCAAGACCCTGAAGGGTTGCAATGACCCGTCACAATCAAATGCAGGGGTAAGAATCTCGTCGCCTTTTTTGAGGCCCAGTGCGTTGCAGGCAGCATACATTGCATTTCTCCCCAAGGCGAAAAAGGTGCATTTTTCCTTCTTGTATGCGGGTAATTTATTTTCAATCATTTTTGACCGTTCCTGAGAATAGGGTACTTATTAAACTTGGTTTTTTCATGACAAATAAAGCTGCTTTACGATAATGACGCAGGGCGTTTCTGTAATCCCCGGCCTTCGTATATCTTTTGCCGGCAATCGCATTTAGTTTAAATAGTTGCCACATGCCTCTTTTTGAAATTTGTAAAATGGGCTTTTTTTCATGTTGAAGAATGTGCATTTCGAGAAGATTGGCAAGCTTTCCTCTGAATGTCGGATCGGCCGTACTCCAGTTATGCCCTGTCAGGAAAAATTCTCCGAGCGGCTCATCAATAAAATAAATCTTCACGCCTCTCTTGGCCATTCTTATCCACAAATCGTAATCTGCCGCCTTACAAAATTCTTTTCTCAAATCGAAACCGTCCAGTTTCTTCAATAAATCACGCTTTATCGTTGTCGCACAGGAAGAGAGACAGTTCCCTTCGTAGAGCAAGCGTTCGTACAAATCAGGTGACCACGGCCCATACCTGAATGTTTCGGTTATCTTACCGTCCACGTTTTTATTTTCATTATGGCACACGCAGGATACGTCCGGATTTTCCTCAAATGCCTTTTTTACTTTTTCAAGCCTCGTGGGATACCATATGTCATCGTCGTCGAGAAAAGCGATGAGGTTACCCTGGGCCATTTCTATGCCGAGGTTTCTTGGGCCGTCGCAGGAATCTGTTGGCTTGGGATTCCGGACATACGTGAAGCGATCATCTTTTACGCGGTCGCAAACGGAAGCGGTTGAATCCGTCGAGCCATTGTCAATTACCAAAAGCTCAAAATTCGGGAAGGTCTGGTTCAAGACGCTTTCAATCGCGCGCGGCAATATGTCTTTACGATTATAGGTTGAAATTATTACGGTAAAAAGGGGTTGTTGCATTTTTAACCTAAAGTTTTCATGTCGGATTTCATGAGCTTGAGACCGCTTGCAAGGTCGTGCAAAGTGCTTTTATAGGCTCGCATAAATTTGTCGGAAGTAAGGTTTGATTCCAGTGGTCTCGGAACCATGTCCGGCGACGGCACCTTTGTTTCATTCAGCAATGATTTGTTTAACTCAAAAATCTCGCATGCGGCGTTTGCCCATTCGAGCCTGTCGACAAAACTTTTTCCGACCACATGAAAAAGCCCATGTGCATTTTTTACGTACAATTCTACAATTGCCTCTGCCAAATCGTTTGCGTATGTGGGATTTCCGCGAAGGAACGACGGCGCATTAAACGGTTTACCCTCTTTAAGCGTTCTGTATAAGCCCATAACATAATTCGGGGTTACCGTTTCGGGGTCCCAGCCGTAAACGTTGGTTGTCCTAACTATTACAAACTTCGAAATGTTGCCTTTTATCCATTCCTCCGCTTCAAGCTTCAGCTTTCCGTATAAGTTTAAAGGATTTGTAGGGTCATTCTCTTTGTAGGGGGCCTTCGTGCCGTCAAATACGTAGTCCGTTGATATGAAAAACATAGTTGCGTTATTGGCGTTGCAGGCGTTCCCTATTCTCTTGGTGGCATTAAGGTGAAAATCAGTGGCGATTTTTGGGTTTGACTGGCAAAAGTTTACGCCACCCGCAAGATTTGCGCAATGAAAAACTACTTCGGGCGAAAATTTAGAAAAAAACCTGTTTATTTCTTCGGGGTCTGTAATATCCAGCTTGAAAAGCTTATTGCGTGGCCTCTTGTTGCATGTGCCTATGCACTCTATGCCCTTTTGTGTAAGCAGGTTAATGACGCACCTGCCTACTAAACCGTTTGCGCCGATCACTACGGCTTGAAGTTTGCTTTCACTGCTACTCATATTACTTATCTGCCCTTGTCCACTTATAAGGTACTTTACTCCCGTGCGGGTCATATCGAAGCATCTCATCTGGTTGGTGTGGTAGCGTTGCGCAATTCGCCAGAATTATCGTCTCAGTGCCTATATTTTTGTAGCCGTTAATTATGCCGGCAGGAATTCGTACGAGCTGATAATTGTCGTCTCCGATAAACAGTTCCATGAGCTCACCGTGGGTTGGGGATTTTTTTCTCGCGTCATAAAGGACAAGCTTTATCATGCCTTTTACTACCGCGTAGAACTGGACTTGTTTGGTGTGCTCGTGCCAACCCTTGATAACACCGGGATGGGCCGTAGAAAAATACACTTCTCCGAATTGTTCGAAATGCGGATCCGTGCATTTTAGCATATGCATGATCATGCCTCTTTCGTCGGATATTCTTTTAAGCGGAACTAACTTTACCCCTTCTATCATGCCTGGCCTCCCTTAATTTTAAGATTTTCATCTATTTTGCCTGATTCAAGTAGTGACTTAATTGTCCTTACGCGGAAATATTTGTCAGATTCAAAGTCATCTACGCTCAAGGAATATCTTTTGTATGCATCCAGAAGCGCTTCTATTCCTTTCTCTACGTTCCATAGCCATTTAAATTCCGGAAACGCGTCTTTAAACTTGGAAAAATCTACTTTATAGGTTCTTTCATCGGGTCCCATTTTATTCAGTATCTTTATGCTGGCTTCGGGTACGGCACTTCCGACTTTTAGCGCTATATCTTTAACCTGATAATTCTCGGTATTTGACCCGATATTAAAAGCCTGGCAATGAATTTTTTTATGTGGCGCCTCAAGAACCGTTTTGAAGGCACGGGACAGATCTTCGACGTGCACAATAGGCCTCCATGGCGTGCCGTCGCTCATTATTGCAATTTCACCCTTTAAATATGCCCATGCGGTAAGGTTATTCACGACAAGATCCAGCCTCATCTTCGGGGAGAGGCCGTAGACTGTCGCGTTACGCATAAAAACAGGATGAAAATTTTCATCCGCAAGTTTTGCGAGTCCTGATTCCGCATCAACCTTTGCCTTGGCATAGGCGGTCAGGGGCTTAAGGCGCCCTGTCTCATTTATTGAAAAATCTACGGAAGATATCCCATAAATACTGCAGGAAGAAGAAAAAAGAAAGCGTTTTATCCCTTTTGACTTTGCCAAACGTGCCAACTGCAATGTGGATACGCAATTTATCTCATCGGTTAGTCCGGGGTTCAACTCCCCCAGGGGATCATTTGAGAGCCCCGCAAGATGTATCACTGCGTCTACGCCTTCTAGGTCATTTGCTGTAACCTGTCGGATATCCTTTATAATTTGTTTTTGCGGCTTTGCCTCATCGCCGGAAGAAAAGAGAGAGTTTTCACGGTATAAATCATTATCCAGGCCCACGACATTGTAAGAGGCCTCTTTAAAGTGCTTCGCCATGACCGTCCCGATATAGCCTGTGTTCCCCGTAATTAATACAGTGGGCTTCATTTGTTCCATATCCTCCATGGCGGGTCGCCGTTTTCCCATAACTCATTAAGGTAATTCATGTCCCTGGCCGTATCCATGCACTGCCAGTAACCGTCATGCTTATATGCGGTAAGTTGGCCCTCGGATGCTAGTTTCTGTAACGCGCCGAATTCCAGATCGCAATTTTCATCGGGCGTCAGATATTCAAGAAGTTTCTTATTAAATATGAAAAATCCGCCGTTTATATATCCTCTGGTGAGTTGCGGTTTTTCTTCGAATTCCTTAACATAATTGCCTTTTAACAGCAATTCCCCAAAGCGCGATGGCGGGCGAACGGCGGTAACTGTGCCTATTTTTTTACGCGAAAAGTGGAAGTTCGCCAGGCGCTTAAGGTCCACCCTACCCAGGCCATCACCGTATGTAAGGTGGAAATTTTTGCTTTTTATATGGGGTTCCAATCTTTTTATGCGGCCGCCTTTAAGGGTTTTTTGGCCGGTATCGACGCATGCGATTTCCCATTGTTTTTCATTGTTGTAATCACGAAAATAATCCTTGATATAAGCGCCTTTATATCCGAGAGCCAAAATGAATCTCGTAAATCCATAAGCTGCATAATACTTCATAATGTGCCATAATATCGGCTTTCCGCCTATTTCCACCATTGGCTTAGGCTTTGTTTCCGTTTCTTCACGCAGGCGCGTGCCCATGCCTCCGCAAAGTATCACTACATCATCTTTCTCGGTATCCCTTTTCGGACTCATATATCCCCTGTTTTTAAATAGAGTTCCACATCGTCTATTTTACTTGTTTTGTCGTAGGAGATTACTTCATATATTAGAAATTGCGAGTTCGGAAGCCTTCTATACAATCTACCTACGCTATTAAAAGATGCGACCAATTTTACTTTTAAATCGGGCAAAACTGATTCAATGGGCGGCACTATGTGCTTTTCATCATGCCCACTGTTATAATAAACATATTTTGGCTTTACCGTACGCACAAGATCTTTTATTTGTTCGATTTTATCATGGGAAATTTTAATAAATGTCACGTTTTTATACTCTGGAGGCATGTAAACCATTGAATGATGATCTGCTACAACGGTTTCATCTAGGGGAACATTTTGTCTCCACCACTTTTCTATCTCGAAAACAACATCCTCCCTCTGTCTGTACTGATACAACCTTAGCTTTATTAACTCTGCCCCATGCGTCACTATACTAATCGTAAATAAGATACTGACAAAGAATAAAAATGCCATTTTTATCAATCTCGGACCTTTAAACGCAGTTCTAAACATATCAACCCCTTTAATTGCTAAAATAGATGCTACGCAAAAAAATGGCAGCATATGATGATGCGTAAATCTACCCATGGTAAAGATGGCTATAAAAATCGGTATAAGCATGAAGTCTAAGGATAATCTTTTATAGAATGATCGTCTCTCAATGTTTGATTTCTGCTTACGTAAACGTAACTCCACAATTAGATAAATGCCAAATAAAAGAAGTATTATAGGATCGAACCCCTTTATTTTCGAAATAACAATTCCTGAATATCTTCCTAGAATGTTACTGACAGTAACGGTTCTGGTGGCAAATACGCCTATAAAGTCAGAAATATTATAGAAATATGTTGTGCGAAATAGATCCGGACTAGATAAAATCCATTTAAACTCGATTAATAACAAAAAAATGAAAAATAGTCCTCCTGACAGTAAGGCATATGAATTTATTTCGTTAATCGTTTCTGTAATTTTTTTATTGGAAAATTTTCTACTTTTATTTAGGAAAAATAATATGGCCGAGATAAACAAAAAAACTGCGCCCGTAAAAAAGGCTAAAAAAGATATTTTGTTCTTTGCAAGGCTTCCTAAAATACCAAATTCATTGTAGAAAGTAAGACCTGTCGATTTACGAACATAAGAAAAGATAAATAAAAACGGAATTGTAATAAAAAATATGCCTATTAGAAACTCAAATATCCAGTTGTGTTTAAATTTCGGGAAAGGCCCAATATAATTTTTTCTGCCAAGATCGTTCTGATATTGTTTTGAATAATACATGGCAGCAATTATTGCAGGAAGCAGAAAAATACCTGCAAACTTTATAGCGAATGCGGTTACGACACATAATATAGAAAATAAAAAGTATTTAATCGATGGTTTTTCTATAATTCTTAAAACAAAATGGAACCCAAGCAGCATGATTAGCAAAACAAGCGGTTCTGGTTTAGCACTATTAAAAACATAATCCAATGAAGGCCTGGTTGCCAGCAAAAGAACGGCCACTATCTGTTGCCATCCTTTCCCAAAATGATAACCCACAAAAAACCACAGTGCGATTAAAGCGCCGATCCAAGCAATCAAATGAATCCATTTTAATAATAAGATAAGGGTACCTGGTCCAAAATCTATGAATTTTGATAATATCAAACGCGCAAAGCGTGAAACATAAAACCACTCAATTCCATAATCAACGTCCCCCTGGTAACTCTCCCTCTTTTCTCCGCTATAATAAAACCACAAAACATCCATCGTATAGCCTTCATCGCCGCTAAAATAAGTAATTAGGTTGGGATTGTCGACATTATTCCCCATGGTAGGGAGTAATAATAGTAAATTAGCAGCGCAAACTACTATCAGAACCAATATCTTTGTTTTACTAAAATTCATTTTGTTATTACTTATTTTTTCTCTTGGTACAATTTAGGAATTTTATTAATTTTTAGCAGGACTTCTTCAAGATTAAAACCGATTAGCTGGCTAAAATCCTGCAACATTCCAATACGCAGCCTGTTATCATCTTTCAGAAGTTCCACAGCTTCTTCCCTAGTAATCAGACCTTCACGGATCTGGTTGCTGCGAAAGCTATCAAACTCGGAAAAACCGGCTATGGCGTAATATATGTAGTTTGTAAATGCTGTTTGGCCGTCGCCCATACGCCATTGATTTTTACCGTATTTACTATCCAACTCCCAGTCATATTCTTCTTTCAAAGTTCGCTCTATTACCTTTTCATCCCACGGAATATAACGATAGAGGTAAGTATAATCGTCTTTATTCAGAAAGGACACATAAAAAGCAAAAGCGCTATCAAAAAAAGATTCGTTGAAATAACGTGGATTTAAGCAGTATTGCTTTAGATACCACAATGCCAAACGAACCTTTGATATGAGTTTAAAATGATATAGTTTTGTATTATTCTCTAGGTGCTCATCGATTCCGCAAAAACCAACCTTGAACTCCATTTGCTCTAGTTGCTGCCCGGCTGCAAAAACCGTAAGCTTTATACCTGTTTCCTTGCGAAGTTGCCCGCCATAGTAATAAAACATTTTATCACCGGCCATAAAAAGCGGGACCATTCCCAATTCGGGTTTTTCAAGCCATGCATAAATATGTTTTTTGATATGCCGCCGTTTCGTATGAATATCAGCCGCACGGATAAGGTGCTCAATACCGAGCTTTCCGGTAACCCTTGCCTGATTGCGCCTCGCAAGGTCCGTGACCAATCCCCAGTCGTAAGTATATGCGATCGGATGCATGCCAAGCTTTGTCTTCAAAACATGTAACGCATATGAACTATCTCGGCCACCGCTAAACCCAACAATACAATCAGGCCTGCCGTCCTTCGAACGGTATTTACTTAGGATATTTTCAAGTGCATCATAACCAAGAAATTCCTGTTTTTTGTATTTTCTGCAATAATTGCAGACGCCATTCTCGTCAAACGAAATAAAGGGATAGGTTTCCGGTAATACACAACGCGTGCAATGGCGTAAAGATTTTCGAGGTGAACTGGCATTGATAATTTCATAGATGTTCTTTTTTCTATCCGTAGGCGCGGGCGCTTGCTTGTCCATGGGTTCTTTTAGCTGGAAAATTTCAGGTATAACATTTTCGAATTTGACAAAAGCGCCGGTGGCCGGATTAAGACATTGGATATTGTGGGAATCGTAGCCTCTTGCGAGAATGCTTTTCTTGAGAAATTGTTCAACTATATAATGTTCGGATGCAAACACAAAAAAGCCGGCCTCATCATTGTAACTGTGATATAAAGAACCTGTGTTTGTCGCAAGGGTTAGCCCGGATTGATCATCACTAAACAACGCAATTGAAGCTGATCCTAAAATTTCACTGTATACTTTTGAAATTGCCGCTTTGAGTTCTCCTGTGTCAGAGTAAAATTTGTCGATCAGTTCGAACAAAAGAGTGGAATCGCTCCTTGGCATTCTTTTCGAAGGAAGATGCCGTTTAGCCAAGTTATCGTCATTTGCTATAATGCCGTTGTGAACACCGACTATGTGATTTGAAATAATTGGCTGATTGTTCTCATGCAAAACCTGGATTCCGCTTGTAACAAGTCGCGTATGGCCAATAAGCGTTATCGGCGTTGTAATATGCTTTGGCCGTCCGGGAGAAGCTGAAGAGGTTTGGAAGCGATTAAGAAAGTTATTAAATCCTTCCCCCTCGAGCATCTCTCTATAGCTTGTCGGTTGCTTATAAACCGATATCTTGCCATGATGAGCGATAGCCAAGCCTGTTGCTTCATGGCCGCGGCGCGCAGACAACTTGAATAAAATGGAGGCCATATCCTTTAAGTCTTCTTTAGTCAAGTTTGGTTTATTTTTTATCGTAAAACCAAATATCCCACACATCGTCGACACCTCTTTCTTTTTATAAAAAACTTAAAAATGCCTAACTATTATCAGCCGCTAAATATGCAAGCCACTAACGTTTACGCGCTACAACACACATAATATCATAGAGATTTGAGTATATACCGATATTGGCAATACCGCTTTTCTGCAAAATATTATAGAGCCATGGCCTTTTTTTATTCAACATCAACGTGCGGTATGCAATAAGGTCGATACTGCGGTAAAAACCGCAGTATCGATTATATATTACATCAAACCCATGATTATCTAAAAGCTTAGTCAATGTTCTTCTGGAAAAATAGTGTATATGCGTCGGGGGATGCATTAATCGCCATTTCTTTTTTCTAATTCTTGCATTAAGACTTTCTATATCTCCTGTTGTTAGGGCTAGTAAAGATCCTTTTTCCATAAGATTACTGATTTTCTCTAGATAGATATCCGGATCCCGTAAGTGTTCTATGGTGTCCCACATGCATACTACATCAAATTTTTGGTTGCCCCAATTATACTGTGTAAAATTAGCATTGATAGCGTCGAGTTTTAATTGAGTACGCGCATAAGAAACGCCGTCTTCGGCAATATCTATTCCCTGCGTTGTATGGAATTGGTTCTTTGCTATATCAAGAAAAAAGCCATACGCGCAACCAATTTCAAGAAGATGCTTATGACGCGCCGGTTCAAGAAATTTCTGCAGAATTCTCATGCGTAATTTAAAATTCTTTTGCAATATTTTTTTGTCTTTTAGGTAATTATTATATTCGCCTCCAAAAAAATAATTTCTGCCATAGAGCTTGTGCAATTCCTCATCGTTCAAGTTTAAATCAAAAAAAACATGATCGCATTTCTGGCATTTTCGTATCCCGTCATACATGGATTTAGTGAAAGTGCCACTGCAAATTCCGCATTTATTCATCAGCGAGCTCCTGCTTGGGTTTTCTTCTGAACCGACGACTCTTTTATGATGAAAACGGGGCGCCCCTTCGTTTGGTCGTAGGTTCTTCCGATATATCCGCCAACAAGGGCTATGGCCATAAGTTGCAAGCTTCCCAGGAAAAACACCGAAACGATTAGAGTAACCCACCCATGGGGTATGATTAAATTGGGGCAAATATTTAATGCCTTCAGCATCCATCCGGTTAACTCGATGCATATATAAAGAAAAGATAATATTGCCACGCCAATGCTAAAAGACATTAATAAATGTAACGGATAACTGGAAAATGCAAAAATGCCGTCTAAGGCAAACGAAAGGCGCTTTCGATAAGAAATTTTAGATTTACCGCTGTGACGCTTTTCTACATCATACATAAGACCGTATTGTCGAAAACCCACCCATTCAATTTGCCCACGTAAAAATTTATGGTATTCCGGAATTTCCAAAATAGCATCAAGAACCTTTCTGTCGAGCAATCTAAAGTCGGATTGACCGAAGCTCAAACGTATGTCGGATATCTTCGAAATAAACCAATAGAAAAGCTTTATCACTAATGACATTATAAACGGTAAATCATATTTTTTCTTCATCGTATATACAACTTCGTAGCCGTTGCGCCATAAATCGATCATTTTTGGGATTAATGACGGTGAATGCTGCAAGTCGGCGTCCATTGTAATTACGGCATCCCCTGTGGCATAAGACATGCCTGCAAAAAGCGCACTTTGATGACCAAAATTGCGCGATAACGAAACAAAGGCAACTTTTTTGTCTTGGTTCTTCAAATCTTTGACCACATTTAGTGAATTATCCGTACTGCCGTCATCCACGAATATCATCTCATAGTCAACGTTGGACTTTGTGCAGACATCTCTCACAAGTTGATATAGAAGTTTTATAGTCTCTTCTTCGTTAAAAATCGGAAAAACAATGGAAACACTTGGGTTCTTATTGAACATATTGCACCTACCTCACCTTTTTTTCTCACAATGTTTACTTGGATATTTTACTGCTAAACTTCTATTTACGAATTTTGAATAATGCGGCGCGTTTTTTCTTCTCATTTTCTCTGACAGTTCCTTATCGCAAGAGAGATGGTCGAACTTGTCCCAACGACTTTCTGTCATCTTTTCTACATCCCTTATCATTTTTGAGTACTCCCCGGAGGCTTCATTCTCTAAAAATGCATTGATGTACCAGTTAAATACACTCTGAACCTTCCTTAAAAAGAGCTGATGTTCCGCAGGAAATCTAAGACAGGTAAAAGTATCGTAATTATCCAGCTCCATCTTTTTTTCTTCATCTATTAGATCCATTTCTCGGCATACATCATAAAGAGGTGTATTTTTAAACGGGTAGAAAGTCATTACCTTCATGCTATCGGGCCCTATGGCAGCATTGAGTTTCAGGGTTTCGAGAATCTCTTCCTTGGTTTCCGTAGGCAAGCCTATCATGTTAAATGAGCTGGTCATTAAACCTAGTTTTTTAGTGATATTAAAAGCGCTTATAATGCTCCTGTTACGAATAGGCCTTTTCATGATGTCATTTTTTACCCTCTCGCTACCGCTCTCTACGCCAAAACGTATATCATCACAACCGGCTTCCTTTAACAGATGCCCCTTGGACACATTAAACGACACAGGATTTATATTGCACATGAATGGGAGATTGATTTCTTTTTTGTATTTTTCAAAAAAGTCATTCGCGAAATTTGTATACATAAGAAAATCGTCATCAATAAAAGCTATTTTTTTGATCTCAGGATGCCGTAACACGCTATTCTTAATTTCTTCTATTACGGTACAACTTTTTTTAACTCGCATATAATCTTTTGCAGTAATCTCATTTTCACACAACTGTCTATACTGCTCTATAAAGGGCTTATTAATACAGTAGGTGCATTGATACATACATCCCCTTCCAAGCATAACCTCCAGTTGATAATTTTTTAGAGGGAGCAACTTATCAAGGTCGAAGAGTTCTTTATCCTCCGGGGGCAAGGTCTCAAGCGATGTGAAAAAACGCAGCCTGTTTTTGATGATTTTACCGTTATCTGAATTGAACCATAAGTTCTTTATGTCTTTATAATCCCTTCCGGCTTTTAATGCTTCGATAAATTCAAGAATAGCGCCCTCGCCTTCTCCGACGCACACAACATCTATGCCTTTTATAGAAAGCACGTCTTCGGGATTCATCGTAGGATGCGGCCCTCCGCAGACAACTAAACCCTTATAATATTTTCTCAGGTTTTTTAAAAAAGCCTTCATGTGCTTGAGTTGTGTTTCCATCAGAGAAATTCCTATGATATCCGGCCTGGAATCCAATACATCTTTTTTTATACGTGCAAAATCTAAATCATAACCGAGCTCATTGCAAAGAAAAAGAAGCCTGACCTCGTGGTTTTTTTTCTTTAAAACAGAAGACAGAATTGCCAACCCGTTATTTATGCCCGGCGTCGAATTAAGATTAAAATTAACGAATAACACTCGCATCTTTGCCTAATGCCTCATTTTGTGGCTAAACACAATATCTTTAAGTGACGTTTTTAAATTAGAACTAACTTGCTCCCGCCAGCTGCTGATGTTTTTATCAAATTGCAATCCGGACCGTTTATAGCACCATCCGAGCATGCGCGTAAATGGCAGAAAATGGTATCTATTCATCCTCGGAGGAAAATCGGCAAGCCATTGCACGTCGAAATCATTCATCTTACTCCGGTTTAGATATAAAGACCTGATCCACAAGCTTTTTACTATCCACTCCCTGTAGCTGCGCGATGCCCACTTCTTCAAAGAATCGATATTTTCATGAGTTGCTTTGCAGGAAACGAGCTGACGCGCCGCGTCAAGATGTTCATTTGTCCTTTTAAAAACTCTCGGAAGCGCATCAAAAACCCTAAACGACTGTGACGGGTACCCCATCCATGCCCAAAACAATCCAAATTCTAACAAACGCTCTTCGGGCTTGTAGAGATCACCGTTCTCCGCTATCTCGGCAATACGCGAGGCCACCTTGCTTAATGATTCCTCAGGTGTTATATAAAGGTATTTTTCAAAAATAGGCTTATAGAGGGCCATGCCCTTCGCTTTTATAAGCTCTAATATGTTTTTAATGTCTTCCGGCTTATCCGCTATAACCTCTTCTATTAATCCGTGAAATATACTTCTTTTACCCAGCGGCAACGCGATTACAGGGACGTGCTTGTCAAGCGCATCTATGACAACCTGTGAATTGCTTCTGTTAAATAATACATCGGTAGCCTTTAATATTCTTTCGATTGGTATATGCGAATCAACTACCCTTGCCCTGGGTGCGAATTCTTTCACGAATTCCTCAAGATTCTTTTTGTCTTCTGCGGGATGCGCCTTTACGATCAATTCATAGCTTTCGGGCACTTCTTTGCTTGCCATGCCCAGAATCCTTTGTCTCACTTCTCTTGTTTCTCCGTCAGGAGTAAGAAGTGTAAGGCAAATCACGGCAAGGGGTTTTTTCGGATCACAACCGAGTATTCTTTTAATATTATACTTTTCTTCTATATCCGATGTGCCCTTCTCTTTGCTTATCCGAAACGGGCAACCCGTTACCTCGACAACATTTTCCGGTACACCTATTTTAAGAAACGCGTCTTTTTCGTAATCCGAACCGACAAAAAGATGATCAACAGGCAAAAAATATTCGTTCACGTGGCCCTGCTGCAAAGCCATTTGATACACCTCTTCTATGGCGATTACCGGGATGGATCGAAGCAACGCCTTTTCCGCAAGAACTGAAAACGGAATCCGTGGTTGCGCTGAAAAGCAAATAACTGCTCTTACATCTTTGAAGGCACTATCAGGTACCCTTCCGCCGGTAAAATAATGCGTGTCGGCTTTGTCTTTCCTGAAAGACGATGTCCATGGAAGATTTGGATTGTATAGACGCCTTATATTCCACTCTGATAATACATTTTCGAATTTCTCGATATTTCTATCGTGGACAATGCCAACGGGATTAAAAAGAATTGTTTTTTTCATCTTGCTACCTGAGAACTAAACTGCACATCATATAATTGTTTATAAAGACCCTTTTCGCTTATCAGACTTGGATGTGTGCCGCTTTCAACAACCCTGCCTTCGTCTAAAACAATAATATTGTCTGCATGCAGAATCGTAGATAGCCGATGCGCAATAGCTATAACTGTTCGGTCTTTAGTAAGTCTGTCAACAGCTTCATTTATTAATATTTCTGTTTTTGTATCAAGCGAACTGGTTGCCTCGTCAAGAATTAGTATCTCGGGATTATGTATGATGGCTCTGGCTATGGAAATTCGCTGTTTTTGTCCGCCTGAAAGTCTCACGCCTCTTTCCCCTAAAATTGTGTCATACTGATTGGGGAAGCTCATTATAAAATCATGCGCATTAGCTGTTTTGGCAGCGGCGACTATTTTTTCTTCCTCTATTCGCGCGTGGCCATAGGCAATATTATCTTTCACGCTTGTGTTAAAAATAAATACATCCTGCGAAACAAGACCGATTTTTTGCCTCCAGCTTTTCAAATCAAAACTTTTTAAACTTACTCCGTCAACCAATATATCTCCCGAATTAACTTCGTAAAACCTCAATATTAAATTAACAATTGTACTCTTGCCTGCTCCGGAGGCACCCACAAGGGCGGTTACTTTTCCTTTTGGGGCTTTCATGCTTACATCTCTCAAGACTTCTTTGTCCTTTGTGTAAGAAAAATTTACTTTTTTAAATTCTATTGAATTAGAAAAAACATTGATTTTTTTCTGCCCGTTTTTTATCGCCTTTTTACCTCTTTCGTCATAAAATCTATCGTAGACCGTAAATGATGCTAATTTCTTCAATGCAGCAGAGCGGTTATTGTTTAGCGTGTTTATCTGCGTAAGCATCCTTACCATAGCGAGTAGATATGTAGCCATCAAAGGGAACGTGCTTGCAATATCTACTTTTACAACATTAATAAGGACCAGAACGCTAATCACGATAAGGGTGAATATTAAAACCTCCGACAAGGGTATGATAAGATTTATATACTTATGCCCTTTATAGCGAAAATTAAAGATGTCGTCCGCTTTGGTTTTAAAAGCTTTTTTCTCCAAACTCTCGGTACCGCATGCCCTTATAAGTCGTATACCGCTGAGTAATTCTATTAATTTATAATTATAATTTGCGACAGCGCTTGATATAAACATGCTTACGTCCCTTATCTTCTTCATGATAGACTCAATAGGTATTAAAACTATTGCAACCAATGAAAATACCAAGATGCTTACCTTCCATGATATTAGAAATAAAAGCACCATATATGCAATTACTTTTCCGGAAAAGGCAATAAGCTGAAGAACTGCCTTTATAAAATTCCCCATACGCTCGGTTTCGGTATTAATGCTGGCTATTATGTGGCCTGTTTTAGCGCTATCAAAAAAACGCATATCGTAATCAAGTAAATTGTCCATAAGTTTTACTCTGAAGTCCCGTGTCGCTCCAAATCCTAATTTTGCTATGAGAACGCCGGAAAAATACACAAATACATTTTTTATCAAAAGCAGCCCAAGCATCAAAATAAAGATAAGTGACACCGTTTCTGCTTGCCCCATAGATGAAAAAGGCTGCCATAAGGTGTTTATGAATGGGATTTTATCAAACAGGTTAGTGCTTCCACCAATCATGCTTTGTATTAGCGGAATAAGGACGCTAAAACTTGCACCTTCAAAAAGTGATGTTATAATGATAAGCGCTAAAATCGTTAATGAGAGAGCCGGATAAACTTTGAGATAACGAAATACAAATTTTGTAACCTTCATTTGATATGATCCTATCTATTTATTTTAGGGTACATAGTTTCTCGCACAGCGGTACACTCTTTACAAACTGAGTAATTTTGATACTCTAATTTTTTAAAATCCTGCCTTACCTTTTTATATTTATTACCGTTCCATATTTCTTTTATCGTGTTCGTGTTAGTGTCACCAACTACCTGCAATCCATTATAATCGGGTGAACAGAGCACTGCTTTCCCATCATGCAAAATAACCATGGTGCGCCAGGGAAAATGACAAATCCGCGTTATATCTCCCAATTTAACATAGGATCTTCCGGACCCATAATTGTGGAGTTCAAAAATATTGAAACAATCTCCCACTTCTTCTTCGATAAGCGGTTTTAAGATACGGAAAAAATCTTCTGTCTTTGATTTATTGCTGTCTGTTGGCAGATATTGCAAGACTACTCGGGGATTCTTTTTCCCAATTTTCTTTCTTGTTTTAAAAAAATCGGCCACATTGGTAAGTGTCTTGTAAAAGTCAAGTCCTACCATTGTATCGTTATACGTTTTTTGATCGGTCCCATAGAAACTAATTTTCATCTCATCAAGGCCTGCTTCTATAATCTCTTTGGATTTCGCGACGGTAAGAAGCGAAGCAGTGGTAACAATATATGTATGCTTAATACCGCAATCTTTCGCCGTTCTTATGCGCCGGGCAAGGTCTCTATCTAGTAAGGGTTCACCATAGTTGTGTAAATGTACCCTCTTTACAATATTGCCAAAATGCGATATTTCCTTAGCTAGCTTTTCAAAAAGTGAAAAATCCATGAACCCCTGCGCTCTTGTATGTTTTTCACGAGGGCACATCACGCAAGAGGCGTTACAACAATTGGTATTTTCAATCCAGATTTCTGATGGAAATTCGGTTTTAATCAGCCTTGCCCTATGATATATGTTGTAAAAACGCTTTTTGCCAAAAACAGCAAGCGATTTTAATGCCTTTGAATTCTTCATTTCATTTAACAATTCTTTCTTTTGTATCATCCGACCTCTTTTTCTATCAAATTAAGAAGCGGTTTCGTCTCGTGGTCAGGATATATATACGGTTTAAATAAATCGTTATCTCTATTTTTACCATTGATATTTAACCCCAAAATCGTTTTTATAGCATATTTCAAGTCTTGCTTATTTTCCACATGATAAACGGCTTCCGGCTTAACGGGATCTCCGAGTGTAATGCTTCCGGCAGAAACGTGTTTATACCTACCTTGTCCGCCGTAAAGCAAAACAGGAATCTTTTTTTGCAATGCCTCTTCGATAGTGGTAGAAGAAAAGCTTATCAATACATCCGCCATTTCCAGTACAGCATTGAACGGTTCCTCCACACTTAAAATCACGTTTTCTGAAAAAGGTATACGCTCTCTAAGGTTATTAACGCTGATTTCAGGTGACGGCCGAAACTTTACGATGAGAACTGTCTCTTTCATGCTCTTCACTGTATTCGCCAGATCAGAAAGCGCTTCCAGATATTCATCGGGCGTTTCGTAAACATATAATCGTAGATTATTGCTCATTTTGGGTGTGCCCGCGTGCACTATGATTTTTACATTCTGCTTTTCATGTTTTAACTCGAGCAATTCCTTGGATAAATTCGCCTTTATATTAGGTTCTGCCGGCTTACCCCAAAGAATGGGTTTGCTACGAAATATATTGCTTTGCGTTGGAAAGGCTTTAATATATCCTTCTGCAAGAGGCGACTGCAATACCAGGGATGAAAACGGCGCCTTTAAAAAAGCTACCCCATGCTCACCCCATTCTATGCATTCGTATTTGTTTTTCGGACATACATGAGAACCGTGCGATATTAATATGTCAGGGATTTTTTTTCTTAAACATAGCTCTGCGAGGGCGATATCGTCTGAACGGTTACCGTTTGATATGACCATGCCAGGTTTTATAATATCCAGACAACTATCAAGTTTTGCCGTCCAAAGATAGAAACTTATTATGTGGTCTGTGATATTGGCCTTTATTTTATGGGAAAGCATGGAAGAAAAAGAAATGCCATTTGAGGAAAAAAGAGTTGTTTCTTTGCCAAGTTTTGTCGCAAAACCATCCAATAGTTCTTTCTGTCCTAGTATAGTTTTTGCAAAACGTCTTTCAAACATTTTTATAAATATGCGCGGTATTTTTGTGTAAGAAAGAATCGGGCCTGTGAATAGGTAAAATTTTCTATCCGGAATTGCTTTCTTTAAGTCATTGGCGAGACTGTGCATATTGTAGTGCATCGTCGCAAAAAAAACAGGACGTTTTTTATTATTCATATTTCTAAAATATAAGACCCTTTGCCATATGTAAAACTTAACGTATTTCAATATAAATTTTATAAGGTGTTTTATTCTTCTCGTATCGATATCTGGAAAATTTTTTGCGTGTTTAATTCTGCTTTTACTGAGATTTTCGAATTCTATATTTTCGTTACGTGCCATTGCCTGTGCTAGGGTACCTAAATAGCATTCTTCGGACTCTATGGATAGCTTCATGCTGGCGTATTTACCCGGAAGGGCAGCGGCGATTATCTCGGGTTTATGCAGAATAGCTGCATTCCTGATAATCTCCGTTGTCCATAAAAAATAGTGGATCTCGAGCCGCATCCAGAAAGAAAAAAGATCGCTGTATGCCCGGTTCACACCTATGTCAAGGCTCTTAAATTTCAATTCCCTTCTTATCCATTTCATAAGTGCTTCGGATTTCTCTAACGCTTTTTTGTGCGAATCGTTGGTAAAATAATTAATCGTGGAATGCACATTCGCGCCCTGCTTTTTGAGATAGGAATATGCAGCTGGTTTTAACGCAATATATAATGTATCGGCATCCCCTTTTCCGCAGCCAGTGATATTATCGACAAATACAAGCTTCTTTATTTTCATACAGTTCTTTCCGCGTAATTGCGGCTCCAAACGTGTTTCATTATATATTTTTTGAATGCTTTCCCAAGCCTTGTGTTGTTTATAATGTGGCGTATTTTGTCGCCAAAGGCTGTTTTTCTAACCACTTGCCACCAGTTACGTAGCGCATATTTTATTCTTTCCTTTGCCAGCTTATGTCGCATAATCAGACTTATCCAATTGTTATAATAGTATAACAGTTTATCATTAGGCAAATCGGGCAGGTTTAAAATCGAACCCTTACGTTCTATAAAATCATTCTCGATTCGTGACGACATGAGCCCCTTCTCTTCACAAACTTTCCTCAAATATGTCCCCTGATATGGATAAAAAATATTGATACCGTATGAAGTAATGGACTTGAGCTTGGTCACGGTCTTGATGGAATCCTCTATCATCTCTATTGTTTCGAACGGAAGCCCTATAATACACGTTGCCAAGGTATTGATTCCGTGCTTGTGGCACAAATCAAAGGACCTGAACATTGTCTCCCTGTCTATATCACGCAACATCACTTTGTTGCGAATGTAATCGTTGCCCGACTCAACACTCATCATAAGTAATACACACCCTGCCTTTTTTAGAACCGCACATATCTCTTCGGTCATAAGATTTGATCTTCCGGTGCACCAGAATGGTCTACCGATTTTTTCTCTGTAAAGATCGCAGAAATGAGTTATCCACTTTTTATTTAATGTGAACAAATCGTCGCTGAAATGCAGAACCGTGTCATCACGTAATCTATATTTCGAAAGCGTAGCATTAATCTCATCAATCACGCTTTCAACTGACCGGAATCTTACACGATTCGACGGCAAATCGTAGATCTTGCCAAGGGCAACGTTCGAGCAAAAACCACACCGATAAGGGCACCCTCTATTAAAATGGAACATCGCTATATTATGGCGGTTTATTATATCTTGATACGGAAAAAGCTCTGTAGCCGGGTAGCTTAAGGAGTCAAGATTATCAATAAGGGGATTTAACCGGTTCTTTATCAAGTGCTCTGTTTTTTTATCACGATAAACAATGTTATTCAGGTGCGACCAGCTTTCGCCTTTTTCAAGTTTTTCAACTAGTTCCGTCACTGCACGCTCTCCCTCTCCGATAATAACCGCGTCAATAGAACTATTATTATCAAGCATGCTTTCCGGTGCTAATGTTGCATGAGGACCACCAGAGACAATAAAGCAAGGATGCGTTTTTTTTATTTCCGAGGCGAGGTGTTTTGCATATCGAGATTGAGTTTCAACGGTAGTAAAGCCAACCAACTTAGCTTTAAAAGCGCGTATATCTTGTACGATGTCTTTCGTCTTATTGATATTATCGAAATAGCTTACCCTGACTTCGTGACCATGCTCAATCAGTGTTGATGCAATCGACGCAAGTCCAGCATGGTACGGAAGACCGTGAAAGGATGAGATGTCTGGGTATACAAAATAAATTTTCATGTTTTATTTAAACCATTCCTTCATGAGAACCGAAGCCATTTCAAAATCCTCCTCGTCTCTTACCTCAATGTGCGAATAGGGGTTATTTACTTCGTAAATACCATTTTTTTGCCCAAAAAGAGAACCGTTTCTTAAGAACTCTGGGTGTGTTACGGTCCCCACTCCCCTGAGTTCTATGAAAGTTGGGTCCTTTAATTTGCGGGGTGTTACTCCCTCATCAAGCTGTTTTATATTCCTATCGCGTTCTTCTTTCCAAATAGCCTTATTTTCCGTTTTGACGGCCCTTATACTATCTAACCCTCTTTTTGCCAGCTCTATTATCATCCCGTCTATCAGACCGCTTGGCCGGAACGGAAAGGTAGCCTCGAGTGATACAATAAGATCTGGAAATATTTTTTCTTCTTCCATTTTTTTGAGTGAAAATTCTAGCACATTACTTATACTTACGTCTTCTTTTGAAAGATACGGGTCTCTTATAAAGGGTGCTTCTGCTCCGAGTTTTTTTGCGAGGCTGGCCATTTTTTCATTATCGGTTGAAACTACTACTTTTTTAACATATTTTGAATCCAAGGCCCTTTTTACGGTGTATTCAATAAGAGGTTTTTTATTTAAGTATTTGATTTCGTCTTTTATGGGTATTAGGGCAACTATGTTCAGCTTTTCGATTTCGATGTATTTTTTGCTGTAATCGGAATGCATGCCTTCCATTATTCGAACTACGTTGGCACATCTTTCGCTATTTCCATTTTGGTGTATCCCGTGATAATGATATACGCTGGCATCGGGTGTATATACAATCTCCTTTTTTCTATCCAGTACCTCTTTTGCCCATACCCTGTCTTCAATATTCGTGACCTTGTCATCGAATCGCACATCTTTCCATACATCCCGCCTTATCATGCTGTTGGCATTGTGGAAGAAGCTATCCTTTTTCTGGACCCTCTTGTCCATCCCGAAAACCAGGGTCAAATCTCTTTTATCAGAGTCAGACGTAAAAGACATCGGCTGCTGCCGTCCGTATACCCCGGCTATAACGCCACGCTGGTCTGTACCAAAAGGCTCTAAAAGACTTTCCAGCCATTTATCGTTTGCAGGAATACAATGCCCAGATAGACATGCAATAAATGTCCCGGTAGCTTTTTCTATTCCCATGTTTAACGCTTTTCCCGGAAGATAGTCACTGCATTCTATGACTTTCAGCCTATTTTTATCGCTAAGCCGTTCCTTAAATTGTTTTGCCTTCTCTATTGTTTTGTCCTGACTTTCGTTATCAACTATGATGATTTCGAAATCCCTATAGGTTTGGCTCAAAACAGCGTTCAGGCACTGTGATATCCAGCGCTCTTCATTTTTGGTTCTTATGATAATTGAGACATTATAGTTTTTCAATTCCCTGTTCTCCTATTTTTGAGAACTTTGTCATAGCACACCCTGTATCTTTTTTTCATCGCACGCATAATAAAATCTGCCAATGCAAGGTCTTCTTTTCTCTTGATTATAAATGTTGATAGCTTGCTTACCGGATAAAAAGCTGTCTTGCCGCAGAAAAGCGCGTGCCCTTTTTTCTTGAAGGTGCTCATAAAGACATCCGTTCGCCACATCATAACCGAATATACAAAGGGTTGAACCGGCAAAAGATCCTGCGTTTTAGCAAAAGTGGCTTCTTTCTTGAAATTAACGGGCTTGCCTTTATATATACAGTGAACTCGTTCGTCTTTAACCGTTATGAGTGAATCGAGTTTTTTATTAACAAAATATTTTACTATATTTTTAATTTCCTCCCCGACTTGAAGCGGTGCTATAGTATTAACCCATACGACGATATCACAGGGGTTTTTCTTGATAAAATCATATACAACCATATCGGATTTAACAGAGGAACCGCCTAATTTAATAGGCCTTTTATAAAATTTTACTTTATAGCGCGCTGCTATTTTTTTGAATATACCATCCTCGGAATTGATAATTATGTCATCAAATATCTTTGACGCTTTGGCGGCTCCAACAGCATAATAAATAAGAGGTTTTTTATTGATAAGTGCAAGATTTTTCATGGAAAGCCTTGTACTGCCCATTCTTGCAGGTATCATGGCTAGTATTTTCTGTTTTCCGGAAAGTATTTTTTTCATAACTATGTTACTATCTCGTTTAGCTTTTTATTAATACGCTTGAGCGAGACTTCATTGTCTACATTAAAATATGAATTTTTATTAATAAATCGTTCTACGTCTATTGTTATTTTTTTCCTGAAGCAAATCCCTGCTTTTTGGTTTTTTCCGACTTTGTGTCTTTTAAAAAAGTTTTTAACCCGTAGCCTTAGCACAGAAAACAAGGTTTTCTTTCTATGGTGAAGCTCTATCAAGGCAATAAGACGCATCAATTCTTTTATAAATTTATGTTTATACTTAAGCTTTCGATTAAAAAAATCATTATCCAGCTCTCGGCTTATTTTCCTAGCCCAGTTTGCAACCTCTTCGTCCGGTTGATCTGTAAGATTGATGTGAAAAATACCCGCATGCCCAACAGGCCCTACCAAAGACGAAAGATATTTATCATCGTCATCTATGGCACCTGTTAGCTTTGCAAAGTCATAAAGTTGTGATCCGGGTATAGGAAGGGCATATGACCACTGAAATTGCTTGAAATCTAACGAGAGCGATTTTAGAAAATTTATGGTTTCCTGTATGGTTTCGTTTGTTTCGCCGGGCATGCCTAAAACTGCGGTCGGCATGGTAAATATTCCTGCTTCTTTTGACCACAATGCCGCACACCTGTTGTCTTCTACTGTTACATCTTTACTTATTATATTAAGCATTTTTTGGCTGCCTGATTCGAAGCCGTATTCTATCATCCAGCATCCGATTTCTTTATAAGCTTTTAGAATTTCTTTATCTACAGTATCCACCCGCATTCCTAATATTCTAAAAACAATATCTGGTTTTCTTTTTTTAAACTCTTCTATAAATTCCCAATTCCTTTTCTTATTCGGTGCAAAACATTCATCCGCAAAAGTAATAAAGCCTACATTAAATTTTTCTATACAGTAGTCTATAAAATTAAAAATGTAGTCTATCGAATACATTCTTAGGCCGGGATAGGCTCTAAAACAAAAAGCACACCTGCCAAAGCATCCTCGACTTGTCATAAAAGAAATCATCTTTCTTTTTCCACTTTTTTTTAAGCGGTAGATCCTTTTATCATCTATCCCTCTTGTAAAACCTTGGATAAATTCAGCTCCGTTAGGAAGATATTTATCCATGTCTATCAAATCAAATGCGGGATACGGGAGGCTATCTAGGTTCATAATTAAGCGTCTATCGACAGAATATGCAATCTTGCTTCCTTCTTTATAGCAAATTCCGGGCACATTTTTCAGATCGCCGCCTTTTTTCAAGCAGTCCATTAATTCTACAATTGTTCTATCTCCTTCGCCTCTGACGATGATATTTATGGATGTGTTTTTCAGCACGGCTTCGGCAGCACTGGCTAACCCTCCGCCTAAAATCTGCACTTTGTTCGCAAACGCTTTCCTAAAATCAAAACTTATATCTTTAATGTACTTGTAGGATGGCGCCACTATCCCACTGAATCCTATATATGTAGGGTTTAATTTTCTTATTTTTTCAACTACCTCTTGATTTGTATACCGCTCCGTGTCAACGTTTACTATTTCTGTCTGGTACCCAGCCTCTTTTAGTGCACCGGCTATATACAAGGCTCCGTAAGGCGGATAATTTGAATTTTTTGGCCCTGCTGGTGGAATAATAATAGCCAAATCTGTGATACTACTATTTACTGACATGGACTTTCTCTTTTCCTTCTTTAAAAGGAGTGATATTGCGTACTATATAATTCTTTAAAAGTTTACTGAAAATTTTTGTGCCATTTTCTGAAAAGTGTATGTGGTCAGAAAGCAGATTTTTTTTGTCAACAACGTCTTTAGCGAAATCATACACGAAACACCCATTGGCACGGTCCTCCAGTGTCGCTATTCGCTCATTCAGCTCCTTTATGTAAGGCTCGAAGATGTCGCTTATTACTTTCTGGGCAACAAAAAGAATAGGAATTGCCCTATAGCTACACAGGGATGCAAACGATTTAAACCTTGAAAATATAATATCTTTTTCTCTCGAGCCTATTCTCTGTGTATTCTTTAAGGCTGTTTCTCGCGTCAGCAATTTGTTTAAATTATATACGTGCCATAATACGTTGCTGTACTTTGAATTTATGTAACGCCCATACAAAACCTTGCCCGTATATGTATATTTTGCAAGCCGAGGAAGATATCTCGCAACACTATCAAATCGTAGTGAACGCATAACGTTTCCGTAATCGGGATAGATTTCTGACACCGATGGTTTAGCGTTTAATATTGGTGAAAAATCATTTTTCCCATGATATATAATAACGAGTTTTGGCTTCATAACATCTACCCAGGCAGAAAACCTTATTAAACTCTGATAGCTCGTCCAAGCACCGCAGCCGCCGTTTATAACTCTTATGTCATCGTGGTTTAATTCTTGATGTAATTCCCCTTCCAGGATGTGAGGCCAAGTATCCTCGTTTTTTTCGATAAAATTGCAATATGTAGAGCTTGCACCTGCGCAATATATAAGATCCTTCTCCTTAATGTTGGAAAAATCATCATTGCTTCGGAAACCATATTTGTTATGGATTTTTTCTCCAAAAGAATTTTTGAATTCAGGGTTTAGGCTAAATGCAAGAAAAGGATGCTCTATATATCTGGGCGTAAAAGTTCTTATGTCACCTTTCTGGCTCCTTTTAAGCATTTCTTTTAAAATTTCCTTTATGTCTTTATTGCTGCGGTATATAAAATACGATGCAACTTCTAAAGATATTATTGAAATCAAGAAAATTATTAACCAAAACATAAAGTTTCCTTTCTAAAAAAGAGGGTAATAATCATCCGGTGGAGTCGAATCATTTTTTTTCCCGTTTGAAAAATATTTAGCAAAAAACATTGCTATTTTTTTGATCAGCACTTTCAATAGATTCAATGTCGGTCTCCTTTTTTATCGAAATCAATAACAATTTTATATTCATTGGCGATTTTTTTGAACCTTTCATACTCTTCTTGATCTACCGGAATGCCTTCGATCGTTCTTTTTCTAGCAGCATTTTTCTCGGGATCACCCGCTATTTGAATAGGTATTTCCGCATTCAATCTCGGTTCACTTCTGAGCTCATTCATCATACAAGATAAGCGTTCTTTAAAAACATTTATTTTTTGGAAACAACCAATATTTATAGCTATTATGAAATGCCCTAGGTAACGTTTTTCATTCATAGGCCGCTCAAACATCTTTGGAATATGCGGTCCGTAAGGTGCGCCTGTCAGTAAACTACATAAAATTTCTATAACCATACTAAGACCGTAGCCTTTATAGGTACCCATGGGTAAAAGCATACTTATATCGAATGACTTGGTGGTTTCCATCCCTTCTTTATCTGTGCCAACTCCCGGTGGAGCTTCTTTACCTTCTGCACATAGCTGTTTTATCTTATTAAAGGTTACTATGCTCGTAGCCATATCAAGACAAAACGGCTCTTCATCCTTGCACGGGGCAGCAAAACATATAGGGTTATTACCTAAAAAGGATCTTTTGCCTGCGTATGTTTTAACAAGGGCGTCTGTGTTTGTAAAACTCATCCCTATCATATCGTGTTTCGCTATTTCTAACGCATAGTACGCCGCCGCTCCAAAGTGACTTGAGTTATAAATAGCGATATGGCCGGTGCCTGCTTCACTAGCAAGTTTAACTGCTTTTTTGGCGGCTTCCATGCCTGCGGCATGACCAAACGTATGATCGGCATCAAATAGTCCCGTAGTTGCAGATGTTTTTTTAAATTTGTATTTTGGTTTTGGGTTAATTCGCCCTTTTTTGACACCTTCAAGATAGTGAGGAAAAAGTCTTATGCCATGTGAATCAACGCCTCTTAAAGAAGTTTGTGCAAGACCTTCGGCAACATATTCCGCCACATCTTTGCGTGTACCCGCTTTCAACAAAACTTCTTTAGCAAAACTTTTAAGTTTATTAACAGGAATTCGAATCTTAGTCATATTGCTTCACGCTCCCAACCCTTACCCATTGATTATTGTTCTTAAGGCTTTTGTTTACAGCTTCCAGAGTGGCCGTTAGTACTAGAGATTGTTTAAAAGTAGGTCTTTTATCTTCCAGCTCTTCTATGCTTAGCCTGTATTCGGTAATTTGCATTACATCTTCTAAGAACTGGTGAATGCTCTCTATTCCATAACCACGGTAAGAAGCTGCTCCGTCTTTGCCGTAAGCAGAACAAAAATATGGATTAGGTTCCTCTATGCCTTTTTCATCTGTAACAATCGTTATGCCCCTTCTTTTCTGATCTGACTCAAATCTTCCTTTAGTACCTATTACTTTAATTTTCTGGTCTGACATTGCGGATGTCGACTCAGGGTCAATCCAATTTGTTAATATATGCGAAGTGAATTTTTTACCGGATGAGGTCTCCCATTCTATGTGGGCCTCAATTGAATCGTAGGTATTTATTCCCTTCGAAAAAAGCCATCCTTTTTGCCCGGTTGCCATCGCCCTTTTAGGGGTAGCGCCCGTAACAAAATATATGATATCAAGATAGTGGATTCCGAGATATTGGAATATATTCGTATTTTTAACCCATTTTCTAAATCTTTTATGCGGTATGCTCTTTCGCTGGCTATATTCAGCGAGAAAATACAAAGGATCGCCTATTACGTTCTGCAAGATTGTATCTTTTAATTTTATATTAGCGCGGTCAAAGCGCTTATGAAAATCTACGGCGCAATAAACACCTTTTCTCTTGCCAGCGCTAACTAGCTTCAAAACTTCTTTTACTGTCGGCGCGAGCGGTTTTACGACAAACGTATGCACACCTGCTTTAATTGCTTCGCTTGCGATACGACTATGAAGATTATCCGGAACGGCTATAATGCAGACTGCAGGCTTGGGAACCATGCGTATCGCTTTTTTGTAACATTGCAAATCATTCGTTCGATTTTGTGGAAAATATGTCAAAGGAGCTTTTATACCCGTGTATTTTTCAAGCTTTTTTATTTTATTTTTAGATATCCGTATATTTTTCGAACTTGTGCCGACAACATAGACTTCACCAAGGCTACCCTTCTTCTTCCATTCAAGGATAGCTGGAATAATTGTCCCATATTCTTTCGTTCCTCTTCCGCAAGCATACATGCCTGCACCTACAACAACCATATTTAGCTTTTTTCGAGTAAAATTCATATATACCTCTTCTACTTAACCGGCAAAGGACCTCTGGTTACAGTACCCTCACCCCACTGTTTTTTATGCTCATCATTTGCAAATCTTATGGCGGCGGAATTAGAATGTTTCTGGTCAAAAGCCTCTAATAGATTTTCTATATACGCACGCATTCTGACTATAGATTTCCCATCTGCAAATTGATCAACGGCCGAATCTTTTATCGGCCCTAGCTTGTATTGATACCCAAGATTTTGTTTTTTTCTTATCGCAATATTTATCGCTTCGCGCATCTTGCACACATCGTCAATGACACTAACAGTCGGAAGCGCAAAGGAGTATTCATCGTATGTGCCCTGAATATCATAAAATATGACAGGCCTACCCAACATAGCGGTTATGGATGATAATGTCGGAGATGCGCTTAAAGCAACGTCGGCTGCCAGCCCAGGGTATACAGCGGATCTTTCATAAGAAATGAGGGCATGTCCAGTTGTACAAAATTTGTCTATCTCTTTTTTTAATTCAGGATATTTGTTTATTGTCTTTTGGCCTTTTGCTTTAATTACAAGAAAATTGCTGTTATCCTCATTCAACCATGCAAAAAACTGCTCATATATCTCAAAAACTCGCCTAGGAGTAATAAACTGATCCCAACCAGAGCCGGTGTCAAAAAAAGTAACTACATTCTTTATTCGGTATTTTTTTGTAAGCGAGGAACGGAACTCCTCTGCCTTTTTGATCTCATCTAAAAAGGCCTTGTCCGCAAAATGCCCGGTCATCACAAAAGAATCGCTTTGGTCTTTGGTGTTTATACTTATATTGAGGAATCGTTTGCCCCAAACAAAGAAAATATCATTTTTGTTGTGGTGAATGCTCCACTCAGGTAAGAGTGCAAGGGATCCCGACGTACCAAGACTAATACCGCCAACCCTGTTAATTGCTATAGCAGCAACCTGCATGTGGGTATTATCCGAATCTATAAACCATAATATCTTTGTTCCGTTAAACAGAAATAGAGGTTCAAAAAAACTTAAATCTACGATAACATCGAAAATATACCCAAAAAGCCAACGATTTATTTTGTGCAAGTTGAATAAAGGTAGGTAACGCGATATATTTTTTATTAGAAAACCAGCAAAATCAGACCACGGCTTTACAATTTCGACATTTCTACCGCAGTTTATCGGATTTAAGCTATATTTTACAAATTTGTCTGAACGCTTCTTATAAAAATCCATAGCCTCTTTTGGCATTGTTTCACGATAAAATGCGATGGTCTCATCTCTTAAATAGCTTGGTTCTTCGACGCCCCATGGCAAGCCATTGGACAAGACAGTACCAAAGCTGTTACTCAATAATACGCATATCTTATGCTTTTTCATATTACGGGTAGACTTTAGAAATAGTAAGGCCGTTTTAAACACAAGTGAACAGCAAGAAAATAAAATTATTTTAATAATTTTGCGATAATTTTTCTTGCGCGCTCTCAAAATTGCTTTATCCCAAGAATACAATTCACGTGGTATAAATAGCTTATCAAAAGACCTATAAAAATATGTGCTGAATTTTCTTCTTTCATATATTTCCTTTAAAACATCAGAAAATAACGACTTTCTCAACAAGATAGCTTTTATGTTCTTGTTTTCAAAAAGATTGTTGACTGAAAGCAAAATGAATAGCTGCATCTCGAAGTATATCTCCATTCCCATATGACTACTAAAGCAAGTTAATAAACGCTTGTGTTCATATTCTGATATATTCAATTTTTTTAATTCGCCTGAAAAAACTTTTTTTCCATATGTTGTTATCGTATCAAGCATAGCCGTATTAAGCTCTTTGAAAGGGTATTTGCCGCCAAAAGAATCCAATGAATACTGTATTAACTCAAATGACCAGCCCAGTTTCGTAAGCAGTTTAACCGCTGTATTCACAAATCTGCCTTTACGTAGATAATGGATTAAACGAATGTCCCTGTATCTCGTAACAGCGGAAAATAAGCTATAGATGTTAAGTATATCAACGATGAGTATTTCATTTTTCATGATTCTTCTCTTTTTTCTTCTTAAAAACACCTATAAAAACAGAACTCCATATTAAACTAACAGGTAAGTGCTCCAGTGCTTCCAGGCAATTTGAAATTTTGTTAAAAATACCAGGCGGTAACAATCGGTTCGCAGGCGGAGCAATTATGTGCGGATGAACGCCGTAATACGCTTTATTGGAAAAACCAAATTTCATAGCGGTGCGCAATAAATTTTTTGGTGTATGCTGACGCGCTTCGACTTGTGTGCGATAGGGATTCGCGTTAAGTTTTTCCGCCGGAGACAACATGTCCATCTTGCCATACATTGTCTTGTTCGGTAAGCTGGCAGTGATGTGTTTAAACCTTTGCACCAGCTCGTCAGCATCTTTTTTCGAGACAGTTTTATACAGGCTTTCCAGCTCTGATATTAAAGGCATAGCAGTTTTGCTTCTTATCTCTCTTTTCGTCTTGGGTGTTATGCTTACCATGTTAAAAAGTCTGTTTCTGCATGACACTAAAAAAATGCCGTTTGGTTTTAATAACCGGTGCGCAATTTTAAAAAGTATATTGTCATCGCGTAGATATCCTATAAGACCCATTGCCGTTACGGCGTCAAAAGAATGCTCTTTAAGATTGTTACTTTCTATCGGGCAACGTATTATGTTAATTCTTTTCTGAAGTTTTGCTGGTAAGGTACTTCGGTTTTTCTGAGCAATATTAACCATTTTGTCAGATTGGTCTATTCCGACAACGGTGTGCCCGCTTTCAGCTAATGCGCAAGAAAGCTGACCTCCTCCGCAACCTAAATCGACGACTTTTAATGAGTTGCCTAACCCTGAGAGCACTTTAAGGACAATGCGTGTTCGATGGTGACCAACAGGATAAGTATAACCGTCGTCTCCGTAGCCATCTGCCACCCAGGATTCTGCATTTTCTTCAAAATATTTTTTTACAACACTTTTAGCCATTGTGTTTAAACCATCTTTTCTTTCGCTAGATTTTCTTTTTTATGCAAGCCGTAGAAATCAGTCTCATATGATTCGGACGTTTCTAACAACAACTCAAATATTTCCTTCTTAACACCGGACTTTAATTCTGCGAGATTCGAATCTCTTTCTTTGAGATTCAGCACGCGCGGGCATTTGGCCTTGCGGATAAAATGCTCTGTATGTTGCGTGGTGTTTGTATTAAGAAAAGCACAAATTTTTTCTATCTGCTCGTGAGGATTTTGAACAAAATCCTTAAACTTTATTAGGTGAATTTTATTCTTTTCTGACGTATTTTTATATTGATTAACGGCACGCTTTATAAGGCTTATTGAGGTTTTTATACACCTTTCCTTGGGATTTAATTCTAGCCATTCTTTCTCAAATCCTGCTACATACCATGGCACTAACTTTCCTTCGTAATCGATGCAAAAAGTAAACGACCTGGGGTCAACGCCAAAACGCTCTCCCCAGCCCCGCGTCCACCATGAATGACTATTGTCTATTGGGTGCCTAAATACCGATATCATTTTATAGTCGATATCCATCTTATTAAGATGTTCTAGATTTACAAGTAAATCATGTGTATGGAAAGGGATAAAACGTTTATGGCAAAGCAAGTCTTCGATTATCTTATCACCCTCCTGCCTTGCTAGGCGTTCGTAGTAAACTTGAGGATCTTTGTAATTCAAAACCCCTGTTTCATCTTCATACCTGAAATTCATTCCTCTGGCCAATAACAAATTATATGCGACTTCGCCCATATGGAGGCGAAGTACAGTTTTTACGTATTCCGCATCCGTAAGGCCAAGAGAAACAGCCGGTATCATTAACTCCATCAGGAGATAAAATTGTATATGTTCAAAATCTCTCAATGAAGGTATTATCCCTGTAAAAACTGACTTGCCGCTACGAGTAATACCATCAATAAAAACGAGATTTTTTGCTATGTTTTGAGTAATGCCGCATTTCATAAAAAACTTTCCTTTCATATTTTTGCGAAGTGCTAATTCTATTTTTATGTATCGATAGCAATCATGCTATTGGCTTCTTTTTTTACTATATCCGACTTTTTCCGGAACTGTACTATAAAAACTAAAATTCCAGCTAGCCATTTTTATTCCTTCTTTCTGCATATCTGATCTGGCTTCGATTAATCCATCCTCTATGAAGTTGAAAAGGTTGGCTGTTGAAACCGCTTCGGCCTTACCCTGTAATAAGCCCTCCGTAAAATGTCCAAATTTGCCTACCCCGCCAGAAGCGATTACCGGAACTGTGGCCGTAGACGTAACTTGTCTAATTAATTCCAAATCAAGCCCCTCGCCTGTTCCATCTTTATCTATAGAAGTGAGGTAAATTTCTCCACAACCAAGATTTCTGGCAATTTTTACAACTTCATCCACCCCTTTACCTGTAGGGTGAGATCCGTTACGGATACAAACCGTATTGTCACCGTCTTTTTTCACTCTATAATCAATAGAAGCAATGATGCATTGGCTACCAAAGGTCTTAACCAGTGAACTTACAAATTTTGGCTCTTCAATCAAAGGGGTGTTTATAATCAATTTATCGGCTCCCGCATTCAAAAGAGAGTAGGCGTGTTCCATTGTCCGTATGCCTCCTCCGACAGCCAAAGGCATAAAACAACCTTTGTTTAATTCCGCTAGATTCTTCGAAAATTCATCGATTTTTCTCACTCCTCTTTCTACATTTAATACGATAAGCTCGTCAATAGAAAAAGTTATAGCGTCGAAATTATAGAATTCTTTTATCCAGTCTAACCCACCTACTGATTGGAGAGAAAAATTTCGACTCAGCATGTAAGTCCCTTCCTGCATCAACAAAGTAAAGATTAGACGGTTCTTTGCCATTTATTACACCTTAAATTGCACAAAAATTCTTAAGCACTGTCAGGCCGTTGCTTTGGCTTTTCTCCGGATGGAATTGAGTACCGAAGATATTGCGATGCTCTACGCTGGCTACAAAACGTTCACCATAATCTGCCCATGATGAAACGCATTTTTCGGGCTCCTCACATATCATTCTGTAGCTATGGACGAAATAAAAATCAGCGCAAGTTTCCAACCCTTCAAATAGAGTTTTGGATTTGGGCTCAAAATATACTGTATTGAAACCTATGTGCGGCACCTTTATGGATAATCTTTCAGGTGAAAAGCGTTTTACCCTGCCAGGAATCCAGCCAAAACCCTTGGTAGGGCCTTCCTCTTCACCTTCAGTTGCCAATAACTGCATTCCTAAACAGATACCAAGGAGAGGAACTCCTTGTTTTAATGCAGCCTCATTCAGGGCCTCAAAGAGCTTCATCGCCCGTATGTGCTCCATGGCAACACGGAAAGAACCGACTCCCGGAAGAATCAGTTTCTTACTGGTCAATATCTCCTCGGGCGAATCTATCACACGAGAGTCAACACCCAGATACGACAACGCGTTCTGTATCGAACGGATATTTCCCATCTTATAATTTACGATAGAAACCATCTGGTATCCTCTTAAGAAGGTAGTTCTTTTAGTTTCCAAATCCCATTTACTTTTGTCAGAACTTCTCTATTTGCCCACTTGTCAATGATGCTGTCAAATTGTTCTTTCGTCATGCTAAAATAGTCTAGAAAATGTGGGATTAAAGATTCTGGGTATTCTCCATCATATCTTCTTACTAATGCAAGCGCCTGTTTTCTATCAAGCGCTCCCCTGCGCACATCTATGCATGCATCGGAGGTTGTCCTTCCAAATCCAAATTTTAAAAACATAAAATAAACATGCAAGTCTTGCATATCATCGTCAAGTTGCGCAAAATTTGTATACGTACCTATGCTGCGCTGGGGTAATGTCTTAAATTCGCAATGCCGCTTGGCAAGCAGATAGTGCTCATATTGATTCCATTTTTCAAAATATGACCAGTGAAGCCATAGAATTCCTACGCTCTGTAGCTCCTGTAGTGTCGGAAAACGCATCCACGGAAGGTCTTTTCTCTTTATCCCTATCTTTTCGGCAATTTTGTCAGGGTCATTACCACTGAAATAAAGCTGTATTCTTTCTTCTTTTGTGAAGTGCGATTTTGTACCCATATGGGTAACGCCTCCATACTCGCTGTGCCCTTCTTCGCCGTACACGATAAGAGGGATCTTAAACTTGACTGCCGCGTTCACCAAAGCAGTGGTTTGTCCAAGCACGGTGCTTAATCGAGGCCTTCCCTGTTCAGTCATTCCAAATAGAGCGATCTTTTTCTCATTTTGCGGGTTTGGTGTAATCAATAAATGATCAAACCCGGAATTTATGAAATTGTGCAAATTCTCTATTCCTATTTTTGTGGGAAGTTGTGGTGCAAGTGTTATGCACAAAGGGTGCATTCCCATCTCATGTTTCAGTTTCCAGGCAACAATAGAACCGTCTTTCCCGCCACTGCAAGGAACGATGCAATCAAATGTATCGCCTTTTGATCTGTATTTATCGCATATCTTCTCGAGCTCTTTCCATCTTGCCTTCCAGTCTATGTTTCTTTTTTTGGCCTCGGCATTCTCGCAGGCGTTACAGGCACCGTGTTCGTTGTGATTAATCCACGGTCGAGTCGAGGGCATAAGGCACCGCGTGCAATACGTAATTGCTTTTGTGTTGCGTTGAAAAGTTTCTATACTATCTTTCTTCTGCATAGAGTTCCATCTTCTTTTTTTTGTTCTTTCCCTTCATCGTATTCATTATCGTATTACCTATTTTGTCATAGTCGTAGCGTATCTGGCAAGCCCTGCAGTTCTTGAATTTATCCAGATCGCCGAATGCCAACGTTTCCCTAATTTTCATAGCTTTTTCGGAGTGCCACATATTAAAGAGAGTATTCTTCTCTATGTTGCCGATATTAAGTTCATCGGTAAATGAACCGCAACACATATAAACATTTCCATTTTCTGCAATTTTCATCTCATAATTAGTTAAAAAACATTTCACATTTTTCAGCTTTCGCGGCTTATTGAGCCCCAGTTTTTTCTCTATATCTCTTATACCGGACTCATCCTCGATAAACGCAAAATGCGTGGCTCCAGTAACTTGAACTTGGTCCGCATAACACATATGTCTTTTTATAAATTCAGTTTCATATTCCGGATTATCACGACTTGTGATTGTGGTACTTATGGTAATATATGGCTTTTCAGATTTTCTACTTTTATGCAGCAATTTTATTTTATTCACTACATTAGAGTAGGTTTTACAAGAGATATTTCGCATAAAGCAATCTTCTTCTTGCGTAAATCCTTGAAAAGAAAAAATTACGCTATCTACTTCGTTTTCGAGTATTGCATTTATCATCTCTCTGTTTAAAAGGCTACCATTTGTCGTAATATGCAAACGTAGTCCTTTTTTCTTTACGTATCGTATAGCATCTTTTATTTTGCTATAGAGAAGCGGCTCGCAGTAACCTATAAATCTCACCAGACTTCCATAATTTGATATTTCGTCTACGCATTTCTTAAATACTGAAAAATCTAGCTCTTCTTTCTTTTCCTTAATGTAGGTCTTACGGCACATAATGCACGAAAAATTACAGCTATTTCCCAGTTCAAAAGTAACATAAGGAGGGAAGGCTGCTATTTCTCCTTTGCGATTGTAGCGCCGCGATTCGTCATAAGCAGCAATATGATTATCAAATCTGTACATTTTCAAACCACTTCCTTATCGTTCATTTCTTATAAGACCTTTTTGCCTGTAAGAATGCTTCGGCAAGATGTAAGTCTTTTTTCGTATCAATATCAATAATTAGTTTATCTGTCGTTAACGACCTGATTTTATCTCCAAAGATGGAATATCTATATTCTTTACGATACGGACGGATTCCTTTGTGTTTTGTCACAAATTTCCTGATTTTGAATAATAGCGTATGGCCGTCGGGTATCATTTTAGGAGATAGACTTTGTCTTCTATAGTGGACCTCTTCCATCTTTGGTAAGAGTCCATTGTTATATGGGAACATCCAATCCGGGTGAAACTTCTCCACCCTTTGCATGCTGATTACTGCATCGTAATCGATATTATCCTCCAGAAACCTCACTGCCTTGTGAAACATTCGTGGATAGCGTACTGGAATGTTGCCGTAAACAAGGCTACAACATGTGCGCCCTCTTCCCTTTTTTTTAATTGCATCAGCCAGGACATCTTCGATCTTGGTATTATCTCCACACAAACTCTCATCCCTTGCTATGTAATCAACTCCATTAACTTTACAATAAGTTATCACCTCATCGATATCCGTTGATACAACCGTCTTTACGTCATTTCCCAGAGAAAGCGAATAATCAATGGAGTACTCGATGACCATCTTATCTCCAATCCTAGTCACGCATTTATTCTTCAATCCCTTGCTACCTGATCGTGCACAGATTACTGATAATATCTTCATAGTCTCTAAAAAATATCCATACCGCCGTGTTCGGTGCGGTGTTTTAATAATACTTCGTTTTCAAAATAATCGTTGGCTAAATCTCCAAACAAACTTTCCACTTTAGCCTTATAATGTTCTTTGGATTCCAATTTAACTCGTGAACACACATTCTTTATCATCTCTGCGCGTTTTAAAATTAAACCCTCATCGGTAAATACATCGGTTAAATTAATAGTAAAATCCCTAGCATCTTCTAGGGACATAACAAAATCATGTATTTTATTCCTTTCAATACGCCCCCCAGAAACGGCATCCTCAAATAACTGCGTTCCAGGATAGGGCGTTACAAACATCATGGATCTTAGCGGAATATTGTTCCTTACGCAAAATTCAACAGTCTCCCTGCACGACTCCTCGTCTTCTTCCGGCATACCGATCATAAAAGATACGGGAAGCATCATCCCATACTTTCTGTTTAACATAATTGCATTTTGCATATCATTTATCGTTACTTTTTTATTCATGGAATCCAATATTCTCTGAGAGCCAGATTCAAACCCGTAAGAAATTGAGACACATCCCGCATTCTTCATAGCGCCAACCAGTTCATCCGTAACAAGATTCGCCCTTCCTGTACATGACCATAATAGATTGGGGATATGTTTTCCAATTTTTTCACATAATTCATATACGCGTTTTCTATCTGCCAAAAATTCGTCATCCTGAAAAGACAAAAAATCTATACGATAGCGTTTCTTGAGATATTTAAGCGCATCTATAATGAAATCTGGGGAATGAGCCCTGAATCTTCTGCCCCAGGGTTGATAGCAAAAGGTGCAACTGAAAGGACAACCACGACTTGAAATAAAATCCACATCTTTTCCGAGCCCTACCGACGGGTTCGATAAATATATATCCATCGGAAGCAAGTCGTAGGCTGGGATATCACTTTCTAAATCGAGTTTTTTCAATAAATCGGGTTTTCCCGAACATAATATTTCATCGCCTATTTTAAAGTAAAATCCTTTAATGTGAGTCAGCTCCTTCAGGGCATAGTTTTCTAACCCATTAAGGATATCAATGATAACTTTTTCGCCTTCTCCAGCACATATGCAGTCGACTTTTGAATTCCTCAACAACAATTCCGGAACTGACATCGCAGCACTTCCACCAGCAATAATTATGGCCTTTGGATTTATTCGTTTGATCATATCCGCATAGAAAATAATCCTTTTATAAACGGGTATCAATCCTCCGATAAGAACAACATCGAATTGCATCGTTTCCAAGATCGACTGGACTTTCTTATCACTATAGCGATGTGCGTTAATATCGATAAAAACAGGTGCTATCCCAAGCTTTTTCCGAATTATATTAGCAAGTATTGCCAAGCCGTGCGGAATATGTCTCGGCTTATCGGTTAAGCGTATGGGAGGATTAATAATTACTACTTTAAGTTTCATAGAATTCTTTTTTAATCAACTTTTCATCTATGGATATTCTTTTTAGCGTATTTACGATTTTCTTGCTGGATTTGCCTGAACCATACGGGTTTCTTACCCTTTTTATGCTATCTTTAAATTTTGGTGAAACGGCACGTTTTATAGCATTTGAAACTAGTTTTTTTTCACACTTCTTAATATCGATAACGTTTTTCGCTCTTATTCTTCCTTTTTGCCTATCTCCGATATTTATAACAGGTAGTTTAAAGCTAGGCGCCTCTATAATGCCACTTGAAGAATTACCTATCATAAGGGATGTATTTTTCAAAAGAGACAAATATCTTCGCCGCCCCAATGACATATAGAATTTGCATATTTTGTGATTTTTTTTGACAAAATTTTTAATCTCTTTAATTATTGCTCGATTTCCTGTATCTGCATTACATGCAGTAAAAACCCACCATAGTTCTTTCGTCTCCCTGATAGAATCAAGTAATCCGCCAATTTCACTTCCCTTACTACTTAGCCCCAGCGAAGTAGGATGATAGGTGCATATCCCAATTTTTTTACCCTCTGGTATGCCAAGGTTTTTATATAGGTCTTTCCTCTCTAGAAGCTTAGTTCCTAAAATGTTATCTATTGCCGGAGAGCCGAAACAAAAAACGTATTTAGGCCTCTCCCCCATCTGTATAATTCTTTTTCTATAAACTTTTGTAGAAGCAAAGTGAATATGGCTCATTTTCGTAATAGAGTGTCTCAACTGCTCGTCAAAAACCCCTTCTGTCAATTCTCCGCCATGAATATGTGCGATTGGAATCCCAAAAGGTATAGCGGCACTTACCGCTGCATGAATTTCGAAGCGATCACCTAAAACAACTATTATATCTGGTCTTAAGCGTGCATATATACTTGCGAAACCAATTATAGCATGCCCCATTGCTATAGATATTGCCTTACTGGAATCCGATGAAAGGGGTATTTTCACCCTGCCTCTTATAGGAAAGCCGTCACTTTCTATTTCTTTTATTGTTAGTCCAAATTTTGGTGAAAGGTGTGTTCCAGTAACAATTAGCTGTAATTCCAAGTCGGGATTTTCGTGTATCTTCCTTATAACCCAATAAAGCAGTCCGTACTCTGCGCGCGATCCTGTAACAATCAGTATCTTTCGATTACGTGTGCTCATCTTTCTATACCATTCTGCAGTAAATGCAAACTCTCGTTATATTCCTTCCATTGTCCTATATCAGACCAACCATCAACCACAGGGAAAACAGTCACTTTACCCTTCTTCAAAACCCTTTCTACGAGGCGATTCATATCTATATATTCTCCGGGCTTTATTAACGATAAGACCTCTGGCTCAATTAGATAAACGCCTGTGTTTATAATCATGTCGAATTTGGGTTTCTCCTCAATAGAGTTTAGGCAACCGTTGTCTACCCTTAGAACGCCATAAGGAAGTATTGTTTCTTTATGACAACCTATGAGTGTAAGGAGCGCTTGTTCACCCTTATGCCAAAGTAATATGTTTCTGAAATTATTTATTAAAAAAGTATCACAGTTACACACAAAAAAAGTTTCTTTAACTTTATCTTTTAAAAACACTAGACTTCCAGCGCTACCAAGAAACTTTTCTTCCTCAACCACTTCTATGTTGTAAGGAAGCTTGCTTTCTTTAAGATACATTTTTATAAACTCCTTTTTATAATTAAGAGTCAGTATGAAATTTCTGAAACCGTGTTTTGCAAAGTTATCCATTATTTTTTCTATTATAGGCTTATCGCCGAAAGGAATAAGCGGTTTTGGTAGTATCCTTGTAAAAGGATTGAGTCTTTCGCCCTTTCCACCTGCCATTATTACAATGGGATTTGTAATTTGCTTTACTTCCTTAGGCTCAAGAGGGTGTTTGTCTATGAATTCATGCCAAAAAAGAACATCTACTATCCTGTCTGATGAATCCAGAACTGGAATTGTGTAAAGTTTTTCGTCAAGCACGTATTGTCTTGCCTTCTCTTTAAAATCTTTTTCAAATTGTCTGACAAAACGTGGAAACTTAAACATAATCTCTGAAACAGGCCTTTCGAATCCAATAGCATTCAAAATACCCCTTCGTACATCGCCATCTGTAACACAACCTATAAGTCTTTGCTCATTATCCATTACAAAAAGAACCCTGGCATCTCCAGCGTTTAGAGCGCGCATAGCTGTTTTTAGTGTAGTATCCGGTGAGATATTTAATTTTTTAATTCGTTCATTTTTTGAATTCACAATTATTCTCCTTATCTGCTACATTTCTGATAATTGTACTCCCGGCCGAGATTAAACATCCTTTGCCAATTTTCACGTACTGTATTATATTAGCGCCTGTACCTACATGGGTTTCTTTATCTATCTTTACTCCCCCGCTTAATGTAACCCCTGGTGCAATGTGAACAAAATCCCCTATTTCACAATCGTGGTCGATCGATGCTCTTGTATTAATTATCACGTTCTTTCCTATTTTTACTCCCGGATTTATGACTGCACCGGCTGCAACAAAGCTCCCTTCTCCAATTTTGACATCACCGGCTATGACAGCTCCCTGATGCTTTATCGCTGGAAGTTCAAAGCCTATATTTTTTAAATTAGCATAGAGTTTTTTCCTTATACTGCAGCCCCCAATTGAACCTACAGCAATAAAAGCCTTTTTAATCCCTTTTTTAAATAGCTCTGGAAGAACACTATCGTCTCCTAAAATCGGTACCCCCAAGAAAGAATCGCCCTTGCGTAACTTCGAGTCCACTATGCCGTAAATTCTGATTTTCTTTACTTTTCGGACAGCATCTATTACAACCTTTGCATGTCCCCCTCCGCCAATTAACACAATATCTTCTTTTATTTTTTTAGCCATCAAACGTGTTACCTTTTTGTATTTTTATTTTTTATAATCGACGAAATTTTCTTAATTTCTTTTTCTGCAAGATTGGGGCTGCATGGCATGTTCAGGGTTCTTTTCCAAAACCATATTGCTTTCTCTATTTTAAATGCTTGCTTGTTACGGTATGGTTTCTGCATATGGTTTAGATACCATATAGGCCTTGCTTGTATTCCATTCTCAAGAAATCTACGTGTTAGTCCTTCCTTGCCCATACCACACATCTTCTTTTCGATAATTAAAGAATAGAACCAATAATTGGGCCTTGTATCTTCCGGGGCACCCAACAGCTCCACTTCACATATATCACTTAGCTCCTTTTTATAAAGGTCGTAATTTTTCTTCTTTATTTTAATAACATTCTCCAAGCGTTCTAGTTGGGCTATTCCCAAGGCTGATTGTATATTTGATAACCTAAAATTATATCCGATTTCACTATGGACATAATTTATAGGGTCATTTTTGGCCTGTGTGGCAAAATATCTTGCTTTTTCTGCCAATTTTCTGTTGTTTGTAACTAGCATCCCGCCGCCGCCTGTCGTAATAATTTTATTCCCATTGAAAGAATAAACTCCAAAATCCCCTATGGTCCCCGTAAACCTATTTTTATACAAACCTCCTTTAAAATATGAACCAAGGCTCTCTGCTGCATCCTCAATGACTTTTAAGTTATACTTGTGCGCTATTTTCATTATGTTTGTCATATCACATGGATTGCCGAATATGTGAACCGGTACCACAGCCCTAATTATCCGTCCAGTTCTCTTGTTTCTTAAACCTGATTTTGTTAATTTACATTCGTCTTTACAGAATTGATTTAATTTTTCAACATCCAAATTCATATAGTCATCGCAGTCCATAAAAACAGGTTCGGCACCAAGATATGAAATTACATTTACCGGTGCTATGAATGTCAACGTGGGAACTATAATTTCATCGTTGGTTTTCACGCCGGATAAACGCAGGGCAAGTTGTAAGCCTGAAGTTCCGTTTATACACGCAATAGCAAATTTCGCTTTCGTATATTGACAAATTGCTTTTTCAAATTTATCTACAAATTTCCCTGAAGCCAGCCAAGCGGTATCCAAGCACTCTTTGACATACTTCCACTCATTTCCATTTGCCACAGGAACCGAAAGAGGTATTTTATAGTTCATTTAGCTTTGATCTCCGATTTGAGGAATGCGTTATAGTCTATTTCTTCCTTTAGATCCAGAAAAGTATTGTAATATTTTTTATCTTTATAATTGGTTATTATGCCTTTCTCTACAAGATCTACGATCTCTTTTACTCCTGACTTCACTGTATGGATTTTTTCGATATTTAAAAATTTCTTAAGTTTCGAAAAATCCACTTTGTAATTTCGGGCATCTATCCCTTTTTTGATAATCTTTATTTCCGTGCTAGGCACAAATTTCTCTATGATTTCAGCTATCTGGTATTTTTGATAATTTTCCCCTTCAAATCCCACATTAAATACATTGTTTTTGACTCTGTCAAAATCTGATATAATTCGTAATATCACGCGTGCGATATCATAGACATGTATATATGGTCTATACGTTTTTGGTAAATAAACCTCTAACATCTTGTTCAAAAGGGCATTTACTGTAAAGTCGTTAACCGTTAAATCGAATCTCATCCTAGGAGAAGATCCATAGGCTGTCGAGAGCCTGCATATAACCCAATCCAAGCTTTTTGCGTTATTGGTTAGATATCTTTCGATATTAACCTTTGTCTCTGCGTAAAGAGAAAGAGGTTTAAGTAAGGCTGTTTCGTTTATTAAACCATCGGAAATTCCATAATTTGAGCACGTTGAAAGAAATATAAAGCCTTTCACTTGTTTTTCTTCTAATTTATCTATAAGCCGTTTCGAAGCTTCGTAGTTGACTCTATATGTAAGGTCTGAGAATTTCTTTCCCGCTGGTTCGCCAACTACGGCGGCAGTATGCACGACAAAATCCACGTCTTCAAGGCACTCATTCAAAAATACGCTATCACGTATATCGAGCCTTTTAAACTCGTAATTGGGGTCATTGAAGTTTATTATAGGGACGTTTTTGTCATACCAAAGCGCGTCTACGGCTTTGACCTTGAAACCGCTTTTCAAAGCTAGGTTAACTATTACGGAGCCTATATAGCCTGCTCCTCCGGTTACAAGTATCTTCAACTGTTACCCCTTCTGTTTAAATTCTAAAGTACTATATCAATTCTATTTGCGTTCAATAACTTTTGAGCCTTTTGTATCGTCCCCGCCTTAAGAGTCCCTGTATATTGCTTAGATTTGCCGGATCTGGTAAATTCTCCTTTAAATATCTTTGGGTGCTGTGCCCCATAGCGTTGATTCGTTTCTCTACCCATTTTTCTTATGTTATCAAAGGATGACATTTCAATAGATTTAGCTAAAGCATTTTCGTTTATTTCAATACCAGCTTCTTTAAATGCCTTATGAAATTGGCTATATGGATTTTTTCTCATCTCTTCATAGCATAAGACTGCATCGGCTTTATCTATTGTCGACTTATAATGATAAATCCAGTAGGGTAAATTATATAGTGCGAAGTAATCTATATCATACAGTTTTTTTATCTCCGAATTCGGGAAACCGCCCCTAAAATTAGTCACCCTATCCATGCGATTATAGTAATACGACAAGCAGGCATCCAAGGGGTTTCGATATATAAAAATAACCCGGAAAAAGTAACTAAAGATTCTGCGGTAAGCCTCATGTGTACTGTAATATACGGGAAAACCGGGTTTGCGTGGTTTAGTATACCCTCCTTCCAGATTTCCTATGTCATGCTCTTTTAACTCCTCGAATGTAAGCGTCTTATTCGCGTTGTTAATAAGGATATTAAAATAATTATACAAAACAAATTTAAACCAAGTATTTCCGCTTTTTCTCCATCCGCATGAAAGGATAGCGTTTTTTATGTTATTTTTTTCAAAATACAACAATATTTTTTTATCCCCCTTGGTTATACGTCTTGCGTGCATATGCATCTTGATACTATTTTTCAGCTTAAGTGGAATTAATTTTTTTAATTTATGATCCATGTTCTGTAGCATTGTATTTGTTATTTCCTTTTCTTTAATTTACAAAAACTTTTTCGCCGTTTTTTAACTCGTTTAAAATAAGATCTGAAATCTCTTTTCTCATAAACCATTCGGGCGGTTGTTGTTGTGATTTCAAAATCTTACGACCTCGGCTTCCGCTTATTTGTAAAATATTGTTGTTAGCATGCCCGCATTTATCGACATACTTATTGCACAATACGCAATAATGCATTTCTTTAAAAAATATGGGTTTCACACCGATGTCTCCTAGTCTATCAAATAACGCATGCACATCATATGGCTTATAGTAATTGGCAACCCCTGTGTGATCTCGTCCGATTATAAAATGACTGCATCCAAAGTTTTTTCTGCACAAAGCGGTAAATACCGCCTCTCTTGGCCCTGCATATCTCGAATAAGTTTGGAAAGCTCCTAAAAACATTTTTCCTTTTGGATAGAAATTGTCCAACATAAGCTGATATGTTTTTAAAATTATATCTTCCGCGTAATCACCTTTCTTCTTCGGACCAACAATGGGATGAACAAATACACCATCACAACCACAGCTTTCTAAGGCAGCTATCTGTATATATTCATGCACGTTATGTATAACGTTCCTGGTGTGGAATCCTATAATTTTACTCCACCCCTTTGTTTCAAAAATAGCCCGTGCTTGTTTTGGCGTAATCTCGAGATGTTTATATTTTGAAGGAAGACGTTTTACAAGCTCTACTGTCCCTCCGAGAAAATACTCTCCATTAAGCATGGATCGCTTTACCCCTGGGTGTTTAATGCTGTTGGTTCCGAAGGTTTCTTTCGTGAATTTAGACAAGTCATATTTATAAATCTGTTCTACATTTAATATTGAGTATATCTCGTTCGTACCTTTACAAGCTAAAGCAACTTTGTCCCCGCGACTTATGCCTTCAATCTCCCTTTTATTCATCTGGAGTACAATTGGTATAGGCCAAATAATACCGCTAGGAAGCCTATATTCCTTAAGAACAGATTCAACTTCTTCCTTTTTCATGAAACCCTTCAATGGCGAAAAAGTTCCGATGGCTATTTGTTCTGCATCTAGCAATATATTTTTGTCGACTTTTAGAATTTTGTATTTTTTAATCTCATTCATGTTGGGATTATCTGCCACGTTCTCTACAAGGCTACCTCCGTGTGGTTCTATCAATAAGAACGAATCATGTTTTTGAAGTTTTTTTATAGACATGTTGCCAGAAAAATTCAAAAATTGTTTGATTGTCTTGCGCACCATGGTAACGCAATTTAAAGGATATAACCCAATAGCGGTTTCTGCCGCTAACACGAGCCCGTCCGCACCATCTAAAAGCGTATTGATTATGTCATTTATTTCTGCCCTTGTAGGATTCTTGCTTTTTATCATTGACTCTAGTAAATTCGTAGCAACGTAGACAGGTACATTCTTAGTGTTGGCTTTTTTTATAATTAATTTCTGCATGAAAGGTATTTTTTCAATAGGTTCTTCCCTTGAAAGATCGCCCCTGTCAATTAGTATCGAATCTGACGCTTCAATAATTTCGTCTATGTTCTCTATACCTTTTTTGTTTTCAATTTTGGAAATTATACGCGCTCCTTTGCCTACAAGTTTGCGAAAATGATAAATATCATCTTTGCTTCCCGCAAACGATAATGCAAAGTGTTGTATGCCAGTTTTTAACCCAATTTTTATAGCCATTTCATCCTTTGTGGAAATAGCTGGGAGTTTTATCAACCTGTCCACAGTTACAGCTTTATTACTACCTACGGTACCGCCGGAAACAACCTTAGCAATTACCGAATCATGAGTGCATTCGATAACTTGTAAAAGCACCGAATCAAAATCTATGCTTATCAAGTCTCCCGGGACAATCTGTTCTACCGAAGACGGTGGATTAAGTGAAATCTTGGAAGAATTTCCAACTATTTTTCGCTTTACAATCCTGACTATACTATTCTCTATTAAAGAGATGTCATTGTTTTTCACATAGCCAACGCGAATCTGCGCTCCCTCCGTATCAAGACATATGGGTTTATCGGTATGCTGCCGTATTTTTGATATTGTTTCTTCTAGTTTATCAATATCAGTATGTGAAAGATTGACGCGAAACATATCTATGCCGAGATTATCAAGCTTGGCAATGATTTCACGGTTCATTGAAGACGGACCTAGGGTGCAAAATATCTTTATGTTTTTTTTCATTTATCTTAATCCTAACAACGTAAATACTTGATTAGTTGTGAGTTTGCTCATAATCAACTCTTTTGCTTTTACTTAAAAGAAAATTTTTAGCTTTTGCAGACAAAACCCTCAGGCATTCTTCTACGGTGTTTTCGCTTGTATTTAGAATAAGTTCTACGTGGTCAGAAATCTGATATGCTTCGGTAATTCCTACAAAATTTTTATACGCTCCTTGAAGCGCTTTGACATATTGACCTTTGTAATCTCTCTTTGCGCAAACACTTACAGGACAATCTAGATATACTTCCATAAAATTGCCAATAACAGCGCGCATTTGTTCACGTGTTTTCTTTTTATGGCATATCGAACACGCAATACAATTAATCCCTTCCATATTGTATTCTAGTGCTATATGTGCGATTTCCATGGCTACTTTGTTCCGATCTTCTGTGGAATATTCGTAATATTTTCCGCGTTTTTCAAGCTGTTCTCGTACAGCCTCTCCATCAAGAAGCTTTACGTTATCTAATCCGTAATTCAGCAAATCCTCTTTGAGGCGCCTTCCTAATGTTGATTTCCCAGAAACAGAAATTCCGGTGATAAAAATAGTTCCTGCAAAATTATTATTGGCCATTTGCCATACCTCTGTTATCTTATAGGTCAGGTGTTAACCTGATTATTAAGTGTTAGAAAATCTATTGTTTTATCCTTAAAGCTCCTGACATAAATGACAAGGACAAAGATAGCCACCATAATTGAAAGAGCAGCCCAGAATATGAATACATTTGTCCAGTTGCCTTTTGCCGACGTAACCAAAAAGGGAATAATTATGCCTATTAATACTGTGCCGATATAACCCATTCCGTCTATGAATCCCGTAGAAGCCGCAACTACTTGTTTATCTACAAAACGCGTAGGAAAGGTTGTGACCAAGAAGACATGAGGGCCATACAGGAAAAAACTGCCAACTAATAACATTAATGTTGACAGTAAGCCCGTGGTAAACGGCAAGGCTACAAAACTGGCTGCCAGCATTATTAGGCATATGATAGTAAGGACGTCTCTGTTGACTTTGAGTTTATTATATATCAAAGTGCCCAAAACTCCTGCGATAGGAAGTAAGAATACCTTCAGGCCTACCTTCCCCATTTGTTCTACTGCAAAATTCTGTGCCTTAAACAAATATAATGGGATCCACGTGATAACGCCGTACCTAACCATATTTAATAAGCATAATGCTATGCCGCTTAATACAATCGGAAGGGATAATGTATTTTTTAGTTGGGTCTTCACTTTCTGGGGAGGTATTATTTGTAGTTTTGGTTTTGTCAATAATAATAATACTCCTCTTACAAACAAGAAACCACTTGCGACCCAGAAACCGGCCCGCCAACCCCATGCGCCTACAGCAAAAGAAGATATAAGCCATGCTACAGAATTGCCTACCTGATATGATGTACCTAATATTGTAGATGAGACCTCTCTATCCTTGCTCTTTTGTGTCAAGGCATTTGCCCTTACACAAGACGACCAACCCATTGATTGAAAAAGGCCGTCAAGAACCTCTCCAAGAAATAATATTATGAAAAATCCACCAGAAAAGCCGAGAAACAAATTCATAACTGAAGAACCGATTAGACCCACTGCAATATAGATAAACGGATTATGTCTTTCCGAAATCTGGCCATGTAAAAATTGTCCTAATGCATACGCAAAGAAAAACCCGCTTGAGACCAAACCAACGCTATATAAATTCAAATCTTTGTATGTAGCCAAAAGCGCCGGAACTACTATACTTAAATTTACTTTTCCGAAGTAATACGTGGCATATGATGTCCAGATATTCCAAAATGTTTTACTATTTTTCATAAATTTTCTTTCTAACTGTAAAATCCCGTATTAATGCCAATAACATTCGCATTTTTCCAGCCGCCAGAGTTCTTTTTGGAACGAGACACACAGCATAACGCCAATTTCGTGCCAAAGAAAAAATCCGTTGAAACACATAAACTTGCCCTATTCTCGTGCGGGGGGGGGGGGGGGGGG
>JABMQJ010000017.1 GCA_013203315.1 Candidatus Omnitrophota bacterium | reverse complement strand
CAACAAAGCTTTCCTTGGCTGACGATAACAGAACTTCTTCGGATGAATTTATAGGGTTTTGTTATGCGGAGGAGACAAAGAGGCTGGGGACAACTGTAAGTCCGGTTTTAAGGCCACTTACCTATTCAGAATCGACTGCCTGCGGTGCTTATCGGCAGGTAAACCCTCAGGCAGGTAAACGGTTCAGAACTTACGATTCAAAGTTTACGTAAGAGCGGTATTCTCGTCCGAACTCTGTTCGGGATTTTCGTTCGAAACTTGCGCCTCGCCCTCTTTGGGCTCTATGTTTTTTCTATCCAGCTTGCGCTGTCTTTTTTCTTCTTTCTTCTTTTTCTTTGCCGCTTCTTTCAGACGCTTTCGAAATGAATAATTATCTCTTGCCAATTTACCCTCTTTCTATTTTGGGGCCATCCCACATGTGGATACCCTATAATTCAGACTATACTCTTCGGGAAACGTAATGTCCGGGAAAAACGCCCTCTTTTAAAGGGAGGGCGTTTAAACAAAAACTCTGAAGCCTTGACTACTTACTTTTAACGGCCTTCGCTTTTGCGCTTTGAAAAGCATTCCCTGCAATATACTGGACGGTCGCCGCTCGGTTTGAAAGGAACTTCGCATTCTTTATTGCACTCTGCGCAAGTCGCCTTATGCATTTCTCGCGGACCTCTGTCAAATCCACCGCCACCTTGTTGAAAACCCATGTTACCTCCTTTTTTAGTTCCTGTAAAAATCCTGAAATTTGCTATGAACTAAATTCTCGTGCTTTAAATTAAACCGATAAGAGGAAAGCACATTACCCCTTTCTCTTCGCATACTGTATCACAAATAAAAACCCCTTGCAACTTATTTCGCTACAAGGGGTTAATAAGGTACTTCGGCAATTTACTTCTACCTATAGTTACAAAAAGTAAGCGCTATCGGAAAGTTTATTTTTCGCAAGTGTTCGATTACAAGTTGGAGGTTATCTTTTTTTGAAGAAAATACCCTTATTTTCTCTCCCTCTATCTGGACCTGGACTTTGAGTCCCAGTTTTTTTATTATTTTAGTGATCTCCTTTGCTTTTTCCTGGGGTATTCCTGATACGAGATCGGCTATCTGCTGAATGCAACCCCCAAAAACCTCCTGCTGTTCTTTAAATATCAGAAGCTTTATAGAAACCCCCCTTTTAGCAAGTCTAGTGGCAAAAATGTCTTTTAAGGCACGCAATTTAAAATCATCATCACCGACCAGCGTTATCTTCTTTTCATTACGGTTATATTCTATTGAGGCTTTACTTCCTTTAAAATCGAATCTCTGCGAAAGCTCCTTCTTTGTCTGGTTAACAGCATTGTCCACCTCCTGAAGGTTCGCTTCCGCGACAATATCGAACGATGAATTTTCTTTAGCCATTTTTTTGCCTCCTATTTTGTTTCATGCAGCAGGCATTAGTCTTTGCCTATGATAGCCATGGCAGCCTTTATGCCGTCTGCGCCACTTGATATTATACCTCCGGAATAACCGCTACCTTCTCCTGTTACATAAAGATTTTCAAAACCGGTCGAGAGATAATTCTCTCCCCGTATAACCTGAATCGGAGACGAGCTCTTGCTATCAAGCCCCATAATAATGCCTGTCTCGAATCCTTTTATTTTTCTACTAAAATCCTTAAGGGCTTCCCTGATTGAACCGCTTACCTCAGTTGGTAGCAAATCCCATAAAGCCGTTGGTTTTAACCCCAAGGGGTAGCTCGATTCAACAATACTTGATTTGGAATCTCTCTTAATAAAATCCTTAATACTGCAGAACGGGGCCTTAAAGCCATCTGAGTATTCATAAAATCGCTCCTCAAGGCTTCCCAACCAGCCAAGGGCTTCCAGGGGTGGGGTCTCTCTGCCATTTAACTTGTCTAGATCAATCCCTGCTATACAAGCTGCATTTGCAAATTTTCCATCTCTATTATACAAACTCATCCCATTTACTATATTTGTATTTTTATATGCAGAAGCAGAAACAATGCTTCCTCCGGGACACATACAAAATGTAT
>JABMQJ010000016.1 GCA_013203315.1 Candidatus Omnitrophota bacterium | reverse complement strand
TTATAGGAGATCCTTTCTTTCAATAATTATAAATATATACATTCAGCTTACTACAATTTTTCGAAGAAGAAAGAGCTCCGTCGTTATTGTGCAAAGCCGCCCTGCCAATACCCTCTCATTCTGTCAGTTCTATTTTTCATAAGTCTGAAAATGGTGGGAAAAACGAGCTAGAGTTTGGAGCGGGAGAACGGAATCGAACCGTCGTGTGTAGCTTGGAAGGCTACCGTTCTACCATTGAACTACTCCCGCGGAGGTAGGGTTTGGAAAGGTCCTTCGGCAATTGTCAATGCTCCCATAGGTCGCATTGACAGCATTGCCTCAGGATCACTTTTTCTTCGAAAAAGTGGGGAGAGAAGGATTCGCACCTTCGTAGGCCGAAGCCGCCAGATTTACAGTCTGGTGCGTTTGACTACTCCGCCATCTCCCCAAAATTGTGACACAATAAAGAAGGTCCTTCACCGCAGGCGGAAATGGAGCCGAGGACTGGAGTTGAACCAGCGACCTGAGGTTTACAAAACCCCTGCTCTACCAACTGAGCTACCTCGGCCTAAAGAACATCCTTAATTGCTTGCGGTAATTTATTTAAAAGATCGCTTGCTGTGAGGCTAAACTGGCCCTTCTCTTTTGCCGCAAGGTCACCGGCTAGGCCGTGCAGATATGCGCCGATTACTGCGGCGCTATACGGATTTATTCCCTGGCCGACAAAACTCGCGATCATGCCAGTAAGCACATCGCCGGCTCCGGCTGTGCTCATGCCGGAGTTTCCGGTCTTATTAATGTAAACTCCGCCTTTTGGATCTGCGATGACGGTCCTGCGCCCTTTTAAAACGAGAATCACGTTATATTTTTTCGCAAAACTTAAAGCCGCCTTTTCGCGGTCACCTTGAATTACACGCACATCTTTCCCGGTAAGATGTGACATCTCCCCGGGATGCGGTGTCAATACGGTAGGCGCTTTACGCGTCTTTAGAATATCGGGGCGACCAGCTACGGCGATTATACCATCAGCGTCAAGCACTACGGGTTTTTCTAAATTTTTAAGCAATGCGCAAACAAGCTCCTGCGTTTCCTTGTGCCTGGAAATACCCGGCCCCAAGGCGGCGACATTAATTTTTTTAGCAAAATCTAAAATGTCTTTTTCGGCGGATAGACTAAGAGACCTTCTACTTGTTTCCGGTAGAGAAAGTGTCATAACTTCTGTTAGCTTGACTTCCATTATGTCATTTAAACTTTTCGGCACGCCGCAGGTTACAAGGCCGCTTCCCGCCAAAAGTGCTGCCTGGCTCGCCAGATATGCTGCGCCCGTCAGCCCCTCGGAGCCGGCCAATACTAACGCGTGTCCAAAATCTCCCTTGTGCGTGTCTTTTTTTCTGGGTGGTATTTTTGAAATATGTTTTTTTACCATTATTTACCTCTCAATAAAATCGCGTTCGCCACCGCATGCCCCTTGCAATGCGACATGCTGAGTATAACGTCGTCAATTTTTTCTTTTTTCTTTAATTTTTTTGCGCTTTTATGGAAACGGATATAGGGCTTCCCGGTTCTATCGTTTAAGATTTCAATATCCTGCCAGTTGTGGACGCTGGAAATCTTATCCCCGAAGGCCTTAAGCACCGCTTCTTTGGCAGCGAACCTGGCGGCAAGATGCTGTTCCTGAAATCTTCTTTTTTTGGAATAGGCTATTTCGTTTTCTGTAAAAATTTTGTTAAGGAAATTTTTGCCCCATTTCTTTTTGGCTTTCCTGAAGCGCCCTATTTCGACTATGTCTATCCCCGTTCCTACGATCATGTTACCAGAGCCTTCATTTCTTTAACGGCCGCACCGAGTCCCACAAAAACCGCGCGCGCAATAATGGAGTGGCCGATATTATATTCCTCTATTTCCTTAATTTTTCGAAGCGGAGCAATATTTTTATAATGGAGGCCGTGCCCGGCAAAAACCTTAAGGCCTATGCGCTTGGCAAATAGAGCGCTCGTTCTTAAAAGATCAAATTCTCTCTTCTTTTCCTTTTTGTTTCTTGCGTTAGCGTAGCAACCGGTATGCAGCTCTATCATTTCTACGCCGGATTTCATGGCCGCTTTAATCTGTTTTTCGTCCGGGTCGATAAAAAGACTTACTTTTATATTGTGTTTCTTCATTTTTTTCAAAACGGATGTTATCCTCTTAGCGCGGGCGAGGACATCAAGCCCGCCTTCCGTGGTAAGCTCTCGCCGTTTCTCCGGCACGAGGGTTATCTGGTCCGGCTTTACCAGGAGCGCGATATTTACTATTTCCTCCGACATAGCCATCTCGAGGTTCAACTTAACCTTGATCGCCTTTTTGAGCTCGCGTAAATCCTTGTCCTGGATATGACGCCGATCTTCCCGCAGGTGGCAAACAATTGAATCCGCTCCGAAACGCTGACAAAGAAGCGCCGCTTCTACGGGGTTTGGGTAATCAATCTTCCTTGCCTCCCTTATCGTTGCAACGTGGTCTATGTTGACGCCCAACTCCGACATAGCGGCTAATCGCGTGTCTTTCCTTGTGCTAACTTTTCAACGGGCAAATAAACTTGCACTTTGTTTTTTGAGGACCTTATCGCGCGGGAAACACTTTCCAGGCCAACCTCGGTTGTTTTTGTTTGCGTATATTCTTTTAAATCGATAGGTTTTGTATATATGAAATCCTTATCCAGCAATATGCGCGAAGGCCCCAAAACCACAATCGAATCAGGCGTAATCCTGATTTCACTTTTTAGAATTTTATATCCGGGGAGCACTTCTCCTTCAAAAACCGGTTTTATAATTAGTTTCTTCGAGACATAAGAAACCGGTGAAAGAAGTTTTCGCAGGACCGTTTCTTTCGAATCCTCTTTAGTCACCTCACCGACATAAAGCCATGTTACAAACGCCAGGCCCAGCGCCAGCAATTTAAAGCCTATGTTATTCGATAAAATCTTTTTCACTCTTATTCACCTTTAGTGGTGCTTACCATTCGGGAAACAATTTTATTCCAGAAATCAAATATGGATTTTTTAGATTTCTTCGGCCGGAAAATATTACTTAACACGCGGCCGAATTCTTTTTCGTCAAGATGACGCGTTAGCCTCCCGCCTACCGAGATAGATATGTCTCCTGTCTCTTCGCTTACAACCACAACAACGGCATCCGTTTCCTCGCTAAGGCCCATTGCCGCCCTGTGTCTTGTTCCCACAGAGCTGCTGACATGCGGATTTTGCGTAAGCGGGAAAAGGCACCCGGCAGATGCGATAATTGAGCCCTGCACCACGACGCCGCCGTCATGCAAGGGCGTGTTGGGCGCGAAGATAGTATTTAAAACTTCGCTGGTGACAATGCTATCCATTTTAATCCCGCTTTCAATATACGGGCGAAGACCAATTTCCCTTTCGATCGCAATAAGGGCGCCAATCTTTTTCTTGGACAAAACAAGGGCTGCCTTTACGATTTCATCTAGCGTTTCTTGCTGTCTTGAAAACATGCCGAACTGCCCTATTCGAGCCAACCCCCGCCTCAGTTCAGGCTGAAAAATAATAACAAAGGCGATAACTGAAATCGTGAAAAGTTTGCCCAGGATCCAGTTTATCGTTTCAAGCTGAAGCTCTTTCGATATTAAAAATATTATAACAAGTATGATGATTCCCTTTAAAACCTGAACCGCGCGCGTGCCTTTTATAAAAAGAAGAAGCATGTAGAAAACAAACCATAGTATGACAATCTCGATAATAAATTTTAGTGCGTCGATATAATTAGAAACCATTACCGCGCCCTACCTTTTTTTATTGCGTCGGTCATTCTTGCAACATCTACCATTTCTTTAACGTCATGAACTCTTATTATGCTTGCCCCGGCCAGAATTGCAAGCGCGCAAGTGGCAGCCGTGCCCATCAAGCGACTTTCTACGCTTTTTTTTAGGGTTTTTCCGATAAAAGATTTTCTCGAGGTTCCGATAAGGACAGGCCTACCAAGCGTCATAAGCTCCCCTAATCTCTTAATTATCGTAAGGTTGTGCTCAACTGTTTTTCCGAAACCTATACCCGGATCAACGATAATCTTATCAGGCGATATTCCGGCTGCTCGGGCAATTTCGACTGATTCTCGAAGCCCATCCACAATTTCCTCCATGAGATCTTCGTATCTAGGATTATCCTGCATGTCGCACGGCGCACCCTTCATGTGCATTACGCAAACCGCCGCCCCGGAGGAGGCGATTACCTCAGCCATTTTTGAGTCGGATTTAAGGCCCGTGATATCGTTTACGAGTGAAGCGCCTGCCTGAATAGCTCGAAACGCAACTTCGTGCTTTGAGGTATCAATTGATATGGGAGCATCGATTTCTTTGGCAGCCTTCCTTATTATAGGTATGGTTCGCGCCAACTCTTCGGAAAGGCTTACGCCGTTAGAACAGGGCCTTGTAGATTCGCCGCCGATGTCTATAATGTCAGCTCCTTCGCGCACCATATCTCTGATGCGTCGAAGCGCCGCGTCTTCTTCCAGGAATTCTCCCCCATCCGAGAATGAATCAGGCGTTCTGTTTAGAACGCCCATGACATGTGTTCTTTGGCCAAGGTTAAGCGAAAACCTGTCGAACTTTAGTTCATGCGGTTTTTGGTGCTTCGTCGCTACCGGCATTTTCTGCTTCCTTTTTTGCCTCTTCTTTTAACCCAAGAAGCTTTTTTACTTCTTTATCGTCAACGACCTCTTTTTCCAACAAGGTTTTAGCAAGAAGGCTTAATTTGCTTTTGTATTTTAGAAGTGTAGTTTTTGCCGTTTCATAACATCCGTCAACTATGCCCCTCACCTCTTGGTCAATAAGCATGGCTGTATCATCGCTATAGTTCCTCTCCTCATGTATATCTCTTCCTAGAAAAATTTGTTCGTGTCTTTTACCGTAAGTGAGGTGCCCGAGCTTTTCGCTCATGCCAAACTGTGTAACCATATCTCGTGCTATTTCTGATACAACGGATAAATCGTTGTGGGCGCCTGTTGAAAACTGTTTAAAAATAATTTCTTCCGCTGCCCTACCACCCAACGCTACTATTAGCTTTGCGTTCATCTGACTTTTAGTAGATATGTATCGGTCCTGCTTCGGTGGGGTAAAGGTATAGCCAAGCGCCATGCCTCTTGAAATAATTGTCACCTTGTGCATGGGGTCCGCTTCCGGTGTAACGAGTGAAAGAAGCGCGTGGCCTGACTCGTGATACGCTATTATAGATTTTTCCTCTTTTGTTATAACGCGCGATTTGCGCTGAGGCCCGGCCATAACTCGCTCGATCGATTCTTCCATATCTTCCTGTATTACGGCATTTTTGTTTTTTCGCGCTCCGAGAAGAGCGGCCTCATTTACGAGATTCGCAAGGTCCGCCCCCGAAAAGCCTGGCGTCTGGCTGGCGATTCTTTTAAGGTCAACAGCTTTATCGAGCTTTATTTTTTTTACGTGAACTTTTAATATGGCTTCCCTGCCCACTATGTCCGGGCGATCGATTACTATATGTCGGTCAAAACGTCCCGGCCGGAGTAGCGCCGGATCCAAGACATCGGGTCTGTTCGTGGCCGCGATTAAAATCACGCCGACCTGGGTATCAAACCCGTCCATCTCGACAAGTAAGGCATTAAGGGTTTGTTCCCTTTCATCGTGCCCGCCGCCGATACCGGCAAATCGCTGCCGGCCCACTGCGTCGATTTCGTCTAAGAAAATAATGCAGCCCTTTTTGGTAACCTTTACACTTTTCCTTGCCTGCTCGAAAAGATCCCGCACGCGCGAAGCGCCTACGCCTACAAACATTTCGACAAAGTCCGATCCGGAAATACTAAAAAAAGGCACCTTGGCTTCTCCTGCGACAGCCTTGGCTAACAATGTTTTCCCTGTCCCCGGAGGCCCGACAACAAGAACGCCTTTCGGCATTTTACCGCCGAGGCGCTGGAACTTTCTAGGGTCTTTAAGGAACTCTATTACTTCTTTTAATTCTTCTTTTGCTTCGTCAACGCCGGCAACGTCTTCAAACGTTAAGCGCAGGTGCTCGTCGGTTGCTAATTTTGCCCTGGATTTTCCGAAAGAAAAAACTTTGCCGCCGCCTGTGGATGCTCCCCGGTAGATGAAAAACCACAAAAAAAGTATAAAAAGAAGCATCGGACCCAGGGAATAAAATAGATTGGAAAAGAAAGTCTTCGGCGGCTTTATGTCAAATTCCCCGACATTATTCCGAAGAAGCTCAAGGAGGGCCGGGTCATCAAGCGGTATGTCAACCATGTACGGCCTTCCGTCGGCGAGTTTTCCGTTTACCTTTGAGTCAACCTTAACGGCCGATGAGATGCTTTGACTTGAAGGGTTTTTCTTAAGCATCTCGTAGAATTCTTTGTAGGTTAATTCCTGCGGCGCCTTTTCAAATGTCACCGAGCTCAGTTGAATAAGGTAGGTAACGCCAAAAACAACCAGGAGAAGGAGTACTATGTTCCTGCCGTTCGATGAAGGCTTCTTTTTGTCTTTTTTTTGTGGAGTTTTTTGTGTACTCATTATAGCTTTAAATTATATCATACTATTTTGTAAAAATCAATCTATCACGCGTTTTGCGCATCTTAATGCCGCCCGGCAAATCCATGGACTTGCCCGCGGATTTCTTTCGTACAAAATTATCGATATCTTTCCAGTGCCCGTAGGTCAACCGTTTTATATTGCCGCCGACAGATTTAAGCGCCTCGCGCGTTATTTCTTTCTGAAGGGCTTTTGACTGTAGGAGTAAATCACAAAGGAGTATGTGCTTTGCGCACCTCTCTGACCTAATAATAGATTTTCTTTTATGTTTCTCCTCTTCAATAAATTCAAAATCTTCACGCAGGGATTCCGCGAAATTAAAAAGCGCTTCCTTAAGGCGAGGATTAATTTTTTCCAGATACGGCATGACTTTGTTGCGAATCCTGTTTCTCAAAAACTTATCTTCCAGGTTTGTTTGGTCGACTCTGAACGAAATCTTTTTATTTTTTAAGTATTTTATTATTTCTTTTTTTCTGATTTCGAAAAGCGGGCGGACAAATTTAATCTTCGCTTCTACCCTCTTCGGATGAATACCGATAACGCCTTTAAGGGACGAGCCCTTTATGACCCGCATGAGCACGGTTTCTGCCTGGTCGTCTAATGTATGCGCTGTCGCAACGCAGCCGGCACCGAACTCCTTTGCTGCTTGCATAAAGAATTCGTATCTTTTTTCCCTAAGGCGCTCTTCCGTCGAAAGCTTTGATCTGGCTTTAGTGGGTTTCAATTTATCATATGCCAGTTTCACGCCGAGTGATTTAGACAAGTTTTTTACAAACTGCGCATCCCGACCGGATTCCTTACCTCTTAGGCCGTGATCCATGTGCGCGATAAATAACTCGATGCCCAGCACATCTTCTAGTCTCTTTAGCGCGTATACGAGAAAAACCGAATCAGACCCGCCTGAAACGCCGACCAAGACCCTGTCCCCTCTCTCGAGCATCTTGTAACGGTCAACAGTTTTAAGTATTTGGGAAGTTAGGTTCATGTTGGGCTTTTCGAGTAGTAGCGGGGGAGAGACTCGAACTCTCGACATGCCGGGTATGAGCCGACTGCTCTAACCAACTGAGCTACCCCGCCACATTTATTTATATTACGGTTTAATAACTATATAGTATCAGCCGCTTTTTGTCAAGCCAGAAGCTTGTGCGTTCTTATCGGAATGAGAGGGCATTGGTGTGAGGCCTGGCAATAAACGACGGAACTCTTTCTTCTTCAAAAAATTGTAGTAAGCTGAATGTATTTATTTATTATTTTGGAAAGAAAGGATCTCCTATAGGATTGTACAAATGGCCTCACACCAATGCCCTCTCATTCCGTAGAAATAAGGTCTGTGAGACCGGAGGAGACGTAGAATTTGCCGTCGGTGTCGATGATGACGCATTCAGTTTTCTTGAGGATTTCGATAAGGGCGAGGCCCTTTTTGGGACCAAGGACATATAGCGCGGTTGCGAGGGCGTCGGCTGTTGCGCAATCGTCGGCTACGACAGTGACGCTTCTTGTAATAATTTTTATGGGTTCGCCTGTTTTAGGGTCGATTATATGGGAATACTTTCCGTTTTCGGATTTCGTGAATCTTTCATATCCACCGGAAGTAGCTACGCCCCTGTCGCGAACGTTAAATGAGGCTATAACTTTCTTTGTATTTACCGGGTCTCTGATACCTATCTTCCACCCTTTTGCATCCGTTCCTTGACCCATGCAGTACATGTCACCGCCGGCATTTATGATTGCGTTGCGAACGAGGGCATCTTTTAGTACCTTGATCCCTTCATCTACGATAAAGCCTTTTGCTATACCGCCTAAATTTATCTTAACGCCGCTTTCTTCAATTACGATTGCATGCTTTTTTTCGTCTAGCTTCCAGTCACCCTTCCCCATCGCAACGTCAAAAGCACCCCCGGTCTTAGCAAAGATATCCCGAGATGTTTTAAGCACTGCAAACATCTCGTCCGAAAGCAAGAGTTCCTCGCCTGGCTTTAAGCTGTTTATCCGCGCAAGCTCGCTTTCATCTCCGAAGTAATTAAATCCCTTCGTTAGGCTTCTCATGCGGCTTATGGTTTTATTGAGAATTTGATTTTTTAAATTTTTGTCTAAGGAGTCTTTGATTTCGACGCTTACAAAGGTATCCATGAGAATAGTATTCTTTGTGCCGACCGGAATTTCGGAGCAACCTGCAAGAAATAGAAGTGCAGGAATTACAATAGCGGCGGGGAAAGCTTTACTTTTAAGCATTCTTGATTTCGAAAAAACCCCGATTAAAATAAACCCGTGATTTTTCCTTCTTCGGTAATGTCGATTTTTGTGCCGCGAGGAACTTTGGGCAGACCCGGTATTCGTTTTATGCTACCACAAAATGCGGCAATGAAACCGGCACCGTTAAATATGCGAATATCGTCGACCGGAAGCTTGAAGCCGTGCGGTCGCCCTTTTCTTTTCGGGTTATTCGAGAGAGACAGGTGTGTTTTTACCATGCATATGGGGAGATTATCAAGCTTTAGTTTTTTAAGATCGAGAACTTTTTTATTAGCCTCATCAGAAAATTTTACTTCCCTGGCGCCGTAAAGAGTTTTCGCGATTCTTTTAATCTTATCTTTTATCGGCATATCGGTAGGATAAAGAAACCTGAAGCTGTGTTTTGTTTTACATGCGCTGATAACAGCCGAGGCTAACTCCATGGCTCCTTCACTACCCTGAGCCCACGCATCACTTACTGCAACACCGGCTGCTCCAAATGTTGCAACCCTTCTTGTTATGGCAGTGATTTCTTTATCTGTGTCGTCTTTCATGCGGTTTATACAAACAACGACAGGTATCCCAAAGGTAGTAAGGTTTTCAACCTGTTTTTCAAGATTTGAAAGACCTCTTTCCACTGCTGATACGCTCTCGTGAAAAATATCTTTCGGAAGGGGGCGCCCAAGAACAACGTCAACGTCGCCGCTATGCATTTTAAGACCTCGCACCGAACAGACCAAAACAGCAACATCCGGTGTAAGTCCGCCGGCCCTGCATTTTATGTCAAAAAACTTCTCCGCCCCCAGGTCGGCGCCGAAGGCCGATTCCGTAATTACATATTCGCAAAGCCCGAGCGCAATCTTATCTGCTACTACCGAAGTTACTCCAAGCGAGGTATCTCCGGGCGCTCCGGTGTGCATGAAGCAAGGCGTGCCTTCTCTGGTCTGCAGAAGATTCGGTTTTATCGCGTCTTTTAAAAGGGCTGCCATGGCACCCGCGACTTTTATGTCTTCTGTTTTAACGGGCTTCCCTTTTTTATTAAAACCCAGGATAACCTTACCAAGTCTCTCCCTCATGTCTTTTATGTTATCTGAGAGCGCCAGAATAGCCATTATTTCGCTTGAATCGACTATTTCGAAGCCTACTTTCCGCGTAGTACCGTCTGTTTTGCTGCCTAGCCCTATGTTTACGTTGCGTAAGGAACGGTCGTTTGTGTCAAGGGCTCTTCGCCATATGATTGAGGCGGTGTCTATGTCCATGGGATTACCTTTAAAGGTAGAATTTTCAAGGTACGCAGCACATAGATTGTGGGCGGATTCAACAGCATGTGTGTCGCCGGTGAGATGAAGGTTAACATCTTCACTCGGAAGAACCTGCGCAGCGCCTCCGCCTGAGGCAGTTCCTTTTATTCCAAATATTCCCCCCAGGGCCGGCTGCATTAGACATACAACAGCTTTCTTCTTAAGCTTATTAAATGCCATGGAAAGACCTATGGCCGTTACAGTCTTTCCTTCGCCAAGAGGCGTAGGTGTGATGGAGCTAACAAGAATGTATTTGCCTTGCTTTTTTCGACGCAGAGATCTGAGCAGGTCCAAGGAAATCTTCGCTTTGTAGGGACCGTAGTTCTCAAGGTATTGTTTTTTGATTCCTAGAAATCTGGCGACGTCTGTAATAGGTTTAAGGTTTACTTTTTCTTTTCTTTTGGCAACGACCGGTTTCTTGTCTTTAATCTTCTTCATCTAACCTCACTTTTTATTGTATTAACGCCTACAAAATTAATATGGTCTGATTATATCCGATGTACACGCCTTTGTCAACACCCGAATTCGACAAAAAAATGCTCCTTATTTATGTGATTGGTCTTTAACGGGTTTAAATGTAAAGCGGTGTATTGGTGAAGGGCCGTGTTTTAGTAGCTTGCGAAGATGCTCTTTCGTGCCATAGCCCTTGTGGCGCAAAAAACCGTAGGCGGGATATCTTTTATGATATTTACACATGATGTTATCACGGGTAACCTTCGCGATTATCGAGGCACAGGCGATTGAGAGGCTCTTGGAGTCGCCGCCTATTAGATTTACTTTTTTACACGTAGATTTAATTCGTATCCTACCGTCAACAAGGAGACAGTCGGGTTTTATGCCGAGATTCTCTACAGCGACCTCCATTGCCCTGGCAGTTGCATTATATATATTCAACTTGTCTATAACTTTTTCGCTGACTATTCCGATTCCGAACCAGGCTTTTCTGATAATTTCTTCGTAGGCAAGATTTCGGGCGCAGGGGGTGAGTTTTTTGGAATCGTCTATTCTTTGCTTAAAGCGCGTCTCTTTCAGTATCACAGCAGAGGCCACTACCGGCCCGGCCAGAGGGCCGCGGCCCGCCTCATCTATACCCGCAACGCGCTTGAAACCTTCTTTATGCGCCTTCCGCTCGTGGTTGAGTTTCAACTTTTTGCGCAACTTTAGACTTTTTACCTTTCTTGTTTCTTAAGTAATAAAGCTTGGCCCTTCTTACGGAACCCTTCTTTTTTACCACGACCTTATCAATAAATGGCGAGTGGACTAAAAATGTCCTCTCAACGCCTTCGCCGTAGGAAATTCTTCGCACCATAAATGTGGCGCGGACTCCCGTGCCTTTCTTCTTTATGACTGTACCGTCAAAAACCTGGGTTCTCGTTTTTTCCTCTTCTTTTATTTTGACGTACACATGGACGGTATCGCCTACATTGAATTTCGGGATGTCCTTTTTTAAATATTTTTCTTCGAAATCTTTTAACTTGTTCATTATTTACTCCTCTCTTCTTTTTTTAAATAAATCATTTCTTACTTTCTTTGTCTTTTTTAAAGATTCCTTTTTTCGCCACTGGTTAATTGCTTTATGGTTCCCGCTTAGCAATATGTCAGGAACTTTCATTCCTTCAAATTCCCGCGGCCTGGTATACTGAGGATACTCGAGTAAGTTGTCTTCGAACGATTCAGACTTAAGAGATGCGCTATCACCTAGGACACCCGGTATCAAGCGTATTACCGCATCCAATACCGTCATCGCAGGTATTTCCCCGCCTGTTAATATATAATCCCCCGATGATATCTCGTCAGTAACAAGCAATCTTACTCTTTCATCAACCCCCTCGTAGTGACCGCATATGAGTATCAGGTGTTTTGTTTTTGACAACTTCTTCGCCATTCTTTGATTAAAGCGCTTACCTTGCGGCGTTAAAAGGACTACTCTTCTACCTTTGGCCATACCTTTTACGCTGGCAAGGGCTCTATATATCGGCTCAATTTTCATAACCATGCCTGAGCCCCCGCCGTAGGGTTTGTCGTCTGCTGTCTTGTGGTTATTGTAAGTCCAGTTTCTTATATTGCGCACGTTTACATGCACTTTTTTCTTTTCCTGCGCAATTTTCAGCATCGACTCCCCAAGCACGCCTTTGAACATGTCCGGGAATAATGTTAGTATATCTATTTTCATAGCTTATAAACTGAAATTCCAAGCACCAAATTCCAAGCAATCAAACGTTCTGGATCTCGAATTTTCTTACTTTATGCCTTGCTTCTTAATAAGGCTTCGGACTGTTTCGGATGGCTTTGCGCCGTTTTTCAGCCAATAAAGAGCCCGTTCCTTGTCGATTTTTACATCAGCGGGGTTCTTTTTGGGGTCGTAGTAGCCGATTTCTTCGATAAAGCGCCCGTCCCTAGGGCTTCTTTTATCGGTAGCCACGATCCTGTAAAAAGGCTTTTTATTTGTCCCCATCCTTTTCAATCTCAACACTACTGCCATTATTTTTCCTCCTTTTCTCTCCAAATACTCGCTCCGACGTTTTTCAATTTTTTATCTAATTTCTCATAACCGCGGTCAAGGTGATATATCCTGTGAACACGGGTCTTTTGTTTTGCGACAAGCCCTGCCAGGACTAAGGCTGCCGACGCCCTCAAATCCGAGGCCATGACATCGGCGCCGCTTAAGCTCTTTACGCCCTTGATTATGGCGTTCGGGCCTTCAAGTATAATTTGCGCCCCCATACGGCCTAATTCACTCACGTGTATGAATCTTTCGGGATAAATTTTTTCCGTTATAATACTTATACCGTCTGACAAGCAAAGAAGCGCCATTATTTGCGCTTGCATGTCTGTCGGAAAACCCGGATATGGCAGTGTCGTAACGGAAGTGGGCTTTATCTTGCTCTTGACTTTTCTCTTAACCCGTAGTCCGTCTTTATGTTCGACAATATGAATTCCGCATTCACGTAACTTATCTATTACGGCAAGGAGATGCGCGGCCTTGGCTCCTTTAAGAAAAATATCGCCGCCTGTAATCGCGCCAGCCAGCGCATATGTCCCTGTTTCAATGCGATCGGATATTATCTTATAATTCGTAGCATGAAGCTTTTTTACGCCATTTATCATCACCGTAGGAGTGGAGTGGCCTTCTATCCTGGCGCCCATTGATATCAGAAAATTAGCCAAGTCCACTATTTCGGGTTCGCAGGCCGCATTTTCGATAACCGTTGTACCCTCTGCCAGTGTGGCTGCCATCATTGTGTTGGCAGTTGCAAGAACACTTGAACCAAAATGACCTCCCAGATAAATCTTAGCTCCTTTAAGTTTTTTAGCCTTTGCTATAATATAACCGGACTTTATCTTTATCTCGGCTCCCAATTTTTCCAATCCCTTTAAGTGCAAGTCTATCGGACGCGGTCCGATAATGCAGCCACCGGGAAAGGAAACCTCTGCAAATTTTCTTTTTGCGACAAGCGGCCCCAGGACACAGACAGAAGCCCTCATCGTGCTCACAAGGTCATAGGGGGCTTTTAGGTTTCCGCAGGCGCCGGTTATAGAAACGCATTCTTTTTTTCTTTCGACTTTAGCTTCCATGGCGCGTAAAATTCTAATCATCGTATCAGTATCGCGTAGTGCAGGGACATTATTTATAACACAGGTCTCGTCTGTCAGGAGCGCCGCCGCCATTATCGGAAGTGCCGCATTTTTAGCGCCGCTTATATTAATCGTGCCTTTAAGGGTATTACCGCCCTCTATTACTAATCTATCCATTTTTTCTCGCTTTTATAATCCTGTCAATATTTGCGTAATCTTTATAAACACATATGTCACAAAAATTGCCTGAATTCTCCAGAAACGTTTTGACTGCTTCTGCCTGATTGTAGCCAGTTTCCATAAGCAGAATCCCGCCTCTTTTAAGAAAGGCCGGAGATTCTCTCACTATCCTTCTATAAAAGTCCATGCCGTCAGTGCCGCCATACAGCGCAATGTACGGGTCACTCTTCACCTCCCCGGAAAGCGAGGAAAAGTCTTCTAATGAAACGTATGGTGGATTCGAAATAATTAAATCAAAATAGTTTTCGTAACTCTTTTCTATGTTTTCAAACAGATTGCTTTTTAAAAAAACTATCCTTTCCCGGACTCCATGTGTAATGGCATTACTCTCTGCGACCCTAAGAGCCGTATCAGAAATATCTAAAGCGACAATTTTACCCGAAGGAATATACTTTGTCAAACTTATTGCGATGTTTCCGCATCCTGTACCGACGTCAAGTATTGCCGGCTTCGAGTCGGATTCAACGTGCCCCAAAAAAAGATCGATGGCTTTTTCCACCAGGATTTCAGTTTCGGGCCTGGGATAAAGCACTGCGTTTTCCGTTTCGAATTCGAAATCCATAAAGGGGGCTTGGCGCATAATCTTACTTCATCCTCTCTTTGCGGTCTGCCTCTCTTAAGGCAGCTATAAATTCGTCAAGCGCGCCATTTAGAACACCTTCTAGGTTATGTTTTGTAAATCCAATTCTATGATCTGTTACGCGCCTATCCGGAAAATTATAAGTTCTTATTTTCTCTGACCTGTCACCCGAACCAACTTGCAGCTTGCGATCGCGGGATCGCTTCTTATTTTGATCCTGTGTTATCTTATCGAAAAGCCGCGCGCGCAGTACCCTCATCGCCTTTGCCTTATTTTTATACTGGGACCTTTCGTCCTGGCAACTCACAACAAGGCCCGTTGGCATGTGTGTGATTCTTACCGCTGAATCAGTAACGTTCACATGTTGGCCGCCTCTACCACCCGCCCTGAAAACATCTATTCGCAAATCTTGCGGTTTTATCTCCATGTCGACATCTTCAGCTTCCGGTAGTACCGCTACTGTTGCCGCTGAGGTATGTATGCGACCGCTAGTCTCTGTGGCAGGGACGCGCTGTACTCTGTGCGTACCGCTTTCATACTTAAAGTCACCGTAAACGCCATCACCGGACACCGAAAATATAGCCTCTTTAAAACCGCCTTTTTCTGTGACACTGGCAGATATGGTTTCAACCTTCCAGCCTTTCCTTGCCGCATATCTCGAATACATCCTGAAGAGGTCATGCGCAAATAAAGCAGCTTCTACGCCACCGGTCCCCTGGCGTATTTCCATTATGATGTCCTTATCTGCATTTTCGTCTTTTTCGAGGAGAAGTTCTTCCAACTCTTCTTGGAGCTTGCCCCTGGTGGCTTTATGGGACTCGAGTTCGTCTTCCGCCAACTTAAGAAATTCTTTCTCCTGCTCGGTGTCACCTAGTACAGCTTCAAGCGAAGTTATTTCGTCAACAATTTTTTGATACTCGTTGTATTTCGAAACTATCTTCTGTAAAGACGACATCTCCTTGGCGTATTTTTTGTACTCCTTTTGATTGGAAATGATTTTGGGATCGATAACCAATTCCTGAAGTTCCGAGAACCGTTTTAACTTTTCCTCTAACTTCTTATTCATCTTCTCTTATTCTTTTTCCTGCTTTTCTTTTTCTTCTTTAGCGGGGGAATCTTGCTCGACAATTTTTTCCTTCTTCGCTTTCGGTTTCTGTTTTTTTTCATATCTTTTCATGAATTTATCAACCCTTCCGGCTGAGTCAATTAGCTTTTGTTTGCCGGTAAAAAACGGGTGACATTTTGAACAGATCTCGATGTGGATATTTTGCCTTGTGCTCCTGGTCTGTATGACTTCCCCGCAAGCGCACACGATAGCGGTATCCTTGTATTCCGGATGAATTTTAGGTTTCATTCCTCCTCCTTTACTTGTTTAGTGACTTTAAAAATTCTTTGTTCGTCTTTGTTTTTTTGAGTTTCTCGATTAAAAGCTCCATTGCCTCTACGCTGCTTAAGTCATTAAGGGCCTTGCGCATAAGCCATATTTTCTGGAGCTCGTCGCTTTCGACAAGAAGCTCTTCTTTTCTTGTGTTGGACTTCTTAATGTCGATGGCAGGATAAACTCTTCGTTGGAAAAGTGTCCTGTCTAACTGTAACTCCATGTTGCCCGTTCCTTTAAATTCCTCGAATATAACTTCGTCCATTCGGGAGCCTGTTTCCACAAGCGCTGTTGCTATGATTGTAAGCGAGCCGCCCTCTTCGATGTTTCGTGCGGCACCGAGGAACCTCTTCGGTTTTTGTAGCGCATTTGAGTCTACGCCACCGGAGAGTATTTTTCCTGAGTGCGGCATGACAGAGTTATATGCCCTTGCTAGCCTTGTTATTGAATCCAGAAGTATTATAACATCCCTTTTGTGCTCTACAAGCCTCTTTGCTTTTTCCAGGACCATTTCTGCTACCTGAGTGTGCCTTTCCGCCGGTTCATCAAATGTAGAGCTTACAACCTCTCCCTTTACCGATCTTATCATGTCTGTTACTTCTTCGGGTCTTTCATCTATTAACAATACGAGCAAGACAGCGTCAGGATAATTTGTCGTTATACTATTGGCGAATTTCTGTAGAAGTACCGTCTTTCCGCTGTATGGCTGTGCGACAATCATTCCGCGCTGGCCCTTGCCTACCGGCGTCAAGAGATCCATTACTCGCATAGAGATCTCTTCCGGATCTGTCTCCAGCGAATATCTCACGTTCGGATACAGAGGCGTTAGGTTATCAAACAGAATTTTATCTTTTGCACTTTCCGGATTTTCAAAGTTTACGGCTTCTACTTTAAGAAGCGCGAAGTATCTTTCCCCGTCCTTCGGGGGCCGTATTTGCCCGCTTACCGTATCCCCCGTGCGCAAGCTAAACCTTCTTATTTGCGACGGTGAAATATAAATGTCATCGGGACAGGGAAGGTAGTTATATTTGGGGCTTCTTAAAAAACCAAATCCGTCAGGAAGGACTTCAAGCACCCCTTCACCGAATATTAGCCCTTCCTTCTCGGTTTTCGCCTGAAGGATTTTAAAAATGAGGTCCTGTTTTTTAAGGCCTGCCAAATTATTTATTTTGAGTCCCTTGGCGACCTTGTTTAGCTCGGTCATGTTAAGCGATTTTAATTTTTCGATATTAATATTATCCATCCCTACCTCCTCTTTAACTTTCGCCATATCTTTTTTACTTCCTTTCTTACGTGCTCTTTCGAGCGATTATTATTAATTACAAAATCTGCAAACTTTATTTTTTTAGTGCTTGGCATTTGGAATAGAAGCCGCTTCCCAATCTCATCGGGAGCAAATCCCAGCGAAGCACATCTTCTCATCTGATTTCTTTTACTTGCGCATACCACCACAATATAATCCACATAATTATTGAGCCCTGACTCTATTAACATCGGCGCGTCCAAGATATTAATAGATTTTTTTGATTTTTTAAGTCTTTCGCTTATTTTTTTTACTGTTTCGGGATATACTATATTGCATAGCTTTCCTAAGAGGCGTCCTTTTGAAAATGCCGCCCGCGCAAGCTCGCCTCTATCAATGGTGCCTTTTCGGAAAACGCCGCTTCCAAAGGTCTGTCGTATTTTTTTCTGGATACGCTTATCATTCCTATATATTTCGTGCACAATTTTATCGGCATTAATAACATGCGCCCCGCAAGCCTTAAAAAAATTAGCTACGGTTGTTTTCCCTGTTCCAAAATTTCCTGTTATGCCTACTACCAGCTTCACAGCCCAACAGTCTCCATTTCAAGCCAGTTGCTTCCGGCCTCAAGGCGCACGGTTATGGGCACTTTTAGATTCATCACATTTTCCATGCCTCTTTTTACGACTTTCGCAAACTTTTTCAAATCCTTCTTCCCTACTTCAAAAACAAGCTCATCATGGACTTGCAGGATCATCCTGGCGTCAAAATCATCGAGCGACCCATGTATCTCGATCATTGCGAGCTTTATTAAGTCCGCGGCTGATCCCTGTATGGGCGTATTTACTGCCGTGCGTTCGGCAAAATTGCGCACGGAAACATTTTCCGAATTAATTTCCGGTATATAGCGGCGCCTTCCGAGAATCGTGGTTACAAAACCCTGTTCTCTTGTTTCTTTTACCTTTTCTTCCAGATAAGTTTTTACCAGGGGATAACGCTCGAAATAGGAGTCTATGAACTTTGCGGCTTCGCGGACATCAATCCCCAGGTCCCGCGATAGGCCATAGGCGCTAATCCCGTAGACGATACCGAAATTTACTGTTTTTGCCGCGCTTCTCATTTTTTGGTCAACATCTTTTTCATCAAGACCGTATATTAAGGAGGCGGTAAAGGCGTGAATGTCTCTATCTTCTTTAAAGGCCTGGATGAGATTACTGTCTCCGGAAAGATGCGCTAAAATTCGAAGCTCTATCTGCGAATAATCCGCCGAGAGTATTATCTGCTCTTTTTTCTCCGCAACAAAGGCCTTGCGAATCTTCTTGCCGGTTTCGGTCTTTATGGGGATATTCTGCACATTCGGATTGCTTGATGAAAGCCTGCCTGTTGCGGTTACCGTCTGATTGAAAGAGGTGTGTATCCGCCCTGTTTTCGGATTTATAAGTGTGGGCAGGCTATCGACATAGGTCGAGGTTAATTTTGCCAGCGTCCTATAACGCAAAATTTCTTTTGGTAGACGTTCTTTTTCAGATAAAATCCGCAGCACTTCTTCGTTTGTCGAAGCGCCTGTCTTTATCTTTTTTATGACAGGCATTTTTAATTTTTCAAAAAGTATAACCTGGAGTTGCTTCGGCGAGTTTATGTTAAAACTTTCTCCGGCAAGCTCAAAAATTATTTTCTCGAGCTTCTTAATCTCTTTTTCCAGATCCCCGGAAAGAGCATTAAGGTATTTGGTGTCAATGCTTACACCTGAGAATTCCATGTCGGCCAATACATCAATAAGCGGCATTTCGACGTCAGAAAATAATTTTTCGAGGTTTTTTTCCTCCATTTTTTTAAGAAGGACTGCCTTGGCGCTAAATGTGGCATCGCTATCCGCACAACAGTAGTCACAGACTTTTCGGACGTCAACCTGATCCATGGTAATGGCCTTTTTGCCCTTCCCTATCAGATCCTCAATCGACTCCATAACGCGCCCCAGGTGCTCAAACGCTATATCGCCAAGATTATGCCGTGATTTGGACGGGTTTAAAAGATATGAAGCGACCATGGTATCAAATGCGATGCCTTTTACCGGAATGCCAAGATTTCTTAGAATCAACGCATCGTATTTTATGTTCTGCCCGATTTTCTTTATATTGCTATTTTCAAAAATCCCCTTTAATCCTTCCAGAACTTCCTCTTTAGATATATCCGTAAGAGCATTAAGCGGTATGTAACTAGCCTCCCCCTCGCTCCAGCAAAACGATACACCGCATGGTACGGCACGCATGGGGTCGTAGTGGGTTGTCTCAAAATCAAACGCAAAGCTCTTTACACTCTTCAACGCTTGCACTAATTTCATAAAACTTTTTTTATTATCGACAATATTGTAAGCGCCCTCGTGCTTTTGCTTCGGCGTTATGTCTTTTAATAGGTTTTTGAATTCTAGTTCCGTAAAAAGCTCTATAAGCGCCTTTTCATTTGGCTCCTGCATACGCAGGTCATCTAAGTCCATCTCTATAGGGACATTCCTGTCAACGGTCGCAAGATTCTTACTCAAAAGCGCAAGTTCTTTTGACTGCTCAATTTTTTTTCGCTGCGACTGACTTTTAACCTTATGGACATTCTTCAAAATGTCTTCAAGACTATCAAATTTCTTCATAAGCTCCACTGCGGTTTTTTCGCCTATGCCGGGTACGCCGGGAATATTGTCCGAGGCGTCTCCCATCAGCGCCATAAGATCGGTTATCTTATCCGGCCCGACTCCGAACCTTTCCTTAACCTCTTTTTCGCCATAGACCATGCCATCCTTGTGCGGGCTATAAACTTTTATGCGGGACCCTACAAGCTGCATCGCATCTTTGTCACTTGTAACCAAAAAGGTGTCTATATTCCTTGCCTTGGCGCACTTTTCGGCAAGGGTCGCCAGGACATCGTCCGCCTCGTACCCCTGCATTTCGTAAATGGGTATATTGTAGGCTTTCACAATCTTCTTTATGTACGGCAATTGACTGGCCAGGTCATCTGGCATGGGCTTTCGCGTTGCCTTATAGTCCTTAAATTTTTCGTGCCTGAATGTCGGCCCCTTTAAGTCAAATGCAACAGCTAGCATGTCGGGTTTTTCATCCTTGATAATCTTTCTGATCATCGCAATAACCCCATAGATAGCATTCGTGGCTTGCCCCTTGGAGTTAGACAGGTGCCTTATGGCGTAATAGGCCCTGTAGCAAAATGAGTTACCGTCAATCAGAAAAAATTTTTTGTTTGAGCTATCAGGCATGGATTAATACATCAGATTTGATTTTCGATTATTACAAACTAGGTTGGGCCTTTTGTAACTGCTTTAGCTGAAAGAACTTAGTAGCTAAGTGATCGTGAAACAAAATAACACATCCCATTGATACTGTCAAGCCTTTTTTTTCTTATCCAGTTCGACTGTCAGCCTGTTTATGGCCTCTGCCAGGTCCTTCAATTCATCTTTCTTCCTTAAGAACAGACGCTTACTGTAATCGCCAGCCGTTAAGCTGTCTAGAAACATTACCATCCTGTGAACGGGGCCCGCGATCTTGTGTGATGCCAAAATCCCTATCCCTATGCAAATCATTGAAACAAAAACCATACTAACGGCCAGTTTAATGTTTACGGATTTAAAAATCTCCATGAGTCTTCCCTGCGGGTAGACGTTTGCGAGTTTTTCCCCTAAAAGAACCCATGAGTTATAATATATCGTATATCCGGAAATAGTTGCGCTTGCAAGCGCAACTAAAAGAAGTAAGCCAACATATTTCATCTGGAATTTTGCTTTGACAATGTATCGGGTTCTCTTGTAGAGCCTCTTTTCCATTCCTACTTCCTCCATATAGTCGCGTCCCTTCTTACGGTAAATTTTATCGCGCCCGTTTTTTTGTTTTCAATTATCTTAATTGCATCCGAAAGCGGCATATAACGAGTCGAGGCGCCGTTTATGGCAATGATCAAATCGTCTTTACTGAGGCCCGCCTCTTGTCCGGGGGACCCTTCTTTTAAATCCACGATGGTCAGGCCGTCTCTTAGCATATCCAATTTTCCGCCTATAATATCTTTATAAAATATCGCAGCCGGGCTTTCTTTTTTTAAGACGACGTCCCGCTGGATATCTATTTTAATCTCGCCCAGACTTTCCAGTAAAAGGCGGCTTACATTTTCTTTTGACATGTAATCGGTAAAGCGGCCCCAGGCAGAAATTAGCGTATCGCCGGGCCGTAAGCCGGCGTCGTCCGCCGCGCTGTCATCGGTAACATTTATTATCTTTACGCTATCGCCTTCTTCAGCGATGATTATACCGATTTTTTGTTCAAGCTCTTTTTTAAAATCTTTTTCTTCGTAAGGCAAGGGCCTCGATGAATCCTCGATCTCCTGCCTTCGCTTCACAGCGTCCCGCTTCTCTTTTTGTGATTGACGGAACGCCTGCCCTGCCGTAAAGTTCATTTTGTCACGCGCAATTTTATATTTCGGATTTATTTTGACGGCTTTTTTATAATAAAAGTAGGCTTCTCCATGTTTATTGCGGTCGGCATACGAATCACCAAGGACCACAAGGTTTTGCTCAACCAGATCGTAGGAGATGGTGTGGATGTCTTTTTTAAGAATACTTTTTTCGCCTTCATGGGTCGAGATAACGACCCTATCGTGGTATTCTTCTACTATTACGCCTTTCATTTTCTCGCCGTTTTCCAGATAGACCGTGTCGGCGAAAGCAGTCATGGCGCAAATAAAAAAACATAAGGGGAATAATCGTAGAAAGGTTACCTTAAGCATCTATCCCTTAAATATGAACAACAAAATCAAGCATGCCAGCGCGGCAGCAACAACATAAAAGTCGTTGAAATAAAAGAAATCCAAAATTCTATCGAGAAGCGACTGCGGGTATACTACGCCTTTGGTTTTTTGGAGATAGTCCCTTGAGGCCCGCTCCACCACCTTGGCGCCAAACTTATCATGAATCTCATACCTAATAGCTTCTATTTGCTCCCTCCTGAACCGAAGAAATCGACCGCCAATCTTATAAGCCGGCAAGCTGCCGTTACTGACAAGCTTTTTAATGCGGTCTTCCGGCACCCCGAGCAGGATAGCCGCCTCCTCTATCGTAAAGAGTTTATCGGGCATAATTTAATTAAGTTACTATTTCTGGTTTACTTTATTTTTTCGCTTGTGAGCCATTCCTCAATTTTAGATCTTTCAAAACTCCATCTGGAACCGTCCTTGACGGCCGGGAGCTTACCGGTATCAGCCCACTCGGTAATTACGTTCGTGTCAACTTCCAAAAACTTGGCAACCTGGTCAATCGTAAGCATGTCAGAAGCGGGTTCTCCGCCCTTCCTGTCTGAAATCATGTTACAATAACCTTCGATAATAGCACCCTGTGCGATGCGAAGAGCAGGAGCCTTTATATCCCCCACAACGAACGCGGGCGCTATCAGGTTCAACTCCACAGAGGCCTTGATGTCGCCATTAACCCTACCGGCAACAGTTATAACATCGCCGGTAATATCAGCGTTTACAACGGCGTGTTCGCCGACTGTAAGACTGCCTTTCGTGAGGAGCTTTCCTTCAAACTTACCGTTAATCCTTAAGTTTACCGGGTCTTTGAATGTAAGCGTGCCTTGCATGCTTGCATCCACCTCCAGAACTTTTTCCTTCGGAACCTCATGCTTCCTTCTAAGAGCCATGCGTTACCCCCTTTCATTTACTGTTTTTGTTTTTAAATAAAATCTCGCCCAAGCCTGCAATCATAGCGGCATTATCTACACATAACGCCGGTGGCGGATAAAAAAACTTGTATCCCGTATTTACCGAAATACGCTCGAATTTGGCGCGCAATCGTCTGTTCGAAATAACGCCTCCTCCGAAGAAAACGTTTTTAATCTTAAACTTTTTACAGGCCTTTTCCACGCGTTCCGCCAGGACGTCAAACACAGCCTCCTGAAAAGACCAGGATATTCTTGAAATTTCTCGTCTGGAAATCCTTTTTTTCTTAACATGATAAAGAACGGCGGTCTTTATTCCACTTAAGCTAAAATCGAAGGAATCGTTGTCCATGTAGGCCCTGGGAAAGTTGATCGGCTTATTCGATTTGCCTGGCACGAAAGTCGGGCGCGCGAAAATTCTAGCATATTTTTCGATTTTTGGCCCGCCGGGATATCCGATACCCAAAACCTTCGCAACCTTATCAAATGCCTCTCCGATAGCATCATCCTTTGTCTTGCCGATTAGCTCGAAATCTTTAAGGGACCTCACGATAAAAATATTTGTGTGGCCGCCAGAAACCACGCAACCAACAAACGGAAATTTGAGCCGCTCGGAGTCTTTAGATAGAAAGTTAGCAAAAAGATGAGCGTGTAGATGGTTTACGTTTACAAGCGGTAAATCTAGCGCATAGCTCATTGCCTTGGCAAACGATAGCCCCACCAGGAGAGAGCCCGGAAGCCCGGGTGTTTCCGTTGCGGCGATCAAATCCAAATCATCAAAAGTAATTTTTGCTTTCCTCAAGGCTTTTTTTGCTACTTTGTTAATATATTCAATATGGTATCTCGATGCTATCTCCGGAATTACGCCCCCGAATTTTTCATGTAACGGGACGCTGGATGACACAATGCTGGACAATATCCTACCCTCTTGGATCACGGCTATTGCTGTTTCATCGCAGGAGGTTTCGACGCCTAATGTAGTTATCATAAGTATACCTTACAAACATATTGGACGCAAGTAAATAACATATAATACTATCCTATGTGCACTAGCCCTTGGTTTTGGCTGCTACTTCCTGCTGTAAGACATCTATGGCGGCCTGTAGTTGATTATCTTTTACAGGGGTATCGGACTCAGCTCCATCGGGTTCTTCATCAGGTTCTATCTCGATATCAGGAATTATGCCTTTATTGCTTATTACGCGTCCACTCGGCGTGTGGTAGGCAGCGGTAGTTAGCCTAACCGCAGAGCCGTCACCTAGCGGCACGACGGTCTGGACCGAGCCCTTACCGAATGAAGGAGTACCCACAATCGCTGCGCGCTTATTGTCCTGCATTGCCCCCGCGACAATTTCAGAGGCGCTGGCTGATCCTTTGTTAATAAGGACAACCATGGGAAGATCGGCGAAATTTGTTTTTCCGCGAGATTTATATGTTTTGTTTTGTTTCGGAACGCGGCCATCAAGCGATACTATAACTTTGCCTTCCGGTAAAAACTTATTTGAAACTTCATAGGCCGTGTCCAGAAGACCGCCAGGATTATTACGCACGTCAAGAATTAGTCCTTTCATCCCCTTTTCTCTTAATACTAAAAGCGCTTTTTCCAGGTCATCCGGAGTTTTCTCCTGAAACTCTATCAGTTTAATATATCCCAGTTCACCATCCAGCATCTTCGCAGTCTTTATGCTTTTCAATTTGATAACGTTGCGTACAATGGTAATGTCCAGTAGCTCTTTTTCGCCTTTGCGCAAAATCGAAAGCACAACCTTTGTTTTTGGTTTGCCCCTTAATTTTTTTACAGCACCCGTAAGGGTAATATTCTGCGTCATCTCCCCGTCGATTTTAATAATTTTATCTCCGGCCTTTATACCGGCTTTGTGGGCCGGGGTACCGTCCATCGGCGCTATGACCGTAAGCGTATTGTCTCTCATGGCAATTTCAATGCCTAGGCCACCGAATTCGCCTTTAGTCTCTATCTGCATCTCCTTAAACTCGTCGGGGTTTAAGAATTGGCTGTATCCGTCTAGCGAGGAAAGCATTCCGCTTAGCGCGCCGTACACGAGTTTTTTCGGCTCCGGGTTTTCCACGTAGTCCGACCGTATTATGGTTACAGCGTCTGAAAATAACTCGATCTGTTTATAAAGTTCCGCGTCCCGGTCCACTGCACTAGCCTTATCGCATACGTTAAAATACGCAAAGCCGCATAAGATCAGAAAAACGAAAACTATTTTTTTTAACGTTACACTGTTCATGCCTTACTTTCCTCCCAACATATTTTTGAGAATGTTGTTTAAAATTTTTGGGTTTGCCTTACCCTTTGTTTTTTTCATTACCTGCCCCACAAGAAACATTAGTGCATTTTTTTTGCCCGCCTTGTAGTCATTTGTGGATTTTTCATTTTCTTTTATTACGAGCTCGATTATCGAGGTAAGCTCTCCGCTATCCTTTATCTGCTTAAGGCCTTTTTGTCGCACTATTTCTTTCGGCGATAAGCCGTTCTCAAAAACTTCCGGCAGAACTTCCTTTGCAATCTTGCCGCTTATCTCTTCGGAGTGAATCATTTCGAGCATCTCGGCGAGGTGCCCGGGCTTGAGCTTTGTCTTGGCGATTGAAACCTTACGCGCATTCAGAAGCGAAGCAATGTCACCCAAGAGCCAATTCGCTATTTCCTTGGGGTTATTGTATGTCTTTATTGTTGCTTCGAAAAAATCCGATACATCAGCTTCGCGAGTTAATACGCGAGCATCGTATTCGCTTACGGAATAGTCGGAAATAAAACGCTTTTTTTTAGCCTGTGGAAGCTCGGGTAGCGAACGCATGATCTGGTCTATTTTGTTCTTGTCGACAGTAAACGGGACCAGGTCGGGCTCGGGAAAATAGCGGTAATCCTGGGTATCCTCTTTTGATCTCATGGCTATTGTTAGCCCACGAGCCTCATTCCAGAGACGCGTCTCCTGCTGTATCTTTTCACCCGCGGCAAGCAGGTCAATCTGCCTCTTGGCTTCGTAAGAGAGGGCGTCTCTTACGGCCTTAAACGAATTCATATTTTTAAGTTCTGCTTTTACGCCGAGAGCCTTTGCGCCTTCGGGCCTTACGGATATGTTGGCGTCACACCTTAAGCTGCCCTCTTCCATGTTGCAATCCGACACTTTTAAATATTTTAAAATAGCTTTTAAGTTTACCAGATATGCGCTTGCATCTTCGGGAGAATGTATGTCCGGTTCGCTTACGATTTCCAAAAGCGCAACCCCGGCCCTATTGAAATCCACGTAGCTTACGCCTTTTTCCGCCTCATGCATTAGCTTGCCGGCATCCTCCTCTAAGTGCACGCGCTTGACGCGTATTTTCTTTTTACTCTCTTGGCTTTCGATCTCGATTACGCCGTCATAGGCAAGGGGCATATCGTATTGTGATATTTGATAATTTTTAGGTAGATCGGGGTAATAATAATTTTTTCTGTCGAATTTTATTAAATTCTGAATCTTGCAATGCAACGCAAGCGCTGTTTTTATCGCGTAAAGAAATGCTTTCTCATTCAAGACCGGCAATGATCCGGGTAGGCCAAGACAAACAGGGCACGTTGAGCTATTGGGCTCTAAACCAAATTTTGTGCTGCATCCGCAGAATGCCTTACTCTCCGTTAAAAGATGAACATGTGCTTCCAGGCCTATGACCACTTCGTAGTTTTTCATTTTAAATATTCGGTTTTCGTTTATGAAATTCCGTATTCTGTTCAAACGCGTACGCAACCCTGAAGAGAGTTTCTTCGTCAAAGGGCTTGCCGAGAAGCTGCAAGCCTATAGGGAGGCCACCTTTCGTAAAGCCGCACGGTATGGATATGCCCGGTATGCCTGCAAGATTTGCGGGAATCGTAAAGATGTCTGATAAGTACATGCCCAAGGGGTCGTTTATCTTTTCGCCGATTTTAAAGGCAGGAGCGGGCGTTGTCGGCGTCAATATCACGTCGCAGGTTTTAAACGCTTCTAGAAAATCATTTTTTATCTTGGTCCGAACCTTCATCGCCTTTAAGTAGTAGGCCTCGTAATAACCGCTGGATAGCGAATACGTCCCGAGGAGAATTCTTCTTTTTGCTTCATCTCCGAAGCCGGCCGTCCGCGTCTTAAGGTGCATGTCGATCATGTTTTTTGCGTCTTTCCGTAGGCCGTATTGATCCCCGTCAAAACGCGCAAGGTTAGAGCTTGCTTCCGCGGGTGCAATTATATAGTAGCAGCTTACCGCATACTCGGTATGCGGTAAGCTAATATCGATAAGTTCGGCACCGAGGCCTTGTAAAATATCTTTTGACTCCAGAATAGCCTTCTTAACCTCTCCGTCCAAACCCTTTTCCGGAAAATATTCTTTTGGTACGCCTATCTTTATTTTTCTTACGTTATTTTCAAGAGATTGTGTAAAATCGGGGCATGCTACATCCGCAGACGTCGAGTCTAATTCATCATAGCCGGAGATTACGTTAAGCAACATGGCCGCGTCGCGCACATTTCCGGCAAGCGGTCCGATCTGGTCTAAACTTGAGGCGAACGCTATAAGGCCATAGCGCGAAACCCTTCCATACGTCGGTTTCATGCCCACAATGCCTGACAGGGCTGCGGGCTGTCTGATTGAGCCTCCGGTGTCCGAGCCTAGAGCCATCGGTACTTCTCCTCCGGCCACCGCGCACGCAGAGCCGCCGCTTGAACCGCCCGGTATCCTCGTTGTGTCCCAGGGGTTCCGGGTTGGGCCGTAGCACGATGTCTCGCAGGAAGAACCGAAAGCAAACTCGTCCATATTGGCTTTTCCCATTAAGATGAAACCTGCATCTTTTAGCTTTTTGATAACTGTGGCATCGTAAGGGGGCTTAAAATTTTCCAATATTCTTGAAGCACATGTTGTTGGCTCGTCCTTAACGCAAATATTGTCCTTAATAGTTATGGGTATGCCGGAAGGTTTTTCCTGAGCGTTTTTAAGCACCTTGTCCGTATCAATATAGATAATCGCATTTAGTTTCTCGTTGATAGCGCTTATCCTGTCTAAACAAGATTTTGCCGTATTTGGGATGGATTTTTTACTATGCATATTATCCGATTATTTTAGGAACAATAAAGAGGCTGTCCTTTTTATTGGGTGCGTTACGGAGAACATCTTCTACGGGAAGAGATTTCTTCATATTGTCTTTCCTAAATACGTTTTTCATTTTCCCTATGGGGTGGCTGGTGGGAAGAGTGTTTTTAACGTCTACCTTGCCTAACTTGTTTATATATTCCAGGATGTCGGCCAACTGTTTCTTGTAAATCCCTATCTCCTGCGCCGATAAATTAACACGCGCCAGTCTGGCTACGTGTTCAACCGTTTTTTTATCTATTGCTTTTGTATTCGCCATATTGCATTAAATTACCATATATAATAAGGTTTGTCAATTCAAAGAGTATCTGCCAAGAGCGCAAAGTCCTGCAAGGACAGGTCTTCGGCGCGCGAAAAAGGATCGATATTAGCGCTTCTAAGGCAACTTAACACCCTTTCTTTCTCTATACCCTTTCCGGAAAGCGAATTTAAGATGGTTTTTCGCCTCTGGCTATAGGCTTTTTTTATAATCTCAAACAAAACGCTTTCATCTTTAACTCGAACGCGCCTGTTTGGCAGAGGGGCCAATCTTAAAAGAGTAGATTCAACTTTGGGCGCGGGATAAAATGCGTCTTTCCCGACTTTAAACACGCATTTCGGCTCGGTATAGTACTGGACATACAAGCTAAGGCGGCCGATTTCTCTTGAGCCGGGTACAGCCATAATCCGATCCGCAACCTCCCGCTGCATGAGAAGATATATGTCTTTTATTAACGAAATGTTTTTTATCAGTTTTTCAATTATGGGGCTCGTTACAAAATATGGTATATTTCCGTAGACAACTATTTTCCCGCACGGGGCAATTTTCTTTATATCAGCATCCAGGAAATCTTCTTGAAGTAGCGTAATGTTGGAGGGTAAGGAGAATGCGCCCTTAAGAATAGCAACGATTTTTTTGTCTTTTTCAAAAGCAAAAACTTTTTTTGCCCGCCCTGCTAAGTCTAAAGTGATTTCGGCAAACCCCGCACCTATTTCTATAACGATGTCGTCGGACTCAAGCTCTATATTGTTTAAAATTTTTTCTTTTATGTTTTTATCAATGAGGAAGTTTTGGCCCAGGCGCTTAATCGGTCTAAAATCGTGTTTGCCCCAAAGCGTTTTTAGTTCCGTTTTCGTCAGCACAACTCGACCGCCAGTTTTATCGCCTCGATCATGGAGGACGGGTTTGCCTTGTCGCGTCCGGCAATATCAAATCCCGTACCGTGATCCGGGGATGTGCGGATAAATGGAAGGCCTATTGTAAGGTTCACCCCTTTTTCAAATGCCACCATTTTAAGGGGTATGAGTCCCTGGTCATGATACATGCAGCAAACGGCATCAAGGTCGCCCCTGTATGCCTTGTAAAAAAGCGTATCTGCCGGGAGAGGCCCTATGAATTTTGAATTTTTTATTTTCTTTTTCACATAGGTTACGGCCGGAGATATGACGGTTCTTTCCTCCTGCCCCAAAACTCCGGACTCACCTGCGTGAGGATTAAGGCCCGCGATGCCAATTTTCGGGCAAGATATTTTGAAAAACTTTTTAAGCGCATAGCTGGTATTTTGGAGTGTTTTTACGATTTCGGTTTTTGTAATGGATTTTGCTACGTTTTTAATCGCGACGTGCCTGGAAACAAGGCTCACCCGTAATGGGCCTCCGACTAACATCATTGTAACTTTTTTTGATTTCGTAACATGCGAAAGGAACTCTGTGTGCCCGGCGAAACTAAAACCCGCTTTTGCTATTGACGCCTTATTGATAGGAGCAGTTACAAGGGATGCGCCCTTAAATGACCTGGCAATCAAAGCGCCGCATGAAACGTATTCCATTGCGGCTTTGCCGTAAATCTTATTCGTTTTTCCAAAAAATATTTTGCCGCGGGGAACATTCCTCAGGTCTATAAAATTAATAAGGCCTTCTTTTATTCCGAAATTTCCAGGCCGCCTGGGTAGAATTGAAGAAATGTCGATTTTAGATATTTTCGCAATCCTTTGAAACACCTTGTAGTCGCCTATAACGAGCGGAGTGAATGCGTGGCTTGCACCGAAAGGCTGGCGTATTTTTTTGGAAGACGAAAAACCGGCAAGTGATTTTAGGATTATTTCCGGACCGATTCCTGCAGGGTCACCGGATGTTATGACAACAAGTTTTTTACCTAAACGCGATGTATGCATCCTTTTTCAGGCTCTCTATCCATTGCCCAAGCTTGTCCTGTATTTTTTTGTTGAGCGTAATCTGCTCAACTCTGGGCTTTGCCTTGTTAAAGTCCATGGTACTAGACGGCTCTTTTTCCTCAACCAGAAATATATGAAACCCCAATTTTGTTTTTAAAATACCTGACGTCTCGTTTTCATCCAGGCTAAAAACGAGGTCGTTCAACTTGTCCATTAGCTCCCCTTCTCTCACCCATCCCATTTGGCCGCCGGATTCCGCATACGGTCCGTCTGAATATTCTTTTGCCAGTAGCCCAAAATCACCGCCTTCCTTAAGTCTACGCAAAACCGTTTTTGCCAGTTTCAGCGATTTTTTTTCCGGGCGTTCCTCGCTTACCTTTATGAGGATGGATTTCACTTTTACTTTTTGCGGTTCACGAAATTTTTCTTTATTAGTTTCGTAAAATTCCACGAGCTCGCTTGGTGAAACCGAAATCTTATGCCTGATTTCTGCGTCTATGATCTTATCTATCATGATTCGCTCTCTATGCTTCTTTTTAAGGGACCCCAGGGCTATATCTTCTGCTGCGAGGGCCCGTTCAAACTCCTCTTCGCTCGAAAAATTTTTCTTAATTTCCTCAATCCTTTGCTCAACTTCTTCGTCTGTAACCACTACTTCTCTTTTTTTTGCTTCGGACAAGAGAAGCATATCCTGGACGAGCCTGGAAACGACATTACTCCTCACCTCATCAAGTTTTTCTGTGAGTTCCTGTCCACTGTACAAATTTTTGTATTGAATATATATGGGTATCAGGATCCTGTCCACTTCACCCTGCGTGATAATTTCATCGTTTACGATAACAAGTATCTTGTCTACCACTTCAGTGAACGCGGATGGAGCCGCGCAGAATAAAAACGCCGCTACAAACACAAGCGTCACTTTACTAAAAACGAACCGTGCTCTTTCTGGCATGTCTTATTCTTCGGGTTTTTCTTTAGGGGATTCTTCTTCCTGGGATATGTTTTCTAGGAGGTCTGTATTGATGGTTATTTTGGATTTCTCTTTAAGGTCTTTTACGAATTCGGTAAAACGCTGCTTGCCTTTATGCCTTTTGAAAGATTGTTCGATTGCAGCGTGTACCTCGGCAAGTTCTTTTACGCGTGGCTCTTTTCGCTCTGTAAGCTTGATGATATGGTATCCGAATTTTGTCTTCACGATACCTGATATTTCACCGACCTGCAAGCTAAAACTGGCCTCTTCGAATTCCGGCACCAGCTGCTGCCTGGTGAAAGAACCGATATCGCCACCGTTTTTAGCCGAAGAATCTATTGAACGCGCCTTTGCCAGGTCTTCAAAATTTCTGCCGTTTGCCAGTTCTGCCAAAATGCCCTTGGCTTCCTTCTCGGTTTTTACAAGAATATGAGAAGCGCGTAGCAACTCAGGCGCTGTAAACTGCTCCCTGTTCTCGCCGTAGTAAGTCTCAACCTCTTCTTCGGTTACCGTAACTTTATCGCCGACTTCCTCTTTTAATAAGCGCGCAATTAAAATCTTTTTCGTGGCCTCACCGATCATTTCCTTAACTTCTTCGTTTTCGTACACTTTTTGCTTTAAGGCTTCTTTATGCAATACAGCGTCTACGATAAGCTCATCCAAAAAAGCCTTCTTGTTTTGATTTATAACTTCCTGGTAACGCTCGGGTAGCTGCTTGATTCTATTATTGAAATCGCCGACAGTAATAGTGCGTTTATTGTCAATACGCGCCAACACCTCATTGTCTCCGCGGCTACCACACCCGCCCGCAAAAAGCGCTACAAGATAGACAGCGAATATCAGCGAAATTATGTTTCTTTTCATGACACTAAATATATCATAATACTCTCTTATATGCAAGCCTAAATGCCTTAAAAGATTGAGATAAAAACTAACGGAATGAGAGAGTATTGGCGTGCGGCTTGGTACTTAACGACGGAGCCCTTTCTTCTTCAAAAAATTGTAGTAAGGTGTATGTTTATATTTATTATTGCGGAAAGAAAGGGTCTCCTACAAGACCGCACAAAAAAGCCTCACGCCCATACTCTCTCATTCGTTAGAATATAGCATGCCGCACAAGCTTCTGGTTGCGAGGAAAGGAATTACGTCTCTTGCTTCTTATAAAGAGAAAGATTTACTTTGCTTTGACCGCGCTGATGGCGTCGCGGAGGAGGCGGCAGTAAAGGTCGAAGCCGACACTGTCAATGAAGCCGTGCTGCTGGGTGCCCAGGAGATTGCCGGCACCCCGGATCTCCAGGTCCTGCATAGCGATTTTGAAGCCGGACCCCAGCTCTTGATATTTCGTTATTGTATTAAGCCGCCTTTGAACATCGCCCGTCAGGGTTTGAATATGGTTTACTATGAGGTAACAAAATGCGCGCCTTGTGAACCTCCCGACCCTACCGCGCAATTGATATAGATCTGCAAGCCCAAATCTGTCAGCGTTATTAATAAGAATTGTATTTGCGTTCGGTATATCTATCCCGGATTCTATAATTGTAGTGCAGACAAGAACATCGATATTTCCTTTTATGAACTCGCCCATTGTTTTTTCCAGCTCTTTTTCTTTCATCTGGCCGTGTGCGATTGTAATGCGTATATCCGGCAGCATCCCCCTCAAACGCTGGCATACTTTTTCTATGCCCTGGACCCTATTGTGAATAAAATATACTTGGCCCTTTCTTGCTATTTCACGCTTTATGGATTTTTTTACGAGTTGCTCGTCAAACTCTGTTATGTGCGTCTGGATGGGGTGCCTTTCAAGCGGCGGCGTATCGATAACGGATATGTCTCTTCCGCCCATGAGCGCAAGATATAACGTGCGCGGAATGGGTGTAGCGGTAAGTGTTAGAACATCGACAACAAGCCGAAGCCTCTTTAGTTCTTCTTTGTGTTTTACGCCGAAGCGCTGCTCCTCATCGATTATAACAAGCCCCAAGTCGCCAAAGCTTACGTCTTTTGAAAGCAGCCTATGCGTTCCGACCACAATATCTACCCTGCCACAGCGCAGGTCCTCAACAACAACATCTTGCTCGCCCTTTGTTCTAAATCTGCTTAGCATCGCGATATTTACGGGAAACTCCTTCATGCGCCCTTTGAAAGTTATATAGTGTTGCTCGGCTAAAATCGTAGTAGGAACGAGAATTGCCACCTGCTTATTGTCCATAACAGCCTTGAATGCGGCTCTCAAAGCCACTTCGGTTTTACCGTATCCCACATCACCGCACAGGAGACGATCCATGGGCTTTTTTCTCTCCATGTCTTTTTTTAATTCCTCGGTAGCCCTAATCTGGTCTTTCGTTTCTTTATGTGGGAACGATTCTTCCAGAAGGCCTTGCCAGTCGGTATCCCCGGAATACGAAAACCCGTTCAGCATATTTCTTTTGGCCTGAATTTCCAGAATTTCAAACGCTACCCTCGCAACGCTTTTACGGGCACGCTCCTTGGCCTGCGACCATTTGCGGCTTCCGATTTTATAAAGTTTCGGCGCCCTTTTGGCAAAGGCAATATATTTTTGGATTTTATTCAGATCCTCAAAAGGCACATATAACTTGTCGCCGTCTTTGTACTCAAGGACCAGATGGTCTTCGGCGCCGGTTTTTGTCTTAATTCGTTCAATGCCTAAGTATTTTCCAATACCGTAATCAACGTGGACTACGTAATCAGACGGCTCGATATCGACAAACGTGTCGATGGGGTCGATTTCTTTGCGGATTTTACGCGGCCTGTATTTCCGCTTACGGAGCATTCCCTTAATCGGCAGAACAATAACCATCTCATGGTCCGATATGGCCTTGTACAATACAGGGTCGATGGTTTTTATGCCTTCTACTTCGTTGTGGAACAATTCGATCCGAATGGGATAGTCAAAAGTGGCGGGAAATACGAAAATGTTTTCACCCTTTGCGCTAAAGTCGCCCTCTTCGGTTATCGCTTCTACCCTCTTATACCCGAACTCGGTCAGGGTGCGATACGTCTCCTCAAGGTCAATAGCCTGTCCCTTATAAATCTTCAGCGCTTCGAACATGGTTTAGCTTTCGGTAGGCAATAAGTTACATTCGATCGGGAAACGAGATACCCAAAAGACCCAAGCCGTTGGCGAGGACTGTTTTTACGCCGTTAACCAGAACCAGTCTCGCCTTGGTGCGAGGCAAGTCGTCGTCTCTAACTACCCTGTATTTTGTGTAGAAACTGTGGAACGCCTTCGCGAAGTCGTTTAAAAAACTTACCATGCGGTACGGTTCGAGTAACTTGGCACTTGCCTCCACGGCAAGCGGAAACTGCGATAGCATTCGCAAGATGAGTAGCTCCTCCGGTTGATCCAGGAGACCGGCGTCATACCTTACGGCTTTAAGGCCGCCTTTTAGGCTCTTGCTGAAATCCAGGATAGAGGCTATGCGCGCGTGAGCGTACTGAATATAGTAAACCGGATTATCATGAGAACTTTTCTTGGCGACCTCCAAATCAAAGTCAAGATGGCTGTCGAGCTTTCGCATCAGGAAGAAGAATTTTGCGACATCGCAACCGACCTCTTTTATGACCTCTCTAAGCGTTATAAATTCGCCTTTGCGCGTAGACATGGATAATGCGACCCCGCCGCGGAATAGCGTTGCAAGCTGCACGATAAGAATTGATATGCTTTCTTTCTTATGGCCAAACGCCTCCATTGATGCCACAAGCCTCGGTATATAGCCGTGATGGTCCGGCCCCCATATATCAATCAATTTTTTAAATTTTCTCTTGAATTTGTCAAGATGATAGGCAATATCGGGCGCCAGATAAGTATACGAGCCGTCTTTTTTCACCACTACCCTGTCTTTATCATCCCCGAAAGCGGTTGATTTAAACCAGACAGCGCCGTCTTTTTTGTAAACGTACCCTTTTTTCTCCAGTTTATTTAATGCATTTTTTATTTTTTCCGCAGAAATTTTCTGCTGGCTGGACCATCTGTCGAATGATACGCGAAAAGCTTCCAAGTCAGCGCGTATCTCTTTTAACATCGATTTAACTCCGAACTTCGCTATAAATTGCGTATTTTTGGAGTTTTCTTCCAAAAATTTATTTCCGTAAATTTCCTTGAATGCTTTCGCAATATCTTTAATGTATTCGCCGTGATATCCGTCTTCAGGGAATTCCGGATCTCGGCCAAGCAAGGATGCGTAACGTGCGTATATGGATTTTCCAAGAAGTTCTATCTGCGTGCCCACGTCATTAATAAAGTACTCCCTACATACTTTATATCCGGAAAATTCCAATATACGGCCTAGCGCGTCACCTACAGCAGCCTGTCTTGCGTGCGCTATGGTAAGCGGGCCTGTGGGATTTGCACTTACGAATTCTATGTTAACTTTTTCGCCTTTACCGAGAGGGTTTTTGCCGAAGTTGCCGGCCTCCTCCCGGATCTCGCCAAGCACGTCATGGAGCCTATTTTTACTAAACCAAAAATTAATAAAGCCCGGAGGGGACACTTCAATCCTGTCGATAAGGCCTGAGAGCCGCGTAGCGCCGAAGGCGAGCTCGAGCTCATCCTTAACGAGGCCCGCTAACTTTACGCTGTTTACGGAAAAACTCTTTGCAAGACGCATGGCAATGTTAGTGGTCAGGTCGCCGTGTTTATAATCTCTCGGGATTTCAAGCTCGATTTTAATAGGCGCAGGCATAATGCCTGCTTCGGTCTTTTCGGCAATATTTTTCAGGGCGTGTATTATGGCAAGTTTCAGATTTTTTTGGATTTGTGTGATGTGCATTGGAGAGAAATGCGCTCCTTGGGCGCGTCATGCCATAGCCTTTCCAGATTATAAAACTCTCGCATCTTGCTATGAAATATGTGTACTATGACATCTCCGTAATCGATGAGCACCCAAAGAGCTTCTTTTTTTCCTTCGATATGCGCTTTTTTTAAGGCGTCGTTTTTAAGGGCTTCTTCTATGCCGTCTGCTATAGCCTGAACCCTTCTTGTTGAAGACGCGCTCGAGATAACGAAAAAATCAGTTATATTTGAAACCGCCCGCATGTCCATTATGACAACGTCCTCGGCTTTATAATCAAGCGCGGCGGCACTTATCCGTTTTGCTTTTTCGGTAGCTTTTATGTTTATTCTCACTTCGATTAGGATGCAGCTAATATTTTGTCGCTATTACGCTATATTATTTCAGCTTAGCCGCTGCGTCCTTGGATACAACTCTCCAACACTCATGAGTTCCTGTTGGGGATTTAGCTACCGCAAAAAACCGGCCTTTTCTCTCTTCAATCCTAAACTCACCTGTTTTGAATTTTTTCTTTGTCTTCACATCAAAAAATTCCATTTCTGCCATTACAGCACCTCCTTTTTTTTAGTTGTCACAAGTTTAGCACATATTCGCATCAAATTCAAGTTGAATAGCGCAAATTACGGCAAAAATCCTTACGCGCCATATAAACCCTTCGCTTTAATATACCGAGAAACAACACCCGGCACAAGGCCTTTTAAGGCCAATCCCCTACTTACCCTGCGCCTTATCTCCGTCGAAGATACATTTTTGCCGGGGACTTTTACCTTAAGCACGCCCGCAGGGGCATTTTTTACCATAAATCCCGGCCTCGAAATCACCGCAAATTGCACAAGTTTCGCTAAATTCGAAAAATCTTTCCATTTCTTTAAGCCCACCAAAGAGTCTGTGCCAATCACAAAAAAGAGTTTAGTATTTTTCCCTAGCTTTTTTTTAAAAAATTTAGCGGTTTTTATTGAGTACGACCTCTCCTTTTTATTTATTTCGTATAAAGAAATGGCAAATTTTTTTCTGCCGCATAGCGCCAGACGCAGCATTTTGATCCTGTCCTTTGTTTTTACGTTACCATGAATTTTTTTATGAGGAGGCGTGTATGTAGGAACAAATATAATCTTCCGCAGGTGAAGTGCATTTAACGCGCGTAGAGCTATGTAGATATGCCCGTTATGAATAGGGTTAAAAGTGCCACCTAATATTCCGATTTGTTTATTTGCGGATCTGCCCATTACCGAATATAACGTATTTATATGTAGTTAGTTCTTCCAAACCCATCGGGCCGCGGGCATGAAGCTTGTCTGTGCTTATGCCTATCTCTGCGCCCTTACCGAATTCGTAACCATCGGTAAAACGCGTTGAAGCGTTTACATAAACCGAGCTTGAATCCACTTTCTCAAGGAATTCCATGGCGCGCTCATGGTTTTCGGTAACAATAGCGTCGGAATGTGATGTGCCGTATTTACTTATATGATCAATCGCCTCTTTAAGGTTGTTAACTACTTTCACCGAAAGTATTAATTCCAAGTACTCTTTTGGCCAGTCGGATTCCTTGGCTTTTTTTATTGTTCTATTTCGTAAAATTCTTTTAGTGAGCGCGCACCCGCGCAACTGGACTCCGGCATCGATAAGCTTTTTGGCCAGAGACGGTAAAAAGCGCACCGCGACGTCCCTGTGGACAAGAAGCGTTTCCATGGCGTTACACACGCCGGGCCGCTGGACCTTGGCATTAAAGGCAATAGACTCTGCCATGTTCAAATCTGCGTCCTCGTCCACATACACATGGCACACGCCCTTGTAGTGCTTGATAACCGGGATTCTTGACTTTCTTGTTACCTCTCGTATGAGGGACTCTCCGCCCCTCGGTATAATAACATCAATCAAGCCCTCTGCGCCCAGCAAGGCATCAACCGCTTTGCGGTCGGGCGTCTTCACCATGTTAATGGCGTTTTTCGGGAGGTTCATTTTTGCGGCAGCCCTGTTTAAGACGTCGAATATCGCTATATTTGAATTCATGGCTTCGCTACCGCCTCTTAAAATCACACTATTACCGGATTTTAAGCAAAGCCCGATACAGTCAGCGGTCACATTAGGTCTGGATTCGTAAATGACGCAAATCACGCCTATGGGAACGCGCACTTTCCCTATAAGAAGGCCGTTCGGCCTTTTTGTCAATCTTTCCATAATCCCAACCGGGTCTTCCAGCCTGGCAACGCTAGCCACTGAATCTGCCATATCAATTATTCGTTTTTCATTCAGTTTTAAGCGGTCCACGAAAGACACTTTAAGCCCGGATTTTTTAGCTTTTCTAAGATCTTTCTCATTTGCCTTCAAGATGAAAGATTTGGATTTAATTAAATTCTTTGCCATTTGCTTTAAGGCTGCGTTTTTTGCTTTGCTTTTTAAGGAGCAGAGCGCCCTGGACGCAATTTTCGCTTGCCTTGCGATTTCTATAATCTCTTTTTTAAGATTCATTCCCTACTCCGTTATCGATAAAATAACGAGGTTATCCCGGTGAACAACCTCGTCGTGATCTTTATAGCCCAGGGCCGATTTTATCTGGCTTGTCTTCAGGCCCTTGATCCTCTCTATCTCCTTCGACGCGTAACTTGTAAGACCCCTGGCGAATTCCTGTTTTTTCGAGTCCGCTATTGCGACAACATCTCCGGCCTTAAAACTACCTTCTTTTCCGATGACACCGGAAGAGAGAAGGCTCTTGTGGCTTGCTACGAGGGCTTTTTTCGCCCCGTCATCGACAATTATTTTCCCCTTAATCTTTGAGGAATAGGCTATCCATCGCTTCTTTGCCTTATTTTTTTTTGTTTTTGCCATGAAATATGTACATTTTTTCTTGTTTTCCAAAATGTCGGCTACGCTATCTGCGAATTTGCCGTTTGCGATAAAACAATCGATTCCTGAATGGATAGCCCTCCCGGCCGCTTCGATTTTAGTTGCCATACCGCCTTTTGTAAAAGATAAGCACTTATTTACGGCGAGTTTCTTTATGTCATCCGATATTTCATCTACAATGGTTATAACCGATCCTTCCTTGTCGTAAAGTCCGTCGACATTCGTGAGCATAACCAGGCAATCCGCCTCACAAAGATCAGCCACGAGGCTTGCGAGGCGGTCATTATCCCCGCACTTGATCTCCTCCGTCGAAACGGTATCGTTTTCATTAACTATCGGGATAATTTTCTTTGAAGCTAAAGTGTCAATGGTATACTTGATATTGAGGTACCGGCGCCTGTTGTTAAAATCATCCTGCGTCAGGAGAATCTGTCCTATTAAGTGTTTTCGTTTTTTGAAGGCTTCGCTATAAAGACGCATGAGCTCATTCTGCCCTACTGAGGCTATAGCCTGCAAATCGGATAAAGACGTCGGAACTTGTTTTAATTTAAGAACGCCCGTTCCCGCGCCTATCGCGCCTGAGCTTACGAGTATAACTTTTATGCCTTTATCTAAAAGTGACGATACCCCGGAAGCAATACTATCGATAATATTTTTGTCGATCTGGCCGGTTTTTTTAGCCAGGACACTTGTGCCTATTTTGATAACAATTTTTTTGTATTTCATTTTTACCTCATTAGCCGTTCTTCGCCAGGTTCCAAATCTCATCCAACAATTCTTTAACCCCAACACCCGTTACCGCAGAAATAGGAAACACTTTTTTATCTATTTTCTTTCGAAAGGCGTCAAGATTTTTCTTTGCATCTTGGAGGTCCATCTTGTTGCAGGCTATGACTTGCAGCTTCGCGCTTAAGTGCCTGCCATAGAGCGATAGTTCGTTATTTATGGAAACGTAGTCGTCGTATGCGTTCCTTGTCTCAACCTGGGCAATGTCGACCATGTGCACTAAAATTCTAGTTCGCTCTATGTGTCTTAAGAATTCATCACCAAGCCCGCGCCCCTTGTGCGCGCCTTCGATGAGTCCCGGCATGTCAGCAAACGCCAGGTCGCCATCATACATTTTCACGATGCCGAGTATGGGTGCTTTAGTTGTAAAAGGATAACATGCGATTTTCGATTTCGCGCTTGAGACGCGCGAGATGAGGGTGGATTTACCAACGTTGGGATAACCGATAATACCGATATCGGCGATGAGCTTTAATTCTAGCGCGAGTTCCTTGGCCTCGCCTTTTTCTCCGGAAGTAGCATCTCTTTTTTTTGTATTCCCTTTTCCCCCGCTTCCGCCTACGGCCACAATAACTTCTTCGCCGTCATGCGTTAAGTCTCTTAAGAGGAGGTCCGTAGCCACGTCTTTAAGTATTGTTCCGGGAGGAACTTTTACATAGCGGTCTTCACCGCTTCTTCCGGTTTTATTATTGGAACCGCCATGTCTGCCACGCGCTGCTTTGAAGTGTCTGTTGTATTGAAAATCGAGGAGGGTGCGGATATTTTTATCCACCTTAAAGATTAGATTGCCGCCGGCTCCGCCGTCTCCGCCGTTAGGCTTACCCTTGCGCACGAATTTATCTCGATAAAAACTCGTGCAACCGTTACCGCCATCACCGGCTTTGACATGAATTTTGGCCTGATCAATAAGCATTTCATTTCGGTAAGACGCTTACTACGCGCGAGGAAAAAGTAACAATGCCGTCTGCCTTGGCAAAAAGTGTATCATCCCTGCCCAGGCCGACGTTCAGACCGGCCTTAAAAGGTGTCCCGCGCTGCCTTATAATAATATTGCCAGCCAGGACAAACTGTCCGCCGTATCGCTTTACGCCAAGGCGTTGCGAGTTAGAGTCTCTACCGTTCCTAGAGCTTCCTAATCCCTTTTTATGTGCCATACTAAACTCCTATATCTTTATTTCCTTAACCTTGAGTTTCGTCAGGTCCTGTCTGTGGCCCTTTATCCTCTTTTGACTTTTGCGCCTTTTATATTTAAACGCTATTACTTTTTTTGCCCGCGGATGCGATAAAATTTCACACGTTACATAGGCATCCTTTAAATACGGAGTCCCCGAATGATAGGCATTTTTTTCTTTCGCAAACAGTATGTGTTTAAATTTTACTACGCTGGATGGCTTGCCGGGCATCCTGTTTACAAGAAGTTCGCTATTCTTCTCTACCCTATATTGCCTGCCTCCGAGTTCTACTATTGCGTACATCGTTATCTCCTAATTATTTGTTAATATATTAGTAATACAGCTATAAGGTTACTTAATTTAGCATAACTTTTCAATTTGTCAAGCAGAATTTTTGTAAAATGTACCGGTAGGCGTCATAACCCTTTGCGCGGCAAAAGGATAGGTCAAAGTGAGACGTCCCCTTACTTATTCCAGCTAACTACTGTGAATGGCTCGGTTTCGCCATTTGGGCCAAGTATTCCGGTAGGACTTAAAAGTTTGTGGTTATAGGTGATACTGCTTAGCAAATCCCAGATTCTTATGTTTCTCCTGCCCAAAAGAGAACCCGTAACTACAACAGTCGAAAAAGCCGCGACTACCTTGAAGTCGCGCGCAGCAAAAACAACGGCCTCTTCGACATCCAACCGAAAAAATATGCTTATGTCGCCTTCGGTGCCTCCGGTATCGCTTCCTTTTGCGATAATAACATTTTTACTACCTGTTTTTATCTGGTTTAACCGGCCGCGGACATTGATCTTATCCGCAACGATCCCTCCGTTTAGATTTACAGTTCCAAATAAATTGGCGGTACCGTTAACGTATACTATACCGTTTCCTGGGGTGAGGTCGGTCGTAGTGCCAACTGAACCGAAGTCGGTATCTCCATTATAGTAATCACCGCTGGCTACTGCTTGGACTACATAATAGGCGTAGTCAAACTGGGGAAACGATACCGGCGCAACGGTAATGCCTTCGGTTGTGCTTCCTGCAACATTTATAAAACCTAAAAATCCGGTTGCTTGGAAAATCCTGTTACAGGCCGAGATGTTTCCATCGCAACATGTGGCGCCACAAGGGTCTATGTCAATAAGCGCAAGCGCCTGTGCTTTTAACCTCAAATCGTTATTTGCATGAAGATCACCATTGATATCCGCAAGACCCAGAAAAAATGCCCTGAGTCTTAAGTCAGTGCCGGATGCCATCATATACAAAAGTGCCGTAGCAGTATTATCCTTTACTTCCGCCGCAACTGTTCGCGAAATACTCTCAAAAGTGCCGACCGATGTTAGAAGCACCCTGCCGCCTACTTCGCTCACAGTAACATTATAGCCTCCCCCGCCAAAAGTATTATCAATTAAAGGAAAATCCGTATCCTTGGCCGCAAAACCGTTTTGCACTAGTGTCGCCAGGCCGTCGTTTATACCCGCTTCGGCAATATACTGCGCCGTCGTGGATTTTTTCAAGTACTTGACCATGTGGACATCCTGCATTAACATGTTTGAGGCGCTTACACCCACCAAAATCATAAGCATGGAAATAACCATAACGGTTATGAATATTGCGCCTTTTTTATTTTTAATCATTTTCCGGTATTCCTCGGTTCGACCTCAGTTTGTTGGCTTGTTGTATAGACCGCACCTTGAAAATCTTCGTAAACCGTTACATTAAACTCCATACCCTTTATCAGCTCATTTCCATCTACAAGAAGTTTTATAATTCCGTAGTCTGAATCTTGCGCAAAATAACCGCTTATGTCGCACATCGTTGTCTCTCCCGGCCAGGTGACTAAAATATTATCGACCCAGGGCGCATTAACGCCCTGAGTCGGAATAAGAAACTTTCCACATCCCGCCCCTGAGCAGGTTATCATGCCGGAATTTTTATAGCTTGAATCTGGGACATTTATAGCCGCCGAATGATCGATGCATGTCCAATACGGTATTACAGAAAGATCTGCTTTGGCCTGCGCATATCTTCCTGTGCCGGTCACAGATCCGGCAGTCCACGCCGATGCCCCGCTCATAAGGGAATCATCACTTGAACGACCGTAGACCGAAACAGATCCAAAGCTCGAATAATTCATTGGCCTATAAACTGGGTTCGCTATTTTTGTATCATAAATCTGCGTTGTAACACTACCGCTTTGTGACCAAACCTCAAGCGAAGCCTGCGCGTAAATATTCGCGGATGAAGTGTACCTTTCGTCGGCGAAGGGAGGTAAAGACTCATGTACGAGATAATGGGTCACATCAGACCACACAGCCTGTGCAGCATAATCGCCACCCATCAAATATGAATTTGTTTCAGTTGGCTCGGTCCCGGCCCAGTGGCTTGCAAATGAGGCCCCTGATACAGAGAAGGTCACAAAGTAATTTTTTGAAGAATCAATCGGAAAAATTGCCCAATTCGAATATGCGCTCTCACCGGCGGGAATTGTTATTCCCGGCAGAATATTATCCAAAGCGTCGGTAAAATAAAGTTGTATCCTTGTTTCACCGGGGGTTGTGGTTACCGGAGGATTCACGCAATTTTCGCCGGAATCCCTTTCGTCAATATAAGCGGCATCAATTGTCAGGGGAGAAGTAGAATGCGAGTCAAACTGGACTCTAAATGCATTTCCGCCTGAATCGATGTTGACGGAGGAAATAACATTTCTTATAGTTATTCCGGCGAGTGTCAAAGGAAAATCCGCTTTTACCGCATCGCCGTTTACACTACCCGCTTCAACATCTGCGGTCCACGTAACTTCTTCTCCCGAATCGAGATCCGGTAATTGCACGGATAGATCGTCACCTGTCAAAATCGTATTCTCTCTTACAGAATTATCAAAATTGGATTCAAGCCAGCTGTCGTAATATAGCCTAAAGGTGGCATAGTCGCCGACTGCGTCAGCACTGTATCGCTGAAAATTATTTCCGCTCCAGAGTAAATTGGGGCCGATCTTTGCGCTAGTATCCCCACTTGATGCTTGAGGCGTGTAAACCTCCATTTCCTGCTTGCAGCCACTCGGTGAAATAGAAAGCGTGTCTATGCCAAATTTATATCCCGACGGATCGGTATTATTGGTATTTTTCCCGGTTACCTCGAACCTGAAATCATGATTTCCCGATGTAAGCCTGACGCTACCGAACGTCACGTTGTCGCTTTTTTTGGCAGTAGGGCTGTACCCGTCAAATTCCTGCGCCTGCGGGTTTATGATAAAACTTGTGAGTTTTTCGACTATAGTTTCAGTAGTTGCATTAGCTGAGTTGGGTCCACTCGAACCGTCTCCGTTTGCCACGGCATTGGCAAGCTGTGTCTCTCTTTGGGCATCGACAACTAATACGTCGTGGTTGCTGGTAAACTCTGTTTTCCTAAGCTCCGTGAATCCTGTCGACGAATTATCATAAACGTGGTATATGACGCTCTTATCCCAGTCGATGTGCCCATCGCCGTCTAAGCTAAAAAAGCCGTTCGCGTCAGAATCTGCCATCGGAAAACTTATGGCAGTGTATTCGGTTTCACCTGCGGGGTGAAGGCTTAGGTATGTAGTGCTTGAAAGCCTGAGCTCGCTCTTGATCCGTTCCACGGCGATTTGAAGCTCAACCCTGTTCTTTGTCCTTATTCTATCAAGCGCCCAGTTTCTATAGGTAAAATACCATGCGCCTAAGACAATGCCTAGCAAAATGGTGCCCAGGAGAACCGACATCATAAGCTCGATCAGCGTCACGCCGCTTTTATAATGCTTTTTTCTTTTCATACTATTACTGTATTGTCGAAAAAATTGTAGTAAGCGTTACGGAAGCATCATTCTTCCAGTTACCCCTATATTTATATATGACTACGACTTCAAATTGCGTGCGGTTTGCATCAAGTACGGTTACCGTTGTCGAGCGTTTAAAGTCGCCGCTTAGGTTCCCGCCGCCGGTTTCATCTACCATTGTATCGGTTTCGTTTAAATCGCCCAGGGAATCGAACCCACTTGATTCTATAACGGCTCTTGCCCTTTCCATTCTCGCCTTGGCAAGATTTGTCGCTGTATATTCATAATCGATTCTTTTTGACATGTCAAGCGTTTGGGCAAATATAAAAAGTACACCCGATACGACCATGGCAAGAATTGCGGCCGAAAAGAGTATTTCAACTAGGGTGGTGCCGTTATTATTCGGTCGTTTGCTCCATTGCATGCGGGTTACCCATTCTTGTTTTACTCAAAATATATATCTTCGACGTGGATTTTTGAATCACGTTTTATCGTGATGCGTTTTCTGAATCTTCTCTCCAGAAAACGAAGCGTGTTTTTGAACACCGCTTCCAGGTGATCGGCTACGTCGGGGTGCGCTATTATAAAAACCTCTCTCGGGGATTTTTCGGCGAGTTTCCTGCGTAGCTTTCGGATAGCTGCGATTGCAATAGTTGCGGGTGTTTTTACGCGGCCCATGCCGTTACAATACGGGCATTCCCTGAAAGAGACGCTTTCTAAACTTTTTCTTATCCTCTGGCGGGTCATTTCAACAAGGCCAATAGATGAAATAGGTGAAATATTTATCTTCGCCTTGTCTCTTTTGAACGCGCTCTCAAGCGCCCTCGTGACCTCTTTCCTGTGCCCCCTGTCAGCCATGTCAATAAAATCTATAACTATAATGCCGCCTATGTCGCGAAGCATCACCTGTCTTGCGACTTCCTGGGTAGCTTCCATATTTGTTTTAAAAACTGTTTCCTCAGGATTCCTTTTGCCGGTGAACTTACCGGTATTTACGTCGATGGCGACGAGTCCCTCTGTTTGCTCTATTACGATAGACCCTCCGCTTTTTAAAAATATTTTCCTGTGAAATATTTTTTCTATGCGTTCCTCGATGCCGTATTTTTCATAAAGGGGAGTTTTTCCCCTGTAATAAAAAATCTTTTTTCTTAAGTTAGACTGTATGGAGCCGGCAAAACGCGCGATCTTTTTATACTCTTCTCTTGAGTCGACTAAAATTTTCTCTATGTCCTCGTCGAAATAATCGCGTATAATTCTAAGAGGAAGGCCGTATTCCTCGTAGACCGCCAGAGGTGCCCTTTGTTTTTCGGCGCGTTGCTGTATGCGAGACCACAGGCTAAGGAGATACTTAAATTCTAACCGGATCTGCCTCGGATTCGCTTCGATGCTCTGCGTCCTGGCGATGCACCCCATACCTTTAGGCAAGTCTAATTTTTCCAAAACCTCTTTCAGCCTTGCCCTCTTCTGCCTGTCCTCGACGCGCTTGGAAACACCTACAGTGTCATTAAACGGCATAAAGACAATATACTTTCCGGGCAGGCTTATATCCGTAGTAAGGAGCGGGCCCTTTGTGCCGATCGGCTCTTTTACAACCTGAACAATAACCTCCTGGCCCTTTTTGGGGCGTCCGGGAGAAACGCTCTGCTTGGGGGGCGGGTTTTTTCTCGCAAAAAAACCAGGTATCTTCCCCTTTTTATTGACAGCCACCTCCTCTTCCAGGAGCGGCTGCGACCTGCTCCCTTCAAGGTCGTCTATGTATAAGAAACCGTTCTTGCCCGTTCCTATGTTTACAAAAAGCGCCCCTATGCCCGGCACTACGGATTCGATAACGCCTTTATAGACATTGCCTGCAAGGCGCGCCTGGTCGGCTCTTTCAATGTGAAACTCTTCCAGGGTGCCCCTCAGGGTAACGGCGACCCTCTTCTCATATGGTTCGACATTAATTAAAATTTGCTTCATCAGGGCCTTACTTTTTTCCTTTTACGGATGCATCGGTTTTTTTCCTGAAGTCAAAGATTGGCTTTTTCTCGATACTTACTGGCGTGGTGATTTTCTCTAAAAGATCCGCAGGCATCGTTGTCGCAGATACGCCTCTCATAGCTATCTGCGCCAACTCTTTCATGTCTTTTACGATATGGACTGTTATAAAGAAAATCAGTTCGGTTTTTTCGTTATTTACCCCCTTGTGCTTGAAAAGGCCTCCCACCAGCGGTATGTCGCCAAATAGATCGCCGAGTAGCGGAACTTTTTTGTCCACTTCGATATTGTTTTCCCTTACAAGCCCGCCTATAAAAATAGTATCGCCGTCTTTAACCATGACATGGGTATCGGCCTCCCTGGTTGACCATAGAGGCGCGCTCAGCTCTTCGCTTATCTTTTCAAGGCCCAGGAAGTTACTGATTTCCGGCTTAAGATCAACGACTATTTCCTGGTTTTCATTAACCTGGGGAGTCACCAGAAGTTTGATACCCAGTTCCTTTGCCTCATATCCGCTTATGACCCAACGGCCTGTTTCCTCTGCCTGGTCGAATTTCGGGAAATTGTAAACCCTGCCCACGAGAATTTTTGCTTCTTCGTTATTTAGCGTCGTGATTCTCGGATTTGATATAATTTCTGTTCTTCGCCTTTGCTTTAAGAGTTCAAGCACTGCCTGGAACTGCGAAAAATCCAACGTTCCGTAGGTAAATGCACTGGGATCTACGAAAGGAAACGAAGTGGGTCCATCCATTGTTGACACGCTTGGAAATTCAACTGCATCGGTTGACACCGATGTACCAGCGAGAATTCCACCCGTCAGCGTATTTTGTCCAGTCTGCCCAAACGGATAAAATCGATCCAAGGCATGGGGAAGTATATCTCGATACCCCCAATTTGCAAACGGCATCGTTGTTGGCCTCTTAGCTCCGATAGCCGCGATCTTGAGCGTCCAGTCAATGCCCATCTTCTCATCATCCTCTAAAAGCGTCTCAAGTATTCTAGCCTCTATCATGACCTGGGGCGTTTTTCTGTCTATTCGCTCGATGACCTTTTTTATTTTATAAATGTTCGTAGCAAGGTCGGTAACAATAAGGGAATTCGTCCTGCTGTCAAACGTTAGCTTGCCGCGGGCTGTCAGCATATCCGTAACCGCTGCCTTGGCGTCTTCGGCTGCGCTATAGTTTAACATGATAACCTCCGTAGACAATTCTTCCTGTTGGAGGCTACTCACCGTTACAACTCTTATAATGCCTCCTTCGCGCTCATACGCATACCCGTAATTTTTTACAATAATATCGAGCGCCACATTCCACGGCTTGTCGCTCAGCTTAAGCGTAACGGGCCCCGATACGTCCGGCGCGGGAACAATATCCACCCCGCTTACTTCGGCGAGGTAATTCAATACAGCGCGTATGTCGGCTTCTTTAAAATTTACCGTAACATTACCCGGGCTAACATGAGGGGCTCCTTCGTCTATCGCCGTGATACCTTGCTCCGCGATGCCCGTTGGCATAATCACTGCTTCCTGGGAATGTCCCGAGAGAACCGGAAATGTAAATAAACAAGCGATAATGAGAATGCATAATTTTGTTTTAGCCATTTTTTCCTCCGTTTTATCTAATCTTTATCCTGATAAAGATTAAGCGTATACTCCCGATAATCTATAATCAATATGACCTCGTCTTTTAAAATTTTTTTCACGGTAAGACGGCCTACGGTCTGGCCTTCGATTACCATCTCACCGTTTATTACAACGACTTTTCTGCCGGCGGAGTCAACGGCAAGCCCTTGGAGGCTTACGTCTTCTATGCCCATAATATCTTCCAACGACCCCAGGGGTCCGGATGTTACGCCTAAAAGCGGGACAAACGGATCGCGCCTGCCGTGCGAGTCGTAGACATAAGACCCGTCTGCATGCGCAATAACGCTAAAAGAAATTGAGACAACGAAAAGGAGCGCTAAAATACATATGCATTTCGTGCTCATCTATTCGTCCCCCTTAAACGTATAAGCGTACACTATGAATTCGACATTGTGTCGTTTCGGCGTAACCTTGTTGGGTGTGATTTTCATATCCGAAACCTGCATGTAACGTTCGTCATTTTCCAACTTGCTTATAAAATCGCCCAATGCGTGGTATGCACTCTCGGCGCTTATTGCAATAGGGACTTCCTGGTAAATACGTTCGTTGTCGGCAACATCGGTTCCTTGCCTCCCGGAGGTTTTACCGAGCGGCGTTATACCCAATATTTTTACACGGGATTCGTTTGCCATCTTGGAAAGACTTTCCAGGAGCATTGGTATTTCTTTTTCCCGCGAAAGCTTCTTTTCGTAGCCGCCTAATTCACCCTGCAGGCTTTCAAGTTTTTGCTTGAGCTTATCTTCGAAAGGAAGCTCGTTTTGGACTGCTTTTATGTCCGTTCGAAGGGCTTGCGCTTTTGGAACCAAATCGGATAACCTTGCAAGGGTCGGTTTCAAAAAAACCAAAAAGTAGATCGCAAGGGCCGCTAATAAAATACCGGCATAAACAAGCAGTATTCTCTTTTTCGATTTATCCAGCGCAAGCTCGGGCATGTTCTTAAATAAACCTGGTAAAGCCGTCATTTAGTCTCCTGCCGCATCGGGTTTAAATCTGCAAGCAAGGTTGAAGTCCATGACATTCTGGTCTGCCACGGAATCTTGTTTTATAGAAACGAGTTCGATATCGTTAAAATTCTTAAAAAAGTCACCGTTATCTTTCAGGGACTGTATGAAGCGCGCAATGTATGCTGTTGCCTCTTCCCCTCTTCCGGAGGCAGAGCCGGATATCGTAAGAGTGCGTTCTCGGCGGGTTTTGGTTTTTGGATTCGGGGAGGATTTTGTTTTAATTTTTGACGAAGCCCTGGTGACGGGCACTCCGCTTTTTTCGCTGTACGAGAGGCCTGTAAGCCAAACGTTGCTTGTGACGCTGTCGCTTAACTCATTTAAAAAACGTGCCCAGCTCACACGCTTATCGATAAGATACTCAATGGTCTGCGCCTTCCCGGTGATAGCGGAAATCTTCTTTTTTATACTTTCAAATTCCGTTTTTTTTGGCGCTAAATCCTTCCAGGTTTTCTCCAAAGAAGAAATCTGCGATTTGGTTGCCGCTATCCAACCGCTTAATAAAAGCTGAATTACTACAAGCGCTGCGATTAAAGCAATGCTAATCGGGATAAACGGAATCTCGGGTAATTCGATTCTTTTTTTCTTCTTCTTAAGCTCTTCGGGCAGCAGGTTCAGTTCGATCATGTTTTAGTCTTTTATTTTCTGATGGCAAGGCCGGCAGCGACTGCAAATTGCGAACGCAATGGTTCCAGCGATTTTGCGTCTATGTCCGGGCTAATTTCGAATTTCGAAAACGGATCCCAGATTATGGGTTTCATTCCGAAATTTTCCTCCAGGTAATCCACGATGCCGCCTAGCCGTGTCGTGCCGCCGGATATATAAATTTCATTAATACTTTTGCCGTTTTGATTCTCGTAGTATCCGAACGAGAGCCTTAATTCATCTGCGAGATTGTTTAAAACCGATTTCGCGGCTTCAAAAATTTCTGTGGCTTTGTCTTTCGGGTCAAATATAAACTTATCCGCCCCTTTTTCCTCGATCTTGAGGTGGTCGGAAATAGCCTTGGAAATGTCTCTGGCGCCAATCTGTATATCTCTTGTGAAAAAAGGACTCTCACCCTGGGCTATGATAACGTTGGTTTGAGTATAGCCAATATTCAAAACTGCCGCACTCTTTGAGCCATCAAGTTTCCCGCGGGAATTACAGAGGGCGTTAAAGCATGCAAAGCCGTCAATATCTACCACCGAAACAGAACTCCCGAGCTCTTTTAACGTGGCAATCTTTGAATCCACGGCGTCTTTTTTTGCCGCCGCCAGGAGAACGCGCATATCCTTGCTGTGCCCTTCACTTGCGTCGTCCAGAATTGAGGCGTCAATGAACACTTCGTTTATATTAAACGGGATATATTTTTCGGCTTCGAAGTGAAGGGAATTTTTGAGGTCTTCTTTTGTCATTTTGGGCATGCTGATAAATCTTACAATGGCGGATGGCGCAGCAAGGGAAATGTTAACTTCTTTGACGGAGGGCTGAAATTTATCGAACAGGGATTTTAACGCTTTGGCTGTTTTTTCGCTGGTCGGAGGCGTGTCTATTTCGACGACCTGGATCTTGTTAAGCCTTTGCGTTTCTCCTTCTTGCGATACCTCTAATGCCTTTATAAGCCGGGCGCCGATGTCTAAGCCGACATGAGTCTCTTTTCGCTTTGCCGCTTTTTTCTTCATTTATGCTACTATACTACCATATTATTATGGTTTGTCAAGCTTCGCCCCCTCTTCATCGAACATAGGAAACCGGGCTATTTTCAGTTTTTGAATGGCAAATTTCATGGCCGTAGTGATTACGCCAACACCATAGACTAAACTTCTCCTAAACCCTATCGATGATGATTCTTTAGTGTATTTAGAGGGCGCCGTTATCTCACCGATCTTAAAACCAAAGAAAATCGCCTGAACAAGCATCTGGTTATCAAATAAAAAATCGTCGGAATTCTCTAAAAGAGGAATTTTTTTCAGCGCTTCTTTGGAAAATGCCCTGAAACCGGTGTGATACTCCGAAAGTTTCTGGCCTATTAAAACATTCTCGGCTAAGGTAAGCATTCTGTTGAAAAAATACTTATATCGAGGCATGCCCCCTTTAATGGCCATACCCCCCAGAATCCTGGAGCCCAAAACCACGTCAAAAATACCTGAGGACACGAGGCCTGCCATTGCAGTTATAAGCTTAGGCGGATATTGATAATCGGGATGAAGCATTATTACGATATCGGCGCCCTTCTTAAGGGCCTGGCTGTAACATGTTTTTTGGTTCGCTCCATACCCCTTATTTTTCTCGTGCTCATAAACTTCGAGCCCCATCCCCCTGGCGACCTCAACTGTTCTGTCGGTAGAATAGTCGTCTATTACAAGGATCTCATCTACGATTTCTTTTGGAATTTCATCATAGGTTTTTTTAAGCGTTTTTTCCGCGTTGTAAGCCGGCATGACCACAATAATTTTCTTGCCTTCAAGCATAATTGCCTCCGCTTTATTTTTCTTCCAGCGCTAGTAAGCGTCTCTCTGCAAGCACCCGGACTTGCTGAAACGTTTTCGTGATAAGGTTTTTGGATTGTTCGTAATAGATTTTAGCGCCCTCAAAATCGCGCTGCATCTCTTTTTTTAAGCCGACATAGTAATAGCATATGGCCTTAAATTCCGGTTGCCAACTGTCGGATTCACGGAGTAAGCCCTCCAGTGTAATTTCCCCTATAAGAAATTTGGATATCTCGTGAAACCATATTTCGGTAGCAAAGTCCTCATGAACCTTACGCCAGGCCCGCATGGCGCTTTTTTCGTCACCTGCTGTAAAATAGGCATCTCCCAGTCTTAGGTATACCGCGGCATAAATCGATTTGTGATGCCGAACCCTGGGCCTTTTTAGGATTTTATTGAACTCTTCAATGCCTGAACCCATGTCGCCTTTTATTAAATAAAGTGTTGCCACATTTATACTGGCTTCAAGAAAGTCCGGCTTTAATATCAGCGCTTTTTTGTATTCGTTATACGCTTTTTCGTACTCCCCCAGAAACGTATAAATATTACCTAAAAAGGCATACGCTTCCACAAAATACGGATCATCCTTTATTGCCCTTTTAATTTCCGCAATGGCATCTGGCGGTTTATTTTTGTTGATAAGGTATGTTGCCACCACTAATCTCGAACGGGAATAACCCGGCTCAATTTCGAGGGCTTTCAGAGCTTGTTTATGCGCCTCTTCGATATCGGTTCCCTTTATGATATAAGATGCCGCTAAATTGTGATGCGCCCTTTCGTTGTTGGGACATACTTGGACAGTCTGCTCCCATAGCGTTACATCATCTGCCCAATCTTCGTTTCGCATCATGGTTAAATACGAATATGCACCGACTAAAAAAACAGCAAAAGCGAGTGGCAAATAAATTAAGCCTTTTATTTTTTTCATCTTGTCCGCGGCTCCTGCTATAAGCACGGCGATTAGCAGGCAGTATCCTATTGATGGTAAATACAGAAAACGCTCCGCTATTAATATATTGATGGGGATAATGTTTATAACGGGGCCCAGGGTTATAAAAAACCAGAGTATGGAAAAAGAAATGTGCTTATGCTTCCTGGAAAGCTTTAATGCCACGCCTAAAAGCATGCCTATCACCGCAATGGAAAAAATTACCCCGGGCTCTTTAATAGAGTCTGAGAGCGGAAACTTCAGATAATCAGCGCACAAGTTAACCGGATACAAAAGTAGTTTTATATAAAATACAACGCCGCGAGCCATCGAAAGAAAGGTCGTGTATACATCCCCTGTCCAGTAACCGGTCTGCGCAAGTTTTCCTATAATATGAAGGCGCAGAATTATGTAAGACTCAAGTATTAAAAAAAAACTAAAATACCTTACCGCGCGCGCGCTGATTTTTTCTTTTTTTCCGTAAAAAATATCGTACAAGATTATTATGAAGGGTAAACTCGCTGCCATTTCCTTTGAAAAAAGCGAACATGCAAAAGCAATGAGCGAAAGAAAATAAAGTCCCGGTCGCCCGCGCGTTACAAAGTTGATATATAAAAGCAGTGAAGACAAATAAAAAAATAAGAAGAGAACATCAGCCCTTCCGGATATCCAGGTAACTGCTTCGGTCTGTATCGGATGAGTTACAAAAAAAAGGGCCGTAAATAGACTTACGATCCTGTCTTTTGTGAGAATTAGCACAATGAAAAAAAGCAAAATGGCGCATAGTATATGAAAAAAAAGGTTTGAGATGTGGTAGCCGAGCGGGTTTAACCGCCAGAAAAAGTAATCTATCGCGTACGAAAGCGTCAGGAATGGCCTGTAATTCTCACCGGCAAGACTTCCTTTTGCCAGGGCCTCTTTGGAAGTAAAATATGAGGAAATTAGCTTGGGGTCTTTTATAAAATCGTTTTTGATTATAAAGCCGGAGTCATCCCATACAAAGCTGTTGCCCAAAGAATTGCTATACGCCAATACCCCCAGGGATATGATTATAAAAAGTATTATGCTGATCTTCATAAATATTAAAGATATAAAAATAGGGGGTGATGAATTCATCACCCCCTATTCAGGCTTACGCCTTCAAAATGCTCTTGCCCTTAGAGCACGTGGTCAGTGTTGGCGAGTGGACACGTAGGTGTTTGAGATGCACTGGTTGGCGCCGCATATGCGCTTGTTCCGCATGAGGGCCAACGTCTGACGTACGGTGTTAAATCGGATAGCACCGAGGCATCGGTATCACCCGCACCTGTTTCTATAGCCCAGACCTGGACAGCCCCTTCGAGCTGCTTTAAGTTAGCTATGCAGGAATTGGTTTGCGCCGTTGTCCTAGCCCTTACAAAGTTAGGAATGGCTATAGCCGCCAATAGACCTATAATTGCAACAACGATCATGATTTCGACGAGCGTAAACCCTTTTTTCTTTAGCTTTTTCATGTTTTTTCACCTTCCTTCCTTCCCATGTAGGGACAACGTTATTATATCACACAAGTGGCTAAAAGTCAAGATAGCCCCAGGGGTGCCAGGGGCTCTTATACGTTCAGTACCGACGATATCTGCAATATGGGAAGGAACATACATATCACTATGCCCCCTATCACAATGCCTAAAAAGGCTATTATGAGGGGCTCGATAAGGCTTGTAAGGCCGCTTACAGCCGTGTCTACCTGCTCATCATAAAAGTCCGCTATTTTTGTCAGCATCTTCTCAAGTTCCCCAGTCTGTTCGCCGACTGAAATCATGCGCACAACCATAGACGGGAATATCCCACTTTTTGAGAGGGGGTCAGCGATAGCTTCTCCTTCGCGCACATTTGTCCTGACGTTGTCTACAGCCTTCTCTATAACGCAGTTACCGGAGGTTTTACTCACGATTTCAAGTGAGCTCAATATCGGAACCCCGCTCTTTATTAGCGTGGAAAGGGTTCTTGCAAACTTGCCGACTGCCACCTTTTTTGCCAGGGTACCGAATATTGGTATGTTGAGCTTTAAGCGGTCAAATCTTGTTTTGCCCCTATCAGTCTTAATATACCTGCTTATGAGAAGAAAGAAAATAATGATAGCAGCGATCGCGATATAAAAATAATTTCGTAAAAAGTCACTTATGCTAAGTATTACCATGGTGGGCGTAGGCAACTGGGCCCCGAAACCCGAATATATGTCCTTAAAAACCGGGATTACCTTGACCAGCAAAAATACGGTTATGCCTATGGCCATAGTTGTTACAGCCGCCGGATAAACAAGAGCGGACTTTACCTTCTTCTGGAGGCTACTTGTTTTTTCAAGGTATGTAGCGAGCCTGTCAAGGATTTCGTCCAACATACCGCTTGATTCGCCGGCGCGAACCATGTTGACAAAAAGATTTGAAAAAATATTTGTATATTTAGATAGGGCCTCTGACAGGCTTGAACCAGTCTCTACGTCATCGTGGACTTTCGAGATAACGTATTTGAGGGACGGTTTTTCAATCTGTTCTGCCAGAATATCCAGCGCGCTAACAAGGGGTATGCCCGCATCAACCATCGTGGCCAGCTGCCGGGAAAATATGACAAGGTCGTCTATTTTTACCTTCTGCCTTTTAGGAAAAAATAGCCCCAAAGATCGCGCTCCCCCTTTCTCTTCCTGAAGGGAGACTATAATCAAGTCTTTCTCTCTCAAAGAAAGAACCGCGCCTTCCTTTGCCTGGGCTTCAACGGTTCCCTTTACAGTTTTACCGTCTTTGTCTTTGACTACGTATTTAAATCTAGCCATTAGTTTAATCCTCCGTAGTAATTCTTAGAACCTCTTCCATAGTGGTTAGCCCGGCAGCAAAATTTTCCAGTGCGCTATCCCTTAAAGTCATCATTCCCTTAGAAATAGCGTACTTACTTATTTCCTCCGTTGAGGCCCTCCTTATAATCATGTCTCTTATCGCGTCGTCAATCGTTAGCGTCTCCAGAACGCCTGCCCTTCCAAGATAACCGGTATTATTGCAACGCGGACATCCTTTTCCGCTATAAAATGGCTTTCTTTTTATGAGTTTCTCCACATCTTTAGTTCCAGCGACCCGCTCAAGCACAGAGCGAGGAACGTCAATTGCTTCCTTGCATCGCGGGCATATGCTCCTTTGCAGTCTTTGCGCGGCAGTAAGAACAAGGCTGGCAGACACAAGGAATGGCTCAACGCCCATGTCTACCAATCTCGTAATGGCTCCTACTGCATCATTTGTGTGCAAGGTGCTAAGGACAAGTTGCCCTGTGAGAGATGCCTTAATCGCAATGTCAGCTGTTTCAAAATCCCTTATCTCCCCTACCATGACTATGTCAGGACTCTGTCGGAGAACGGACTTAAGGCCGTTTGCAAAGGTAAGGCCTATCTCGGGGTTTGCCTGAATTTGCGTTATGCCTTCCAGTTCATATTCAACAGGGTCTTCTATCGTTATAATGTTTCTCGCGGGAGTGTTTAGCTTATTAATTATGGAGTATAGGGTTGTAGACTTTCCACTTCCTGTCGGTCCGGTCAAAAGAATCATTCCAAAAGGCCTTTCCAGTGCTTTTTTAAATGCTTCCAGGGGGCCCGGTAAAAATCCCAATTTATCCAACCCTATGTCCAGATTCGACTTGTCGAGCGCTCTTAAAACAACCTTGTTTCCGAAAGCTATGGGTAAAATACTTACGCGAAAATCTATGCCTTTGGCCCCGGATTTTATTTTAAAACGGCCGTCCTGCGGGACCCTGTTTTCGGTAATATCCAGCTTCGACATTATTTTAAGCCTTGCCACGATAGCGTTCTGATTCTTTTTAGGCAGTCGTAGCGCTTCCCGCAGGGCACCGTCAATCCTGTACCGTACTCTTACATCTTTTTCTGTTGGCTCAATATGTATGTCACTGGCCCTGCGCTTTAGGGCTTCGTTTAATATTAGCGAAACTATTTTAACAATCGGGGCTTTTTTACTTTCGACTGTAATTTCGCCTATGTCCAGTTTTTCTTCCTCAACAATCTCCACTGTTTCAACATCAGCATCAACCGCTATTTTTAGAATGTCTTCTGTAGGCGATCCGAAAATTTTCGCATGAGCCTCTTTGATGTCACTATGAGTGGCAATAATAATATCGATATTACTCACGTCCGGGGGTAGGGCGGTTTTCATATCATCTATTGCCAGGATATCGGTCGGATCTGCCATGGCAACGGTAATGGTATTCGCTATTTTCGATACGGGAATAAGGTTATGTTGCATTGCGAGCTTCTCCGGCACGAGCTTCGCGATGTTCGGATCAATCTTATATTTTGAGAGGTCAATGGGAGGAATGTCTAATTGCTCACTCAAAAGAACCATTAAATCCTTATGCGTTATAATGTTTTCGCCTGTCAGAATCTTTCCCAGGCTCCCCCCTTCTTTTTTGCGGATATTCAGAACCTTCTTGGCCTGGTCCGCATTTATAAGATTTTTTTGTTGGAGAATATCGAGCAGCCTGTCTGAAAGTGTTTTTTGTTTCATTTTTTACTTTACCGGAACGTCCTGGTCTCCTACTGTTACGCGCAAAATATCTTCTATAGTTGTAATACCGCTTATAATCTTTTTTATTCCGTTTTCCCTTAATGTTTTCATGCCTGCCCTGCGCGCTTCCCGGCGTATTTTATTTTCTTCTGCTTTTTCAAGTATTAACCTTCGAATTTCTGGGGTTAGCACCAAAGTTTCTATGAGGGCCTCCCTTCCCCTGTAACCCGTGTTCTGGCAAGCCTTGCATCCTTTTCCCCTGTATGCGATATTTTTTTCGCCGGACTTTAGCTGTATTTTCTTCGCGGTTTCTTCGTCAATCTTGTACGATTCTTTGCAGGTTTCACAAATTCTACGTATCAGCCTCTGCGATGAAACCAAAACAAGGCTCGAGGTAATAAGGAAAGGCTCCACGCCCATGTTAACCAAGCGCACTATTGATCCTGACGCTGTCGTGGTGTGCAATGTACTAAGAACAAGGTGGCCTGTTAAGGCCGCTTTAATCGCTATGTCCACGGTTTCAAAATCCCTTATTTCACCGACCATTATAACATCCGGATCTTGCCTAAGGAATGAGCGTAGACTGCTGGCAAACGTAAGATTTAGATCCGGTTTGACGGTTAGCTGATTTATGCCCTCCAACTGATATTCTACCGGGTCTTCTGCGGTAATTACATTTTTTTCCGGTGAATCCACATAATTCAGTATGGAATAAAGCGTCGTCGTCTTACCGCAACCGGTAGGCCCGCAAGCAAGGATCATTCCGTGAGGCCTCATAGCGGCTTTCTTTATATTCTCCAAAGATCCTTCATCGAACCCTAGCTTGGCAAGGTCTAACGTAGCCTGCAACTTATCCAGTATCCGAAGTGCAATTTTTTCGCCGTTACTTGATGGTAAAACAGAAATTCTAAAATCTACTTCCCGGCCTTGTATCTTTATTTTAAAACGGCCGTCCTGCGGTAGCCGGCGCTCCGCAATATTTAAATTTGATATAACTTTTAATCTTGAAATAAGCGCAGGGTGAATTCTTTTCGGCGGGGCTTTGACCTCGTGCAACACACCATCTACTCTATATCTTATTCGTAGTGAGGCTTCCTGTGGTTCAATCAGGATATCGCTCGCCCTGGCCCTTACCCCTTCTGCAAGTATCATATTCGCAACCTTGACAACGGGTGCCTCTTGAATCATTTTCACAAGTTGCGCGGAGGATAGAGTATCCTCCGTATCTGAGAGTAGCTCTATGCCACCTGCCTGCGGTGACATCTCATCTATAATTTGCTCTATGGCTTCCGGCGCCGCTGCTTCGTAGTATTGCGAAATCGCTTCAGTAATATCTTTATCGCTTGCTATGACAACGCTGATTTTGCAACCCGTAAAAGAAGCTATGTCGTCTGTGGTAAATACGTTAAGCGGATCGGCTATGGCTATCGTGAGGAAATTTCCCATCTTCGAAATGGGTACAACGCGGTAGTTTCTGGCAACTTTTTTAGAGACAAGCTTTATTACTTCCGGGGAAACCTGATAACGCGAAAGGTCGATAGGCGGGATTCCGAGTTCCTTGCTCATGGCCGAAACAAGATCGCCTCTTGACACGATACCCATCCCGACCAATATATCGCTTAGTTTGCCTCCTTTTTCTTTTTGTATTTCAAGGGCCTTGCGTATATCGTTTTCAACGAGAAGTTTCTTCTCGCAGAGGCTTTTCATTACCCGATCTCTTATGGATAAGGCGTCGCCTGCCATTTTTGGTTTTAGCCCTCGGCCTCCTTCGGCTTTTTATCTTTTCCATATATCTTTTCGATGACTTTACCGACATCCGTCAGCGTACTCACAAAAACCTGTACCTTGCATTTAGTAAGGAGCTCCACATCCTCAATGGCTTTCGTGTTCAGCGGATTAGATATCGCCACCGTAAGCGTATCGCCTATCTTGTCTACCGCTATCAAGCAATACTGTCTTGACACGCTTTCGGGTATGAGCTTGACAACTTCCTTGTTTAATTCATAATTCTGTAATGGCAGATATGGGAAACCATACTGAATGGTGAGGGCCTGGGCTATTTCTTCTTCTTTTGTGAAACCCAACACAACAAGTATCTGGCCCAGGAGCCCGCCTTTTTCTTTTTGAATCTGGAGTGCTTTTTCAAGTTGCGAGCGGGTAATAACGCCGCGCTCTATCAGTAATTCTCCCAGTTGTTTTTTTACAAGACGTTTAAACGGAAGCATTTTTCAACTCGCCTTTCCTTTTACCGGACTTTTAATTAATTTGTAAAGCTCGTCAATATTTGTGGATTTTTCCTGGCACGCTTCAAGCGATACCGCACCGCTTTCGCAAAGATCTGCTAACGCCTGATTCATCGTTTTCATGCCCTCTTTTTGCGTAGTTTGAATAACTGAATATATCTGGTGAACCTTGCCCTCGCGAATCAAGCTTCTTATTGCAGGTGTTGCTATTAAAACTTCGGTAGCAAGGGCCCTGCCGGACTTCCCTGCTTTCGGAATAAGTTGCTGGGAGAGGACCCCGGAAAGAACAAATGAAAGCTGTGTTCTTATCTGCTGTTGCTGGTGCGCGGGAAAAACGTCTATTATCCTGTTTATTGTCTGCACGGCATCAGAAGTGTGAAGGGTAGCAAGAACCAGGTGCCCTGTTTCGGCGATTATCAAGGCGCTTTCAATCGTTTCCAGGTCTCGCATTTCTCCGATTAGTATGACGTCAGGGTCCTGCCTCAAGACGCGCTTCAAGGAGGCACCGAATGAATGGGTGTCTTTATATACTTCACGCTGGTCCACAATAGCTTTCCTATTTTTGTGCACAAATTCAATAGGATCCTCTATCGTTATTATATGACAAGGCCGATTGCTATTAATATAATCCACCATAGACGCCAGAGTGGTGGACTTGCCGCTTCCCGTCGCTCCTGTAATCAGCACAAGGCCTTTTGGCACTTTGCAAAGTTTGGTTGTCGTTTTTACAGGCAACCCGCACTGCTCAAAATTCATTATTTCATAAGGTATGAGTCTTATCGCACAACCTACAGCGCCCCTCTGGTAAAAAATATTTACCCTGAACCTGGCAATATCTTTTAGTTCAAAAGAAAAATCGAGCTCCAGGTCTTTCTCGAACTGCTTTATCTGATCGTCATTTAGGATAGCGTACACACTTGCTTTTGTGTCTTGTGGGCTCAATATTTCTTTGTTCAGCGCATGCAAGTTTTCGTCAATCCTCAAATGAATGGGTGTGTTTGCGGTGACATGAAAGTCCGAAGCATTTTTTTCCAACATAATCTTCAGCAAACTTTTGATATCTATCGCCATTTTACCCCCTAAAAATTTTTAAAGCCTCTTTCAAAAAAACAAACTATTCTTAAAAAGTATACTCTATATATCTTATTTTGTCAATATTATGATATAATTTAGAATAGAGGCCTTCTCATACCAATATTAAGCAATAGGCCGATACACAGAAGCGTTGTTATGAGGCTTGAGCCTCCGTAGCTTATAAGCGGTAGGGTAAGTCCGACTACAGGCAAAAAACCAATGGTCATGCCGATGTTAATCAGGACCTGAAGGGTGAAAAGCGTTACAAGGCCCGTAGCAATTAATTTTCCGCATGTGTCGGGAGTAGTTTCGATAATTTTTATCCCCCTGTACACGATCAATGCATACAATAGTATAAGGACAAGCGCGCCTACGAAACCCCACTCCTCGCCTACCACCGAAAAAATAAAGTCCGTATGGCGTTCCGGCAGAAAATTTAGTTGATTCTGCGTTCCCGCAAGCCATCCCTTACCGAAGATCCCTCCTGAACCGACTGCGATCTTCGATTGTATTATTGTATAGCCCGAACCGAGCGGGTCAATATTAGGGTTTATAAAAACAAATAGCCTCTGCCGCTGGTACCCTTTCAGAAAATGCCAAAAAACAGGAAAAGACGCCAGGCCTAGAAGCATAACGCCCAAAATATGCATAACATTCACACCGGCCATGTAAAGCATTGCAAGCGTTACCGGTATAAGCAAAAGTGCCGTGCCAAGATCGGGTTCTATGAGAATTAGGAGAAATGCGGGGATAGCGAGCAGAAATGCTTTGCAAAAAAAACTTATTTTGGTAACATCGCTTCTTCTAACGCTTGCGTATGAAGAAAGCGCCAAGATAAGTGTTATTTTTGCAAGCTCCGAGGGTTGAAGGTTGAAAAAGCCCAGGCTTATCCAGCGATGCGCGCCGCCCTTCGCTCTTCCGGAGAATAAAACCATAACAAGAAAAAGTAGTGTTGCGCCGTAAAATATGTAAGACAAGCTCGCAATCCTTTGATAATCCACGCGCAAGATTGCGAATAAAACCACAATGCCAAAAATTATCCAGAATACCTGGCGAAAAACAATATCCTGAGAATGGTACTCTCTTGAAGCACTATAAAGCGTCAAAAGGCCTATGAGAAGAATCGCCAGTGTGGCAAAAAATAACGTTCTATCAAAATTTTTAAAATGCATCTACAAGAGCCCCAGCTTTTTTGTTTCTTCTATAATTTTTTTTGCGGAGCGTGCCGGCGCCAAACCGCCTTTTCCGCCTTGCTCGATAAATACGACGACACAAATTCTGGGATCATCAATAGGGGCAAACCCCGCAAACCATGCGTGTGAATCACCGTGTGGATTCTGTGCTGTACCTGTTTTACCGGCAATAATAACTTCTTTTGATCTAGCGTAATAGCCTGTGCCGCCTTTGGCATTTATCACGTCTCCCAACCCCACCTTTAAAGCTTCCAGAACTTTATGCCTGATTCCTGTATCTTCGGCCTCTGTACGGCGCGACTTTATATCCTCTATCCTTTCAACAACATAAGGTTGCGGAAGATTGCCGCCGCTTGCTATAGCTCCGAGGAAACGCACAATTTGCAGGGGCGTAACAAGAAGATACCCCTGCCCTATCGCATAGTTTGCCGTTTCACCCTTGAACCAGGACTGTTTTAGTTTCCTTCTTTTCCAAGACGGAGTCGGAACCAAGCCGCTTACTTCTCCCGGCAAATCTATGCCCGCGGGCCTGCCTAACCCCATCTTAAAAGCATATTTTGATATTTCGTCCACACCCAGAAATAAGCCTAATTGATAGAAAAAGACATTGCAAGAATTTTTGATGCCGTTTCTGACATTCTGCGCTCCGTGCCCTTCCTCTTTCCAACAGTGAAAAACTCTGTTACCCACCCGGTGACTCCCATCACAGAAAAAAGTTTTTGTATCGTTAAATTTTCCCGTATCTAAGGCGGCGGCAAAAACCGCAATTTTAAAAACCGAACCTGGCGGATATGTGCCGCTTATGGCGCGGTTTATCATCGGGAACGAGCCGGAATCGTTTAAAAGACGCGACACCTCCCCGGATCTTTGCGGGCTCACAAATGCGTTTGGGTCAAAATCCGGTTGGCTCACAAGGGCAAGAATTGCTCCCGTAGAAGGGTCCATTACCACGATTGCGCCTGTTTTTTCTTTCAAAAGTTCGTGACAAAACTCCTGAAGTTCTATATCTATGGTAAGGTAAAGGTTTCGGCCTTGCCGCGCTTCTTTTATCGCAAGAATGTTTATCTGGCGGCCTCTTGAATCAACTTCCACTTGAAGCCCCCCGTCAACACCTCTCAGGTAATCGTTAAAGGCGCGTTCGATTCCGTCTTTCCCGACAAAATCCTGCATGCGGTATCCGTAAACTTTATATTTTGCCAGTTCCGGCTCGCTTATCTTCCCGATGTAACCGGTTACGTGGGAAAGAGAATTTTTGTACAGATAATTACGGAGGGGCCTTGTGGTAACTATCACGCCCGGCAGATCTAAGCTTATTTCTTCTACGCGGATAGCCTTTTCTTTTTCTATGTCCTTGGCTATTTTTGCCGGAGCAAACGGACGTTTTCGGGCAGCGTCAATTTTCTTTTCAAGCGCGCGCCTGTCAATAGCAAGTATCCCACTTAATAAATCAACCGTTTTATTCTCGTCTTTTATTTCCTGGAAAATAACTTCGACATCAAACGCGATCCGGTTGCTTACCAGAAGCCTTCCGGACCTATCGTATATCTTTCCTCTCGGCGCCTCAAGCGGTATGACGCGAATTCTATTTCTTTCGGATAGCCCTTTATAGTATTCGTATTTCAGCGCCTGAGTATAAAATAACCCGAAAATAAGAATTCCGAAAAAGAAAAAGGCGATGAATGCGAAAACTTTTGTTCTCATCTAATTTTGTTTTTTCGGAAAACCGAAAATCTTCGTAAGGGTAAAAAATAAAACCAGTGCCACGCAGCCCGTGTATAGTGCCTTAACGCCACCCTGTTTCCAGAAAACGGTGCTCAAATTGTTACCCATGATTTTATCCAGATACAAAAAATAAATACCGGAAATAAGATAGACGGAGGCACATGAAAGGAAGAATTGGGTTATAACATCCTCTTTGAATAATTTATCTTTAAGAAAGCCCGCTAAGAACCCTACAAGTAAAAATGAAAATGCGTTAACGCCAAAAGTGGTCATGCTGAATAAATCTTTCAGAATCCCTGAAATCATGCCCACCTCCATGCCGCGGGCTATTCCGAAATGGAATCCGAAAAATACCGTTGCAACGAGTAGTAGTTCGGGTCTTACGCCAAAAATTCTCAGCTTGCTAAATACCGCAAGTTCCATAAACAAAAGCATCACAAGCGAAGCGTATAAGGCAAATCTATTATTCTGCACCTTTACCTACCTCGATACATATGACTTCTTCAATTTTACCCATGTCGCAAACCGGATTAACAATCGCATATTTATAAAGGCCCGGTGTTTCAATTCCTACCTCGGTAACTTCACCGACCACAAGGCCCTTAGGGAAAAATGCGCTAAAACCCGCGGTTAAAACCTTCTCCCCTTTTTTCATATCCGCATCAAGTGAAAGATATATAACCTTACATGTCCCCTGTGGGGAGCCTACCAGAACGCCGCTCTCCCGTGAAGATTCGAGAATAACTCCGATTTTCGAATTAGGATCCGTGATCAGCATAACCTTACTCGAAGCAGGGCCCACCTCCGCCACCGAACCAATAAGCCCTTTTGTCGTAGCGCATGGCATGTGTTCTGCGATACCGCGTGACCTACCTTTGTTTATAATCATGGCGCTTCGCCAATCTGTCGCATCACGCGCAATAACTTTAGCGACTATTGTTCTATATTGCAAGCTTTTTTTGAATTTGAGGAGTTCTCGTAGCCTCTCGCTTTCAAGCGATACTTCTTTCATTCTTGCCAACTCCACCGAAAGCGCGCCCACGCGTTGCTTTAATGATAAAATTTCTTCCGAAAGGCTTTTTGTGCGGGTAAAATACGTTTTAATGCCCGAGGTTACCTTGAAGGGTTTGATTAGAATTTCGAAGGCAAAATTTTTAACGCCTGTGCGTATCCTTGGATTGAAGACAATGATAAGGAGAACAATTATGAAGATAGAGAGTTTTGCGGGAAATTTTCTTATCCTATAAATTTGCAACTTGAAAGATTGGGTTATCTTTCGACTTTAGGGGTTACTGCAAGTCTTTTTAGATACTTGATCTCGCTCAAGACCCTGCCGGTACCCAAGGCAACGGCCGTTAAAGGATCTTCAGCGATATGAACGGGTAAGCCGGTTTCTTCGGCAATGAGTTTATCCAACCCCCTCAAAAGTGACCCACCTCCAGCTAATATGAGTCCTTTTTCCATGAGATCCGCCGAAAGCTCAGGCGGGGTTCTCTCCAGCGTTATCCGGATGGCTTCGACGATTTGCGCAATGGGTTCGGCTAGTGACTCTCTTATCTCTTCTGAGGAAACAGTGATCATTTTTGGTAGGCCCGCAACAAGGTCTCGGCCCCTTACTTCCATCGTTAGCTCTTCATCTAGTGGGTAAGCCGATCCTATCTTTAATTTTATTTCCTCGGCTGTGCGCTCCCCTATCATCAGATTATACGTCTTTTTTAGATAATTTATAATAGATTCGTCCATCTCATCGCCGGCTATGCGTATCGACTTGGAAAATACTACGCCTGCCAGCGATATAACTGCCATCTCCGTAGTGCCTCCGCCAATATCAATTATCATGCTACCGGATGGTTCATGAATCGGTAGCCCCACTCCTATGGCTGCCGCGATCGGCTCTTCCACCATGAAAACTTCGCGCGCACCGGCGTGCAAAGCGGAATCTTTAACGGCTCTTTTTTCAACCTCAGTAATACCGGAAGGAATAGCTATAACCATTCTAGGGCGCACAAGTCTGCGGGAATTATGAACTTTTTTTATGAAGTACCGGAGCATTGCTTCGGTAATTTCAAAATCCGCGATTACTCCGTTTCGCATGGGCCTTATGGCAACGATGGTCCCGGGAGTTCTGCCAAGCATTCTTTTTGCTTCTTCGCCAACCGCCAGCACGTTTGAGCTTCCTGCTTGAACCGCAACAACAGAAGGCTCGCAAAGAACGATTCCCTGGTTTTTTACATAAACCAAAGTATTGGCAGTTCCGAGATCTATGCCCATGTCATTAGAAAAAAGGCCCAATAAATTATTGAACCCTTTATATGCTAACTCTTTAATTTTATTAATGTCTAAATTCACAGCCGGATTGCCCCCTCTATTATTTCATAATATTAACAAAGCATCCCCTGTTTGTCAAACTATTTTTTCAGAACTCTTTCTATTGTAAATACTCGAGAAGATCGAAAAATCCCGGAAACGACGTATTTACGCAAGCCGTATCTTTTATCTTGCAATCACCGTCTGCGGAGAGTGACGCCACGGCCATGCTCATGGCAGTCCTGTGATCTTTAAAACTATTTAAAGTCGCTTTTGCGAATCTTTTTCTTCGCCCGTTTATTACGAGGGTATCGCCCTCCGAGCTTATGTCCGCATTCATAAGTCTTAGATTTTCCGTTATCGAAAAAATTCTGTCAGTTTCTTTAACGCGCAATTCGCCGATGCCCTTTATGACGGTCGTGCCCTTTGCCTGTGTTGCCAGAACCGCAAGTATCGGAACTTCATCAATTAAAAAAGGCACATCTTTTTTTTCTATAGTTAACGCTTTTAGCGGCGCGGATCTCACGCGGATATCGCCGTATGGCTCAGCTGCTTCTTTTTTGTTTAAGATAGTAATATCGGCTCCCATTTTTTGAAGTGCCGTAAGAAAACCTGTTCTCGTAGGATTTAAACCAACGCCTCTTAACGTTATGTCAGATCCTTCCAATAAAGTCGCGCCGGCAATGAAGAATGCTGCGCCCGAGGGGTCTCCGGGAACGATAAATTCTTTACCTTGAAGCGAGCACTTTCCCTTTACTGAAACTGTCAGATTTTTTCTTGAAATCTTCGCACCCGCAAATTCCAGCATGCGTTCTGTGTGATCCCGCGACATAAAGGGTTCTGTCACGCTTGTAACTCCGTCTGCATTTAATCCGGCGAATAGAATACATGATTTAACCTGGGCGCTGGCAACCCGAGTAGAGTGTTCTATTGTTCTCACTCGGCCGCCGGTAACCGTAAGCGGCGGACAACCATCCTTATTTTGCGAGTGTATATCAACGCCCATTTCCCGTAAGGGCGCAATAATTCTATCCATCGGCCTTTTTGAAAGCGAGGCATCGCCGGTTAACTCTACCTTAAAATCCTGGCCTGCCAGAATCCCGGGAAGAATTCGCATCGTGGTTCCGGAATTTCCGAGATAGAGTTTTTTTTCGGGCTTTTTTAGCCCTTTTAGTCCGCCGCCCCAGATCGAAACACTTTTATCACGAATGTCTATGTCTATCCCCATCGCGCGAAAAGCAGAAACAGTATGAAGGCAATCCTCGGCTTGCAGGAAGTTTTTCGCAGTGGTCTTTCCTTTTGAAATGCTCCCGATAAAAACAGTTCTATGCGATATGGATTTATCGCCGGGGAGCGCTATCTCTCCGCGCAAATGCTCTATTGGCTTTATTGTTTTATCCATCGAAATCTATTGTATCACAGTTGCCCGCGCTTAATCAACTCCTGCATTTCACGCGGAATGTCACTATTAAATTCCATAAATTTTTTTGTTACAGGATGAAAAAAGCCAAGCGTCTTTGCGTGTAACGCATGGGTCATGGCTCCCCTTTTTGACCCGTAAAGTTTATCGCCGATAACCGGATGTCCCATGTGCGCGGCATGCACTCTTATCTGGTGCGTTCTCCCGGTTTCAAGCGAAAGCTCTAGCACTGTAAAATCTTTAAATCTTTTAATAACCTTGTAATTCGTTATGGCGTTTTTCTTTTTTTCGTCAGCGAACGAAATCCCCATCTTGGTTATGTCTTTTTTGCGCCGGGCAATGGGGAGGTCGATCCTGCCGTTATCCAGCTGCACCGCGCCTTTAACAAGCGCAATATATTTTCTTTTTACGGTCCGGTTTCTAAACTGTCCTGAAAGGTTTACATGCGCAGTGTCGTTTTTTGCAACAACCAAAAGTCCCGAGGTTTCCTTGTCAAGACGATGGACAATCCCGGGCCTTGCCACCCCTCCTATCCCGGAAAGATCCTTGCAGTGATAAAGAAGCGCATTAACCAGTGTCCCCGTAAAATTCATTCCCGCCGGATGCACTGAAATTCCCGCCGCCTTATTGACAACAAGGAGATCCTTATCCTCATATGCTATATCAAGCGGGATGTTTTCCGGTTTTAGCTGTAGGGCCTTCGGTTCCGGAATAGTTACTTTTATGATTTCTTCTGCCGAAACCTTATAGTGGGCATTTGGATGCTTTCCGTCAACAAGAACGTTTTCGGCATCAATTAGCTTTTTTATAAAAGACCGTGAAAACTTTCCTTCAAACGCATCTACGAGAAATTTATCAATGCGTTTTCCGGCATTCGACATTTCAACGCGCAGCTTATGCTCTTCCATGATAACTTATGCCTTTTCCCGGATACGACGGCTTATAAAAACAAACGCTGCTAGAAGAAGAATCCCTATGCTTATAAGCTGTGAAGCGGTCAGGTTTAACGCGTAGCGCGGTGTATCTCCGCGCAGGAAATCGATGAAGAATCTTTGAAGGCCGTATAGTAATAGGTATAGCCCGGCAACAAGCCCCGCAAAGGGCTCGTTTTTCTGGGTAAGTCTCAATATAACAAAAATGCAAAGAAGCGCAAATGCCGCGTAAAGCTGTGTCGGATGCCTGTAAATGCTATCCCCATAAAATATAACGCCAAAAGAAGACGCGGTCTCTTTTCCAAAACAGCATCCGTTAAAAAAACACCCGACTCTTCCTATTGCCTGTCCGAGCGCTATATAGGGAATTATAAAATCCGCCGTTTCCCACCTTGGCATTTTATTTTTTACGATAAATACCCAAGATGCAAGTATTGCTAAAATAAGCCCGCCGTAAAAAGCAAGACCCCCTTTCCAGAAGAAAAACATGTCAGGTAAATTTGCGCGGTAATAATCGAGGTTCACCAGAACGTGCAGTGCGCGCGCGCCCAAAATTCCCGAAATGAGCATAATAAGCTCGATATCAAGAATTTTGTCGGGATAGAAATTTTTCTTTTTGGCTTCCCTGTACAAGAAAAAATACCCTACGAAAAAAGCCAGGGCAATCAGGGCACCGTAGCTTCTTAGGGTAAATGGGCCAATTTCAAAAAGTATCGGGTGCATGTCACTTCTTTCGTAATAGACTAAAGATTAATAAAATTACACCGATTGTTATTGCCGAATCTGCCACGTTAAATACGGGCCACACCCTGAAATCCAAAAAATCGATTACGTATCCGAGACGCACCCTGTCAAACAGATTCCCAAGCACCCCGCCCAATATTAGCGAAAGCGCCGCATTCAATAATAAAGATATATTGGGTTTTCTTATAAGATGTACGGTAATGGCGCCTACCGCCAAGATTGATATGACGATAAAAAATAGTGTTCCGCTTTTAAAAATGCCGAAAGCCGCTCCGGTATTTTGAACGAGGGTTACGTGAAAGATGTTTCGTATTACGGGGACAGATTCATTTATGTCCAAGTTTCGCAAAATGAAAAATTTTGAGATTTGATCCAGGAAAAAAATGAAAATAACCAGGGAGCCGGTAAATATATTCACTTTTTGATTATTGCTTTTTTTCTTCTTTTTCCTGGCATTCGCGGCAGTGAACAGTTTGCGGTATAGCCCGGAGCCGCGTTTTGGAGATTTTTTTGTCACAGGAAGCGCAAGAGCCATACTTGCCTTCTTTTATGCGCTGGAGGGCCTCGTCGATCTTAAACAAAATCTCCCTTTCGCCCGAAGCAAGCTTTAAAAGAAGATCCCTTTCGTAAACATCGCTTGCCATATCCGCCATGTGATATGCGTAACCGGACAGATCGCCGGAGGCTTCGCGCTGCGATTTCTTCAACGTCTCGTTTGTAAGATGATTCATTCCCTGTAATAAATTTATTTTTTCTTTTATCAGCGACTTCTTAAAAATCGCGGTTTCTTTTTTGCTAAGTTTGCCTTTTGGTCTGGCGGCCTTTTTTTTGTTTGAAATTTTTCTCACTTTTCTCCGTTGGATTTTCTTTGACATGATTAGTTCCTCCTTTTAAAATCAACTTTCACGTATAACGTTCAAGCATCTTTGGCAGATGTCTTTAAATTCTTTATCGCTACCTACACTTTGACTATAGTTCCAACACCTGTTGCATTTTTCTCCGGAAGCCTTTTGCACGGATATCCAAAGGGGTAGCGTGTCTACTTTTTTCGCTTCACCCTGAGTGTCCGCGATTTCAACCTGCGAAGTTATAAAAAACGCCGGTAAATCCCGGATATTTTCTTCCAGAAATTTTCTAAATTCAGCCTTATCGGTATATAAAACAATTTTGGCCTCGAGAGAGCTATGGATTTCATTCGAAATTCTTTTTGCCTCCAGGGCTTTTAAAACTTCTTCGCGAAGCTCCAGAAGACGTGTCCACTTTTTATCAAGGGCAACGTTTTTCCATTTCTTAAGAGCTTGATCGGTCCAATGCCATGACTCCAGGTGTATGGATTCGCAACCGCCCGGGAAAAGAACCTGATAGGCCTCTTCGGTTGTAAAGGATAAAATCGGGGCCAGTATTTTTAAAAGGGCGATCAGGGTTTCGTAAAGAACGGTCTGGCATGACCTGCGTTCCAGGGCATCTTTTTTGAAAGTATACAGTCTATCTTTCAAAATGTCCAGATAAACACTCGAAATTTCATAAACACAGAAATTATACGCGGCGCGGAATATTTTATAAAATTTATACTCTGAATAATCTTTTTCCGCCTCTTCGATTATTCCGGAAAGCTTCGAAAGTATCCACCTGTCCGGCTCCGTCATATCTTTCGGGTCAACTGAATCTTTTTTTGGATCAAAATCGTATAGGTTACCAAGCAGGTATCTGAACGTATTCCTAATCTTTCTATACGCGTCAGCAAGCCTTTTTAAAATCTCATCAGAGAGCCTTACATCATCGTGATAGTTACTCGAAGCGACCCAAAGGCGCAGTATGTCGGCTCCGTATTTTTTCATGAGGTCCTGCGGGGAAATAACGTTGCCCAGGCTCTTTGACATCTTCTTCCCAACTCCGTCAACAACAAAGCCATGAGTAAAAACGCTTTCATACGGAGGCCCTCCTACCAACGCCTGTGAAGTAATAAGCGACGATTGGAACCAGCCCCTGTGCTGGTCTGAGCCTTCAAGATAAAGGCCGCATGGAAAAGTGAGCGCCGGGTCAGGCTTTAAAACGGCCTGGTGGCTTACGCCCGACTCGAACCACACGTCTACGATGTCTTTTTCTTTGACGAAGTCACCGGATCCGCATTTTTTGCAGGATGTTTTTTCCGGGAGGAGCGCGTTTTCGTCTTTTATAAACCACGCGTCTGAACCTTCCTTTTCGATAATCCCCGCTACATGCTCAATAACCTTGTGGTCTAATAAAATCTCGTCACATTTTTTGCATTTGAACGCCGTTATGGGGACACCCCAGTATCGCTGCCTCGAAAGGCACCAATCCGGGCGATTTTCAACCATCGCAGATATCCTTGTCTGGCCCGTTTCGGGGTACCACTTGACCTTGCTTTTTATCGCGCCCAACATTTTTTTTCTTAATTCCTTGTGGTCGATCTTAACAAAATACTGCTCGGTTGCCCTGAAGATAATGGGTCTTTTGCATCTCCAGCAGTGAGGATACGAATGTGCGATATCTTCGGATAGAAGAAGCGCATTTTCTTTTTTAAGCCGCTCCAGGATTTTCGGGTTTGCCCGAAGTACATCAAGCCCGCTAAACTCGCCGCATGTATTATCAAAAATACCTTTAGAATTTACGGGCATTATCATTGGCAGGTTATATCTCTTGCCCGTCGTGTAGTCTTCCTGACCGTGCCCGGGTGCAGTGTGCACACAACCGGTACCCTCTTCTTGTGAGACATAAGGGGCTAGCACGACTTTCGAGTCTCTTTCTATGAACGGGTGCCGACAAACAGTGCCTTCAAACTCTTCGCCTTTTTGTTTTTTTATTACTTTGAACCTTTTTTTGAATTTAGCCATGGCACCTTCGGCGAGGCTCTCCAGTATAACCCAGTTTTCTCCTTCTACATCCAAAACAGCGTAGGACATATCGGGATGAACTGCTATCGCAACATTGCCTAAAAGTGTCCAGGGTGTCGTGGTCCAGATGATAAAATAGGTATCGGGTTTTTTGTCTTTTACTTTAAATTTAACATATATGGACGGGGAGACATGGTCTTCGTATTCTACCTCTGCTTCCGCCAGAGCCGTTTCACAAGCAGTGCACCAGTTTACAGGTTTTAAACCTTTATATACGTACCCTTCCTTAACCAGCCCGGCGAACGAACGCGTTATCGCAGCCTCGTACTTTGGATCAAGGGTAAGATAGGGCTTTTCCCAGTCACCAAAAATTCCGAGGCGTTCGAATTCTTTTTTTTGGATTTCCACGAATTTAAGCGCGTAGTTTTTTGCCTTTTTCCGGAATTTTACCTGGTCTATTTCGTATTTTGAAATCGCCAGCTCCTTAAAAAGTTGGTGCTCCACCGGAAGCCCGTGACAGTCCCAGCCCGGTATAAAAGGAGAATCATAACCCTTCATTGTATAAAATTTAACAACAATATCTTTTAGGATTTTATTCAGAACGTGGCCCATGTGAATTCGCCCGTTGGCGTAAGGAGGGCCGTCGTGAAGAATAAATTTCTTTTTGCCTTTACGTTTTTTTCTTATCTGTGCGTAAATATCGGCTTCTTCCCACTTTTTTAGTAAAGTTGGTTCTTTTTGGACAAGATTCGCCTTCATGCTGAAAGCGGTCTTCGGTAAATTTAGAGTGTCTTTGTAACTCATTTTAAAATTGTGTAAGTCTTGTGAATTCTTTAAACCTTTTCGCAATATCCTTCTTTGTAACCGAACCAAGGCGTTTTAAACTGAAATCCTGGACCGCGAATGTCGCCATTACGCCTCCGTATACGACCGCTCTTCGGAGAGAGGCGCGGTTTATCGACTTCTGCGTCGCCAGGTATCCCATAAGCCCGCCCGCAAATGTATCACCCGCTCCGGTAGGGTCAACAATCGTCTCCATTAAGTAAGCCGGCGTGCTAAAAACAGAATTGCCGGAGAAAAGCAAGCTTCCGTGTTCGCCTTTTTTTATAATAACTCTTTCCGGCCCGAGCTTCAGTATATTCCTGGCTGCCTTAAGGAGATTGGAAGAGCCCGTAAGCTCCTTTGCCTCGGATTCATTCAAAAGAAAAATATCAATTTTTTTCAATAATTTCAAAAGACTTTTGCGCTTATTTTCTATCCAGTAGTTCATTGTATCGCAGGCGACGAGTCTCGGGTTTACCATTTTTTCTAAAACCCGCCACTGAAGCTCCGGATCAATGTTAGCCAGGAAAACATGCTTTTTGTTCCTGTATTCGCGCGGTATATCAGGATCAAAATCGGAAAAAACGTTTAGGTGGGTCGCTATTGTTTTCGGATCGCTGAAATCCCATCCGTACTCTCCCTCCCAACTGAAGGTTTTTCCCTGTTTAAACGCTAGCCCCGTAACGTCAATTCCTTTGCTTTTTAGAAATTTCACGTGTTTGGAAGGAAAGTCCTTACCGACCACAGCAACTAAACTTACCGGGGCAAAACGACTTGCGCTTACGGAAAAGTATACGGCCGAGCCGCCTAAGATATTGCGTTTTTTCCCGAAAGGGGTTTTTATTGTATCAAGCGCCACGGATCCAACAACCAGAATGCTCATTTTACGTACTTCCCGATTATAATATCCAGCTTTTCCTTAGTGTCCTTTGATATTGCCTTGCGGTCGGTAATGATTGCGAATTTCAGGGCATTCCTGCAGTCGCAGGTTCTTTTTTCTTCCATGCACCCTATTATGTCTTTTAATATTTTTTTTGCCTTTTCTACATTTTTCTTAAGGTTATCTACGATTACGTCGACCGACACCGTTTCTTCGGTTTCATGCCAGCAGTCGTAGTCCGTAACTGCAGCCAGTGTCGCGTAGCAAATTTCCGCTTCTCTTGCAAGCCTCGCCTCTGCCATGTTCGTCATCCCTATTATGTCCATCCCCCAACTCCTGTAGAGGTTGGATTCGGCCAGTGTAGAGAATTGCGGGCCCTCCATGTTGACATACGTTCCGCCAAGATGTGCCTTTATTTTTTCGTATTTGGCGGATTCGTAAAGCGCCTTTGCCAGATCCTTACAAACAGGATGAGCAAAACCTATATGCGCTACGATACCTTTTTCAAAAAAGGTATGGCGTCTGGCCTGACTGGTCCTGTCCACAAATTGATACGGAATTACGAAGTCCTGCGGTTTTAATTCTTCTCTCAGGGAACCGCATGCCGATATCGAAATAAGCCATTCCACCCCCAATTTTTTCATTCCATAAATATTCGCGCGGTAATTTATGTCTGTCGGACTTATTGAATGCTCTTTATCGTGACGCGGGAGAAATACAACTTCTTTCCCCTGTAATTCACCGATAGTATATTCGCCTGAGGGTTCTCCGAAAGGCGTTTGGATTTTCAGAGACTCCTTGACCTTTATGCCTTCTATTTCATATAAGCCGCTTCCGCCTATAACGCCTATTTTTGCCATTGGTCGGCCTCCTACTTCCTGATTTCTACAATTTTATTTTTATTTTTTAAGCCGCTTAAAATTTTTATCTTGCTTTTCCCGGTACCGAAATATTTCGCTACTATTTCTACGAGTTTTTTATTTGCTTTTCCGCCTATTGCCGGTTCGTGCATGTAAATTTTAAAGGAACGCGCCCCTGTCTCGACAACTTTTTCCCTGGAAGATCTCGGCTGTACCCTTATCTCGAGTCTCATCTATCTTAAGCGAACCGCTAATTCAATCATCGTGCGAACAATAAATAATTTCACAAACCAAAGAAAGAGTATGGCGATGATCGGGGATACGTCTATCCCAATATTGTGCATCGGTATCATTCTTCTAATCGGCGCCAATATCGGCTCTGTTACCCGATGTAAGATCTGGACTATCATGTTATACGGATCCGGGTTAACCCAGCTGAGAAGCGCCCTTATGATAATAATCCATGTCAGTACGCTAATTATGTATCCCAAAATTACGGCTATTGCGGCTATAAAATTTCCGAGTACGTACATGCTAGGCCTCCCTACCTGCCGGCTGGCAGGCCTTCGAAAGTTCCTTCGATCTTTTTGCCGCAGCATTTACTGCCGCCGCTACGATGTCTTTGAATCTTTTCGATTTCAAAACACTTAATGCAGCTTCCGTGGTTCCTTTTTTCGACGCTATGCGCGCTATAAGCGCTTCCGGCGTAAGTTTCAGGTCGTCTAAGAGCGCCCCGCTTCCCACGAGGGTTGCGGCTGCAAGCTTTACTGCTTTTTCCCGCTTAATTCCCAATTTTACCGCTGTCTCAGCCAGGGCCTCTGCGAGATAGAAAAAGTAGGCCGGCCCGCTTCCGCTGACCGCGGTTACGGCATCCATGTGCTTCTCTTCAATTTCCATCACATCCCCGACAGCGGAAAAAAACTTCTGAATCATGGCCTTTTGCTTCACTGCTTTATTATAACTCACGCATGTCATGCCTTTTCCGGCAAGGGCAGCCATGTTGGGCATGGCGCGTGTTAGCGCGACTTTTTTATTTACAAGCGATTCTATTTTTGAAATAGTAACACCTGCCATGATTGAAATAATGTTTGTAGAGGAATCGAGCAGGCTTGAAATCGAATGAAATAGCTTCTTTGAGTCTTGCGGTTTAACCGCAACAATGATAAATGTGCATTTTTTCGCGATTTCTTCGTTCGTGCTTATGCGTATACCGAATTTTTTGTAAAGTGGCCTTATTCTTCCCGCATCTTTATCGCTAAGGTAAATACTGTTAAACGGTAATACTTTTTTGGAAAGTATGCCCTTCGCAAGGGCGCTCCCCATGTTCCCACAACCGATTATTCCTAACTTCATCCTCCACCTACTTTTTTATTTTTTAAAAATCGCGCTACCTACGCGAACCATTGTAGCGCCCTCTTCTACGGCAACCTCAAAATCCTGTGTCATGCCCATGGAAAGCTCTTTTAAGCTATACCGCACGGCCATTTCCTTTAGTTTTTTAAAGCAGGGCCTCACACTTTCGGGATCTTCCGCAAATGGTGGCATTGTCATAAGGCCTAAAATATTGACATGCTTTAAAGAGCGGGCCTCTTCCAGAAACTTTTCTAATCCTTCGGGCCTAATACCGAACTTACTTTCTTCACCGGAAACATTTACCTCGATTAATATGTCCTGGGCTTTATCCTGTTTCTCGGCTTCTTTATTAATTATATATGCTAATTTAAGGCTATCGACTGAATGAATGACTGAAAACAGATTAACGGCGTCATGCACTTTTCTAGACTGAAGGTGCCCTATCATGTGCCAATTAACAAGATGCAAGTCCAGGGCCTGCCTCTTTAAAAGCGCCTCTTTTACGCGATTTTCACCGATATCGGTTACGCCGGCTACTATGGCCTCGCGCACGGCCTCAACTTCGGCTTTTTTCGTAACAGCGATTAGCTTTACAGTATTCGGGTCCCGGCCTGCCCTTCCAGCTGCCCTAGCTATTCGCTCCCTGACGCTTGTTAGGTTTTCTTTAATCATTTTTTTGACGGTATAGCCTAACACATAAATTTTCCACTGTCAATCTAAAACACGTACCCCTTCTCCTTACTCTGTGCAAGAAGCAATAGACGCGATTCTTTTCCCCAAACTTAACGGAATGAGAGGGTATTGTGTACGACTTAGCACGGTAACGGCGGAGCTCTTTCTTCTTCAAAAAATTGTAGTAAGCTGAAT
>JABMQJ010000015.1 GCA_013203315.1 Candidatus Omnitrophota bacterium | reverse complement strand
TTACTACAATTTTTTGAAGAAGAAAGAGCTCCGTCGTTAGTGCCATGCCGCCCTCACCAATACCCTCTCATTCCGTAAGTTTGGGAAAAGCGAAAGATTTGTTATTTCAGGAAGGTTTTGAGTTCTCTGGTAAATTGTGATACGTCGCGGAATTGGCGGTATACAGAGGCGAATCGCACGTAGGCGACTTCGTCGAGAGAGCGCAGGGACTTCATAACTATCTCGCCAACAATTTTGGATTTCACTTCTTTTACGAATTTATTCTGGAGTTGGGCTCCGATTTTTGTTACGATATTTTCCAGTTTTTCTACGGAAATCGGCCTTTTTTCGCAAGCCTTAATGAGACCGCTTAAAATCTTTTGTCTGTCGAACGGCTCGCGGCGGCCGTCTGATTTTATAACCATGATTGGAATTTCTTCGACGTATTCGTAGGTGGTGTATCTTTTGTGGCATTTCAGGCATTCCCTGCGCCTACGAATTGCCTGGCTTCCGCGAATGGAACGGGAATCAACGACCTTATCCCTTTTACCGCGGCAATAGGGACACTTCATTTTTTAAGCACCCTCACCTTTATTCCGGCTTCTTTCAGGAATTCTTTTGCCATCTTATCCGGATAATGGCCCGAAATCGCGATTTCTTCTATGCCGGCATTTATAAGCATTTTCGCGCATATGATGCATGGTTGGCTTGTAGCGTACATCTTGCCGCCCTGTACGCTCACACCGTGAAGGGCTGCCTGAAGAAGCGCATTTTGCTCGGCGTGTAACCCGCGGCATAATTCGTGCCGCTGGCCTGACGGGACTCTTAACTTTTCCCGGAGACAACCTGTTTTTTCACAATGCTTTATGCCGGAGGGGGCACCGTTATAACCTGTGGCAAGAATTCTTTTATTCTTCACTAAAACCGCTCCGACTTTTCTTCTTAAACAGGTGGATCTCTTTGAAACAAGTTTTGCTATGGATAAAAAATATTCATCCCAGTTCGGACGCATTTGATTTTTCATTAGGTTTTTTCTAATTCCTTTATTAAGTCCTGATAAAGAGGAAATCTTTTGGTAAGCTTCCTTACTTCTTCTTTCACTAAAGAAAGACTTTTGCCGTTTGCCGAATTCATTAGCGCTATATTGATTAACTCGGCTATCACGAGCATCTCTTTCTCCCCCATCCCACGCGTAGTGAGGGCAGGTGTTCCAAGACGAATGCCGCTTGTAATAGCCGGGCTTCGTTTGTCGAAAGGAATAAGGTTTTTATTAATGGTTATGCCGACGTCATCTAAGATTTGGCTTGCACATTTTCCCGTAAGGTTTTTATTCGAAAGGTCGACCAAAAGCAGGTGATTGTCCGTGCCACCCGATACAATTCTATATCCCTTTTCGGAAAGACCTTTGGCAAGCGCTTTTGCGTTTTTTATAATCTGGTCCTGATATTTTTTAAAGGAGGGTTCGAGGGCTTCTTTAAAACAAACCGCCTTCGCTGCTATGACATGCATGAACGGACCGCCCTGGATCCCCGGGAAAACTTGGGCGTCAATTTTTTTCGCAAATCTTTTTTTACATAAAATTACACCGGAGCGCGGGCCGCGCATTGTTTTATGCGTGGTGGTAGTAACGAATTCCGCGTATTTAACGGGGTTCGGGTGAAGACCGGCTGCTACAAGGCCCGCGATATGAGCCATATCCACCATTAAAAATGCGCCTACTTCGTCGCATATTTTTCTAAATTTTTTGAAATCTATGATCCGCGGGTATGCGCTGGCGCCGGTTAGTATCATTTTTGGTTTGTGAATTTTTGCAAGATTACTGATTACATCATAATCGAGCATTTCTGTCTTTTTATCTACGCAGTAATGTATGACGTTAAAATATTTACCTGAAAAATTATGATTATGGCCGTGCGTCAGGTGGCCGCCGCATCTTAAATCCATCGCCAGAACCGTGTCGCCTATATTGAGCATCGAGAAATAAACTGCCTGGTTGGCCTGCGAACCGGAATGAGGTTGAACATTTGCATGTTCGGCACCGAATAGATTTTTCGCCCTTTCTATCGCAATACGCTCTGCGGTATCAACAAACTCGCATCCCGAATACCAGCGTTTGCCCGGATAGCCTTCGGCATATTTGTTAATCATGGCGCTCGCCTCGGCTTCCATGACGGCTCTTGAAACGAAATTCTCACTGGCTATGAGTTCCAGTTTATCATTCTGGCGTTTGGTTTCCTTTAAGATAGCTTTAAAAATTTCGGGATCTACCTTTTTCAGATGCCTCATCGTTTTTTCTCCAATTGATTGATTTGATTCACGCGTCTTTTGTGCCGGTGGCCCTCGGCTTCGGTTGCAAGCCATGTGTTAACTATTTTTTTTGCCTTATTAGAATTTACGAATTTCGCAGCGAGGCTAAGAACGTTTGTATCATTGTGAAGTCTTGATGTTTTTGCCTGGGCAATATTGTTGCAAACGGCTGAACGCACACCGGGCAATTTATTCGCTATGATAGCCATGCCGATACCGGTCTTGCATATAAGGATTCCTCTTTTGAAGGTGCCGGCTGAGACGCTCTTTGCTACTTTGTAGCCCACGATCGGGTAATCGCACGGCGCATCTGTGTGTGTCCCTAAATCTTTCACCATATAGCCTTTTTTTGTTAAGAACTTCTTAAGAAGTTCTTTTAACTTAAATCCGCCGTGGTCAGATCCGATTGTTATTCTTTTAGCCATTTTAAAAATCCTTCGATGGAATCTTCTATAATTGCAAAAACTTGTTTATAAAATTTAATAGGTTGTCCGATAGGATCGTTTATCCTGCATTTTTCAATGCTATTTTCTGACGAAAATTCTCTTAAGTATTTTATCTTCTCTTCTACATCAGGGGCCAGGTTCAAAACTTTCTCTTTATGGTGCGGTTCCATAACCAGTATTATGTCCGCAGTGTCTATATGTATTTTGTTCAAGGGCGAAGACATGTATTCCGATACGTCCACGCCATGCTCCTTCATAACTTCAATCGTCTCATTCGTTGGTTTAAAACCAACGACTGTATGCGTCCCTGCCGAATGAACTACTATGTCTTTTTCGCCTATCTCTTTTAATCTTTTAGCTAGATACCCCTCAGCCATTATACTCCTGCAACTATTGCCTGTGCAGACCATTAAGATTTTCTTTATGTTTTTCATCGTCCGGGCATCACCCCTTTTGCCTTATTCTACTTTGTTTGCGGTTTTGGTTATTTCGTTTGCCGAAATCGATCCCTTTCGTAATATTTTATAAGTATTTCCGGCAATGTCAACAACTGTTGATTCTTTTCCGAATTCCGTTTTTCCGCTATCTAAAACTAAATCTATTTTTCCGTTTAGTGTTTTTAAAATTTCGCCTGCCTCCACCGGCGGCTTTTCCCCCGATATATTAGCGCTTGGCGCAACAATAGGTACACCGCTTTTAGATATAAGGTCTTTGGCGATATTGTTTTTTGGCATACGAAATCCGAGTTTACCGCTTTTCGATTTTAAAACCAGCGTAAGGGGTCCGGGCCAAAATGTTTTTATAAACTCTTCTGCCAGAGGCGTAATCTCGCAACCCATGTCCCTAATCATATCAACGCTTGATATATGAATTGTAAAGGGCTTATTCCCGGGCCTTTTTTTGATTTCATACAATCTTTTTATCGTGCTTTCGTTAAGGAAATTAGCGCCTATGCCGTATACTGTTTCAGTAGGAAAGGCAACAAGCCCTCCGTCACGCAAAAGCGTGGCTGCAAATTCGATTGTTTTTTCGTCGGGTGAAATCGGATCTACTTTTATTACCTTTGTTTCTGTGGTCATCATAGTTTTTTATTTTTCTTTTTGACGGCAACGACAAGCTCTCTTTTCAGTAACTTTAGTCTCTTGCGCATCACACGGTCACCTAAACCCAGGATTTCAGCAGCTAAGATCGCGGCATTTTTGGCGCCAGCGTTTCCTATGGCAACAGTCGCTACGGGAATGCCTCCCGGCATCTGAACAGTAGACAATAGTGAATCGATCCCCTTTAGGGCCTTTGTATCCATGGGAACGCCTATTACCGGAAGAGTCGTATGGCTTGCGACAACACCTGCAAGATGCGCCGCACCCCCGGCGCCTGCGATTATAATCTTTATGCCTCTTTTTTCCGCCTGCTTAGAGAAAACAGAGGTCATGTCAGGTGACCTATGCGCGGATAGAATTTTTACTTCATAAGGAATCTTGAATTTTTGCAGAACATGCATTGTTTCTTTCATTACGCCTAAATCCGAATCGCTTCCCATTATAACTGAAACTTGCGGTTTTCTTGCCATGATATCTCCTTCTATAAAACTTCCTGCTTCATCGCGCGAAAGCCTATGTCTTTTCTGAAATGCGCGTTATCGAATTTTATTTTATCACAGGCTTTGTATGCGGTGCTTATTGCTTTTTCAATATTGTCGCCAAGCGCAACTACGTTTAGGACGCGTCCACCGCTTGTAAGAATCTTGTTCGTCTTCTCAAGTTTTGTGCCGGCATGAAAAACCAAAACGTCTTGTAGCTCACGCGCTTTTTCGATGCCTGTAATCTCTTTTCCTTTTTCATATCTACCGGGATAGCCGCCCGAGGCCATAACAATGCATGCGCAACTTTTTTTGCGCCATTTTAGTTTAAAGTCCGCGAGAGAACCGCTCATAGCCCGCTCGATCAATTCTAAAAGATCTGAATCCAGCCTCGGCAAAATAGCCTGGGTCTCGGGATCGCCGAATCTCACGTTATATTCCAGGAGCTTAGGGCCGTCTTCGGTAATCATTATTCCGGCGTACAAAACACCCTTGTGAGGGGTGTTTCTTTTTTTCATGCCGGCAATTGTCGGTTTAATTATTTTTGAAATTGTTTCGTTAAAAATATCGTCGGTTACTACGGGTGCCGGGGAATAAGCGCCCATGCCGCCGGTATTAGCGCCCTTATCTTGGTCAAATACCCTTTTGTGGTCTTGGCTTGAGGCAAGGGGAACGATGTTTTCGCCGTCGGATAAAACAATAACAGAGGCCTCTTCACCCTCCAGGCACTCTTCTACTATCACCTTGTTGCCAGATGCGCCGAATGCTTTTTCCACGACTATCTTGTCTATGGCGTCTATTGCCTCGGCTTCGGTATTTGCTACAATTACGCCCTTACCTTCTGCTAATCCGTCTTTTTTTATGACAATTGGTGCCCCTTTTGACTTTACAAAATCTTTGGCTTTTTGGGCATCATTGAAAGTTTTAAACCATGCTGTCGGTATTTTTTCGCTTTCGCAAAGTTCCTTCGTGAAAACCTTGCTCGCTTCAAGTTGCGCCGAGGCTTTTGTGGGTCCGAATATCTTAAGGCCTTTTTTGTTAAATAAATCGACTATGCCCTCTGCAAGCGGCGCCTCCGGTCCGACGATTGTAAAATCTATTTTTTTATCTTCGCAAAATTTGCTCAAGCCCTCTAGATCGTTTGCTTTTATATCGACATTTTCGGCGATTTCGGCTGTTCCGCCGTTTCCCGGGGCCGAGAAAAGTTCTTTTATGTCTTTCGACTGTTTGAGCTTCCACAAAAGCGCGTGTTCTCTTCCGCCCTGGCCTATAACAAGCACCTTCATATTATCTCGACTCTTTTTTTGCCCTGAATAATCTCTCCGATCACCCAGCTTTTTAGTTTGTATTTTTTTAAGAGACTGTCTCTGGCTTTTAGAATTTCACCTCTCGGAAGAATAACTGTCATGCCTATTCCCATGTTGAAAGTTCGAAACATTTCGTCGTCCTCCACGCGTCCTTTTTTTTGAATTAATTTAAAGATGGGCAAAATAGGCCACGTATCCCGGAATATTATAGCGCTCGCTCTCTTAGGTAAGAGCCTCACGATGTTATCGCGAAACCCGCCTCCGGTGATATGCGCTATGCCTTTTACGTTAAATCGTTTTGTAAGCTCAAGGATTGGCTTTACATATATCGCCGTGGGCTTTAGTATTTCTTTTGCCAGTTTTGCTGAAAGTACTTTTTTGGAAAACACCTTTCTTACCAGGGAATAGCCGTTGGAGTGAAGCCCCGTGGAAGCAATCCCCAGAATAAGGTCTCCTTTTTCTATTTTCGAACCATCTATAATATTTTTCTTATCTACGATTCCTACCGAAAATCCGGCTAAATCATAATCGCCGGGTTTATACATGCCCGGTAGTTCCGCTGTTTCGCCGCCTATTAAAGCAGAGCCGGCCATCCTGCAGCCCCGAACGATGCCCTTCATCATTTCGTAAGAAACGCGGGGCATTAGTTTTCCGGTTGCAAAATAGTCCAGGAAAAATAGCGGCTCCGCACCGCAGGCAATAATATCGTTTACGCACATGGCCACAAGGTCAATGCCTATGGTGTCGTGTTTCCCGGCCCATTTTGCTATCATGAGCTTACTGCCAACGCCGTCTGTTGCGGCAACAATGAACGGATTTTTGTATTTGGACATGTCGGGTTTAAAAAGCCCTGAAAAGGCGCCTATGTTCGAAACCCAGCCGCGATTTTTTGTAGTTTTTATGAGGGGTTTTATTTTGCTTATGAAAAGATTGGCTTTGTTTATATCAACGCCGGATTTCTTATAGGAAAGTTTCTTCATTTCTTAAGTTGAAAACTCTTATTTATCCTGTTATTCTCTTCAATACTTCCTGGTAGGCGTCTTCTACGCCTCCGAGGTCCCTTCTAAACCTATCCTTATCGAGTTTTTTCTTTGTCTTTTTGTCCCAGAACCTGCACGTATCGGGTGAAATTTCGTCGGCAAGAAGAACCTTTCCCTTATGCCTTCCGAATTCAAGTTTGAAGTCAACAAGGTCCAAATTTTTGTGGTCGAAAAATGCCTTCAGGATGTTGTTAATTTCAAAAGACCTTTTTGCGATAAAGTCCAGCTCTTCGTCTGTAACAATTTTCATGGCCTTTGCGTGGTATTCATTTATAAGCGGGTCATGAAGCTCGTCTTTTTTGTAGTGATATTCCAAAACCGGCTCCTCGAGAACGATGCCTTCGGGCATTGCCAGAAGCTTGGCCATTCCCCCGGCTACGATGTTCCGTATGGTAACCTCAAGCGGAATAATCTCAACGCGTTTTATAAGCATCTGACGTTCGTCTAATTTTTTCACAAAATGCGTTTCGATGCCTTTTGATTCCAGAAGCTCAAACAATATTTCTGAGATTCTATTGTTGACAACGCCTTTGTTTACAATGGTCCCGCGCTTAGTGGCATCAAAAGCGGTCGCGTCGTCTTTAAATTCCTGGATAAAAAGATCTTGGTCGTCTGTTTTGTAAACTTTTTTTGCTTTTCCTTCGTATACTTGTTTGCGTTTTTCCATAACACTCCTCATTATTATATACCTACTTTCTTAAAAATTTTGTCCACAAATTTCGTGTGGTAGGCCAGATCAAAACACTTTTCGATGGCAGCGGGCCCCATTACGTTTCTTACCTTTTTATTTTTTTTCAGCGCTTCTTCGAATCCTATGTCTTCGGTTCTCATGTTAAGAGAGGCATCCTGGACTATATCGTATGCCTCCAGGCGGGTTAATCCCCTTTGTATAAGTTCAAGAAGCACGCGTTGCGAAAATATAATCCCTTTGGATTTACCGAGGTTTTCGGTCATTCTCTCCTCGTTTACCGTGAGTTTATTTACGAGGTTTGTTATTTTCGTAAGCATGTAATCCAGAAGAATCGTAGAGTCAGGCACTATTACCCTTTCGACCGAAGAATGAGAAATATCTCTCTCGTGCCAGAGCGGCATATTTTCCATGCTTGCCATAGCGTTCCCTCTTAAAATCCTGGCCAGGCCGCATATGCGTTCAAACATTATCGGGTTTTTCTTGTGCGGCATACTGGAAGAGCCCTTTTGTGTCGGAGAAAAATATTCCTCAACCTCGCCTATTTCCGTTCTTTGAAGTGCCCGAAATTCTGTTGAGAATTTTTCAAGAGAAGTTCCTGTAATTGCTATGGCGTTTAAGTACTCCGCGTGCCTGTCGCGCTGCAGAATCTGGGAAGAAACCTTTGCGGGTTTCAGGCCAAGTTTTTTGCAAACATATTCTTCTACAAAAGGGTCGATATTAGCGTGCGTGCCCACGGAACCTGAGATCTTCCCGTGCGCTATTGTTTCGCGCGCCTTTCGGAGCCTCTCGAGATTTCTTTTTGTTTCTTCGTAAAAAAGGGCGCACTTGAGGCCGAATGTAATGGGCTCTGCGTGAACACCGTGAGAGCGTCCTATCATTATTGTATTTTTATATTTTTTGGCTTTGATCCGGAATGCTTGAAGGAGCGCTTTGGTATCATTAATTAAAATGTCCATTGCCTCAGTCATCATGCAGGATAGCGTCGTATCTACAACATCGCTTGAGGTAAGACCGAAGTGCACGTATTTGGCGGAATCGCCTATGTATTCGGAGAGATTCATGACAAAACTTACGATATCGTGGTTTGTTTTTTCTTCGATCTTTTTTATGCTGGCGATATCGAATCTGGCTTTTTTCTTAATACGGAAAAGATCTTCTTTTGGTATGATTTTGAGTTTGGCGAGGGCCTCGCAGCTCAGGATTTCAATCTTGAGCATCTTCTCGAACTTGTTATCTTCTGACCACACGCGGGCCATCTTTTGAAGGGTGTATCGTTCTATCATGTTGCTCCGTACGTTACATTAGACATAATTTTATACCATATATAGTATTTATTGTCAACGATTATGCTAAGGACGGGCGTGTTTGCACACACAAGAATGCGCATATTCAAATTGGATTATCTAGCGGGCGGAAGGAAGATACTTATTTTTCCAACTGAAAAATCCAGGGTTCTTCCGAACTTATAAGACGCGCTTCGTCCTTATATATGTGACGAAGGTCTTCCTCGATTGTTTCCTTGAGATATCCTTCAAAGAATGAAAATAGATCTTTGGTGTCTGATATATTTGCTCTTTCTTTTTTGATTCTACTCAACTCTTTCCACCTCCTCGTTGCATATATAATACCATAATTCAAGAGGGGCTGGGCCACAGAATTGTAAAATCAAATCTACCTTTTTCATATTTAACATTGGGGATACCGAAAATGGAATACTCGAAATACATTGACTTTATCCTGAAATCTGTTATAATGGCCGGACGTAAATATTGCGGGGTGGAGCAGCCTGGTAGCTCGCAAGGCTCATAACCTTGAGGTCGTCCGTTCGAATCGGACCCCCGCTACCAATTAAAAAAAGGTTTTCTTATTAAAGAAAACCTTTTTTATTTTCAAGTTGGCGCTTTTTAAAGTTATTTCAGGATGATCTCGTCTTTGCGGGCCATTCCGAGTTTTTCGCGTGCGATTTTTTCGACGTAAGAGGGGTCGTTTTCAAGCTTCTCTTTCTCTTCGGCCAGCTCCTCGTTTGTTTTCGTTAATGCCTCTATTCGTTTTTCTAAATTGCGGTTTTCCTCTTTTAGCTGTTGTAACTTAGAAAAACCTGGAAGAAATACCGCAGCCATTATCAAAAAGCCCACTGATACATAAATCAGCTTCTTTTTGGCCATATCGCACTTCCGTAACGCGCGCTACTGCCCAATTCTTCTTCTATGCGTAAAAGTTCGTTATATTTACAAATTCTGTCTGTCCTGCAGACCGAACCTGTCTTGATTTGCCCGGTATTCATTGCAACAACCAGGTGTGAAATCGTCGTATCCTCTGTCTCGCCCGAGCGGTGGGAAACGACAGAGGTGTAGCCCGCTTTTCTAGCCATTTCAATCGCCTCTTTCGTTTCGGTTAAGGTTCCTATCTGATTTACCTTGATCAGAATGGAATTAGCAACGTGTTTTTCGATTCCTGTTTTAAGACGCTTGGTATTGGTAACGAAAAGGTCGTCTCCTACTATTTGTATTTTTTTGCCTAAAACTTCTGTTAGCTTTTTCCATCCGTCCCAGTCGTCTTCCGCTAAACCGTCCTCGATCGAAACAATCGGATAGTTACCGACCCATCGGGAATAAAACTCTATCATGTCATCCGAGGAGTTTTCTCTTTTCTTTTCCGCTTCCATAATATATTTATCATTTTTGAAAAAGGAGCTCGAAGCCGGGTCAAGCGCTATAAAAATATCTTTTCCGGACTTATACCCTGTCTTTTCGATGGCCTCAAGTATTACCTCAACGGCTTCTTCGTTGGACTGAAGATTAGGCGCAAATCCGCCCTCGTCCCCGACGGAGGTAGAGAGTTTTTTAGATTTCAGTATGCCCTTTAGATTATGGAAGACTTCGCTTCCCATCCTCAAGGCTTCTTTGAAATTGCGAGCCCCTATCGGCATTATCATAAATTCCTGAAGATCCACGTTGTTATCTGCGTGTTGCCCGCCGTTTAATATATTCATCATAGGTACGGGAAGAATATTTGATTTTTCTCCGCCGATATACCTATATAGAGATACTTTTTTTGAATTTGCGGCTGCTTTGCATACGGCAAGCGATGCGCCTAAAATCGCATTGGCGCCGAGACGCGCCTTGTTTTCCGTGCCGTCTAGGCTAATTAAGGTTTCGTCTATTTTTTCCTGCTCTTCCGGGTTCATGCCTCTTATCTTTGAAGCGATTTCTTTATTAACGTTTTCTACGGCCTTCGTTACGCCTTTTCCGAGATAACGCGATTTATCACCGTCTCTTAACTCAACGGCTTCGTGCTCACCCGTGGAAGCGCCGCTCGGCACGGCTGCCCGACCAAATGCGCCATCATCTAAAACTACATCCACCTCTACGGTTGGGTTACCTCTTGAATCCAAAATTTCACGGCCGCATACTTTTTTTATCTTTGTTGCCATTCTCTTTCGTACCTCCTTAACTTTCGATCTTAACTTTACGATTTTCTACTTTTAGCTTGCCTTCAGTAAAGAGCCTTATTGCTTCGGGATATAATCTGTGTTCGATCTTATGTATTTTTGCCTCAAGCGTTTCTAGGGTATCGCGCTCTTCGACTTTTACGCTTTCCTGTAATATTATCGGGCCGTGATCAAGCTTTGCGTCGACAAAGTGCACGGTTACACCTGTTTTTTTTACGCCATAGAGAAACGCGTCCTTTATGCTGTGCGTTCCTTTAAATGACGGGAGAAGCGCGGGATGCACGTTTAGTATTTTATTTTTGTATTTTTTTATAAAAGGGGTGCTTACGAGCCTCATGAAACCTGCCAGGACTATCAGGCCGATATCTTTTTTCTCCAATTCTTTCATGATTTCTTTGTCGTAGTCTTCTCTTGACGAAAATCCTTTCGGGCTTAGCACAAATGTTTCGATACCCGCATTTTTCGCCTTTGTAAGCGCGTACGCATTCTTATTATCGCTTACAACAAGACGAATTTTTGCCTTAATTTTACCGCTTGAGACTGCGTCTATTATGGCTTCGAGATTCGTGCCGTTTCCCGATACAAATACTGCTATGTTCATGATGGTCCCCACCCTTTAAAACAACGTGTAGATAAACGGCGCAACGGCTGAACTCTCGGTAAATATTATGAGAAGGCCCAGAAGAAGGAGGATAACAATAATCGGCATGAGCCACCACTTCTTCCGCGTTATTAAAAATCCCCATAATTCTTTAAAAAATGAAATTTTGCTCATTTTTGCTCCTCAATATTGGTTTTCGTAGCTGGTTTTATCTTTTACTTCGGGGCTTCTTTTCTGCCAGTAGGTCTTGCGATTCTTATCTATCCGCTGGTCCAGTATGTCCTTCCCGAGAATACGCACGATTATCGCTATGGGTGTCACAACAACATAAAAAAGAATCGTAAGAATAATGCGGCTTACGAAAAAGCCCATAATTACGGCGAAACTCATCCATACTTTTTGAAGCGGCTTTAGAATGCCCGGCAGCGTTAAGCCCAGGGCTATAAATAACGCGCCTACTCCCAGAAAATAAGGATAGGTTGGCTTGCCGCGCCAGAGCGTTACCGCCCCTAGAATAACAAGAATTACCCCGATCGTCAAGCCAAACTCTCGAAGTTCTTTTCGCGTGCTTTTTATGTCTTTAATTTCTTCAAACATGTACTTAATCCAACTCGTATTCCCGCAGCCAATCGATATCTTTATCGAGCGGCTTCTGGGATTTTTTTTCAAGGAGGGCGTTACCCATAATCAGATAATCCATATTTGTTCTCATGAAACAAAGGTACGCATCAGTTGGCGTGGCAACAATGGGCTCACCCCTCACATTGAAAGAGGTGTTAATAATAATAGGGCAGTTGTATTTTTCGTCAAATTTTTTCATCATATCGTAAAAGTGTTTATTGTAGACGCCGTCCACTGTCTGCACCCTCGCGGAATAATCTACGTGCGTAACCGCGGGGATAAAAGAGCGCTTAATATTTAGTTTTGCAAGCCCAAAAAGCTTATTTTCGTCCGTATTTATCTCGCGCCTTTTTTCACGGCAAACCGGCGCAACAAGCAACATGTACGGGCTTTCTCCTTTTAATTCAAAATACTCCTGAGATTTTTCCTTTAAGACAGAGGGCGCAAAGGGCCTGAATGATTCCCGGAATTTTATCTTGAGATTCATGGTTTCCTGCATTTTAGGGCTTCTGGCGTCTCCTATTATACTTCTCGCGCCAAGCGCGCGGGGCCCGAATTCCATCCTACCCTGGAACCAGCCTATAACTTTTTCATTTTTAATTAAATCCGCGATGCGCTCCGGGATTTCTTCATCCTTAACTTCTGTATAGGGGACGTTTTTACTTTTAAGAAATTTTATTATTTCATCATTTTTGTATTCCGGACCAAGGTATGAGCCTTTCTGGAAATCATTTTTGTCGTCTGCTATGCGTTCGTTTCCCAGGTATTGATACCACGTAAGAAGCGCAGCGCCCAGGGCCCCACCAGCATCGCCCGCGGCCGGTTGAATCCACACATTTTTAAAGGGCGTCTCGCACAAGATCCTTCCGTTTCCTACACAATTTAGCGCAACGCCGCCTGCTAACACAAGATTCTCCTTACCGGTAGCCTCACGGACATGCCTTGCCATTCTAATCATTACATCTTCGGTAACCGCCTGGATTGAGCGCGCAAGATCCATGTCGCGCTGCGTAAGGCGTGATTCGGGCTTCCTTGGCTCTCCCCCGAAAAGCTCGTGAAATTTCTTACTGGTCATTGTAAGTCCGGCGCAATAATTAAAATATTTCATGTTGAGTTTAAATGACCCGTCACTTTTTAGATCAATTAACTCCTTCAGAATTAGGTCCTTATATTTAGGCTCACCGTACGGCGCAAGTCCCATGAGCTTGTATTCCCCTGAATTTACCCTAAATCCCGTATAGTAGGTAAACGCTGAATACAAAAGTCCGAGAGAATGGGGAAATTTTATTTCGCTTTTAAGCGTAATTGCATTGCCTTCTCCCTCTCCGAAACTCGCTGTTGTCCATTCGCCAACACCGTCCATGGTAAGTATAGCTGCGGTTCTAAACGGTGACGGAAAAAACGCGCTTGCGGCATGAGATTCGTGGTGTTCCGGAAAAATAATTTTTCCGGCGTAACCGAGTTCCTTCGCTATAAGATCTCTCATCCAAAGCTTTTTCTTAATCCAGAGAGGAACGGCTTTCATGAAGGACCGGAATCCGAGCGGCGCGTAGGCGAGGTATGTCTCGAGTATCCTCTCAAATTTAATAAATGGTTTATCGTAAAAAGCGACGTAGCTTAAGTCTTTTACCGTTATTCCGGCGGTATGCAAGCAGAAGTTAATCGCGTTTTTGGGGAAACTTGAATCATGTTTTTTCCGCGTAAAACGCTCCTCTTGCGCCGCTGCTATTATATCACCGTCCTTTATGATAGCTGCGGCAGAATCATGGTAATATGCGGATATTCCGAGGATATGCATTGTTTTGTGATTTGGGATTTTCGTTATCAGGCTAAAGCCTTGTCTATCTCTTTCTGTATGTATTCTTTCGGATTCGCGCCTGTTATTCTTGTTATTTCTTTTCCGTTTTTGAAAAGTATTAAGACGGGTATGCTTAAAATTTGTAAATCAGTAGCGAGCGCGGTATTGTTATCTACGTCTACTTTCGCAAATTTGACCTTACCTTTATAATCTCCCGAAAGCTCGTCTATGACAGGTGATATCATGCGGCACGGCGCGCACCATTCGGCCCAGAAATCCACGAGAACCGGCGTATCTGAATCGAGTACTTCTGTTTTAAAATTATCTGTACCTATTTTCAGTAAATTCTCTGCCACTTTTTCCTCCTTGTTCATTTTAAAGTTTAGCAATACACTTTGTCGGACACTTACCAACAACTTCCTGCGGGTTAACTATTTCTTTTATTCTTTCGGATCGCACATGGGCAAGATTGTTTTCGACGTAGAATATGCCGTCTGTTACTTTTTGACAAATGCCGCATGCGATACAGCCTACCGGGCATACCTTTCTGGTTTCTGCGCCCTTAGATGGATTATTGCAGGTTATGTATAAAAAATCTTTTGATTCCATTTTTTGCAAGCTTATGATATTGCGTGGACATACTACTACACACTTGGCGCAAGCGGTACATTTATCTTTATCTATTTCAGGAAGACCGTCTACCAGCTTAACTGCCCCGAAAGGACACGCCTCTCTGCAATCGCCGTAACCCAGGCAACCATATTCGCAAAGAATTTCCCCTCCGAATATATTGTGCGCTGCAACGCATGTTTTTATACCAAGGTACGTAGCTTTCTTTTTTCTTTTTGACGCATCCGCTCCGCAATGAACGGTAGCGATTTCTTTGATCCTTTTTTTAACCTTTACACCAAGAATTTCGGAAATAGCGCTGGCAACCTGCTCGCCCCCCGCCCTACATTGATCGGGTTGGGCCTTGCCTTTTATGAGCGCTTCCGCGTACAAGTGGCAGTTTGTAAATGCGCAGGCGCCGCAATTTACGCCGGGAAGGACTCCTGCAATTTTCTCTACTCTGGGGTCTTCTTCTACCTTCAATTTCTGATTCATAAACGCAAGAACTGAAGCAAAAAATAATCCAAGTCCCGCCATGCTTAGTATTGAGGTTATGACTGTGTTTGCCATCTTTTATTTTCCGATCAGTCCACCAAATCCCATAAACGAAAGCGCAAGTAGACCGGCAATAATAAGCGTAATACCGGCGCCCTGTAATGGTTTTGGAATATCGCAGCACTCAAGTTCTTCTCTTATACCGGCCATAATAAGAAGCGCCAACGTAAATCCGCAACCGGCGCCAAGGCCAAAGATAATGCCTTCTAAAAACGTGTATTCTTTCAGCACCATAAAAAGCGTTAATCCAAGAATGGCGCAGTTTGTTGTAATAAGAGGAAGGTATATCCCTAATGCCCTGTATAGAGCCGGTGAGGTCTTCCTGATAAACATCTCTACCACCTGTACCAGGCTCGCGATAACAATTATGAAAGATGCGTATTGTAAAAATGGTAGCCCGAACCGTACAAGTATAAAGTGATAAATAAGCCACGTGACGCAAGCAGCAAGCGTCATGACAAATGTCGTGGCAACACCCATGCCTATGGCCTGGTCCAGCTTTCTAGAAACGCCTATAAACGGGCAGATTCCCAAAAAGTAGGTAAGAACAAAGTTTTGCGTAATTGCCGCGGCTATAAATATTAATACTAGATTTATTATCATTAGTTACTTTTCGATTTTTTGTTCATCCAATTAAATAACCCTATAAGAAAGCCTAGTGTAATAAAAGCGCCTGCGGGAAGCGCCATGATTACCCAGTGTTCAAAACCCGCGCCTAGAATTTTAAAATTAAAAATTGTTCCAAATCCAAGAAGTTCCCTGATCGAACCAAGCAATATAAGTACGGCGGTAAAACCAACGCTCATGCCGATAGCGTCTAACAAGCTTCTAAAGACGCCGTTCTTTGAGGCAAAGGCCTCCTGGCGACCGAGGATAATGCAGTTTACAACAATCAAAGGAACGTACGGGCCGAGCTCTTTACTGATAGTGTAAAAATTTGCCTGAAGAAAATAATCGGCGCAGGTAACAAAGGTCGCGATGATTACGGTAAACGTAGCAATCCTTACCTGCTGCGGGACAAGTTTCCTGATAACTGAGACCGCAAGGCTTGAGCAAATAAGAACAAACGCCGTAGCCATTCCCATGGAAAACCCGAAAAGCGCCTTCGTTGTAACGGCCAGGGTCGGGCACATGCCCAGGACCTGGACAAAAATGGGGTTTTGGCGCCAGAGCCCTTTAGAGAACTCTTTACCGCAACCGGTGCATGTTTGATTGCAAACGTTGTTCATTTCGAAAGCTTTTGTTTTATTGTTTTAATTTGCTCATTTAATATCGTACAAACGGCTTTTGAAGATATTGTAGCGCCCGTTATGGCCTGGATCTCATTGGGGCTTCCGGGTTTTGCGTTTTTCACGTAGGTGATTTCCGGTGATGTTTTAAGGCCGTCAAATTGCGCCCTAAAATTGTCGCTTGCTATTTCCTGTCCGAGGCCCGGCGTTTCCTGCGATTCTAAAATTTCTATGCCTTCCAGCGTAGCCAGGTCCGGTTTTATCCCAGCCATCATCTTTATCGGTCCCTGGTATCCGTTTCCTTCGGCTATAAAAGCATAACCTAAAGATTTACCGCTTTTATCCGTTACTTTAAAAACAACATCATCGCCCATAGCTACCTTATCGTATTTCTTTGCGTTAGGGAAAAGTTTATATACAGCTTTTTCCATTTCGTTTTTCTGATTTTTTATTATACGCGGATTCGCGTAATTGTACATAAGCACAAGCGCCGTACCTGAAATCAGTCCAACAACCGTCAAAACGCTTATTATTCTTACCGTGTTACGCATTTTTATGTTCCGTATCTTCTTGGACGCGTTAATCTGTTTAAAAGAGGTGTTATCGCGTTCATTAAAAGAATCGAATACATAACGCCCTCCGGAAGGCCGCCCCATAATCTTATTACCATCGTGATTAAACCGCAACCTATTCCAAAAACCCAACGCCCTGCCTTAGTAACAGGACTTGTGACCGGGTCAGTAGCCATAAATATAGCGCCTATTAGGAGTCCACCGGCTAAAACGTGAAACAATGCGCCCGCATACGTACCCGGCGCAACTAAGTTAGTAACAAAGCTTATAACCATGACCGTACCTATATATGCCAGCGGGACGCGCCAGTCGATCGTTTTTTTGATCAGAAGGTATGCGCCACCTATTAGAAGCGCCAGGGCCGAAGTTTCTCCCAGGGAACCGGAAACATTACCGGTAAAAAGGCCCCCGAAGTTTATGTTCATATTGTGCCCGAATTTAACCATGCCGAGGGGTGTAGCCCCTGTTACGGCTTCAAGCGTAAAAGGCGCGTTCCAGCGCGTGAGATACGTGGGAAATGCCGCCATAAGGAAGGCCCTGCCCAATAGGGCCGGGTTAAATATATTCGATCCAAGGCCGCCGAAAAGTTGCTTGGTCAAACCTATAGCGATTAAAGATCCGAGCACGGTTGTCCAGATCGGCAAAGACGGAGGCATAATCATAGCAAGCAAGATACCCGTAACTACAGCGCTAAGATCTAAAATGGTTACTTTTCTTTTCAGCAAAGCTTGGATAAGCGCCTCGAAAACAACGCAGGATACCGTGCAAACAAGAATTAAAATAATGGCTTTTAATTTAAAAAAGTAGGCAGCTGCGAAGATTGCGGGAATTAACGCGATAATTACATCTTTCATCATTTTTGGTGTTTTGGATTTCGTAAAAATATGAGGGCCCGGTGAAATATAAAAGTTTTCTTCCATTACTTTTTCTTTAACTCCTCTAATTTAGCAAGTTTTATATATTGTACCAGGGGTATAGAGCTCGGGCAGGTATAAGCACATGCCCCGCACTCCATGCAGTCTGTGGCATGAAGCTTTGGCATGTTATACCATTTCGAATATTTTACCATGCGCATAATCTCAGTAGGCATCAAGTTGACCGGACAAATATCTACGCATTTGGCGCAGCGGATACAAGGGGTTTCCTCAAAAACTTCTAATTCCCTTTTTGAAAGAAATATTACACCGGTTACGCCCTTTATAATAGGTATGTCCAGGCTATATTGGGTAACGCCCATCATTGGTCCGCCTACTATTATTTTTGCAGGATCCTCTTTGAACCCTCCCGAAGATTCTATGGCATCTCTTAAGCGCATGCCAAGTTTTATTACAAAATTTCCGGGTTCTCTTAAAGGATTTCCCGTAAAGGTAACACATCTTTCTGTAAGTGGTTTTCCGTGATATGCGGCTTCGTAAATCGCAAAACACGTCCCCACGTTCTGCACTACTACGCCCACGTCCAAAGGAAGCTTGCCGGGCGGAACTTCGCGCTTCAGGATAGCACCGAGGAGTTGTTTCTCTCCCCCTTGCGGATATTTTGTTTTAAGCATGATAATTTGTATCGGTATCTGCGTTGAATTTTTATTTATTTGGCGGGCTTGTTTCTCTAACGCGAAGATGGCGCTTAATTTATTTTCTTCTATTCCTAAAATAATATTTTTTACACCCAGGATTTTGGCGACAAGTTTAATTCCTTTTAAAATTTCACTCGTTTTCTCGAGCATTAATCTGTGATCGCAGGTAAGATACGGTTCGCATTCTGCGCCGTTAACGATCAGTGTGTCTATTGATTTTTCTTTCGGGATATTTAATTTTACGTGTGTAGGAAAAGTTGCTCCGCCCATCCCCACGATCCCGGCGTCTTTTATGATTTTTATTAACTCATCTTTGGGCAGCGTTTCGGGTTCTTCTCGTTTTGCAAAGGCAATGGTTTCGTTTTTTCCGTCATTTTCTATTGTTACAGCGGGGCTTTTTCCGGAGACAGCATTAAAAAATGTAGAAATGGCTTTTACCTTACCCGATACAGGCGAATGCACCGGTGCTGAAACAAACGCATCAGCCTCTCCGATGCGCTGGCCCACTTTTAGACTATCCCCTATGTTGACAATGGGCCTGTTCGGCGCGCCGATGTGCTGGCTTAGTGGTAAAATAATTTCAGCCGGCGCATTTAACGCCTTTATTTTTTTGTCAACGGTTAATTCCTTGTGCTCAGAAAGGTGCGTTCCTCCGCGAAATGTCTTTGTAAACATAGTATAATATTATACCCTATGCGCTGTATTTGTCAAAATCTTTCACCGGGTAGATTTCGGTTATACAAAACGCTTGACACATTTTAAAAATGGTGTAAAATGAATTCGATCGAGACTAAAGAGGATTCTTGTATGGGAAAAAAATTGCATTGCTGCGAAAAGTGTCAACTTTATTGGACCTGCGAGACTAAGTGGTATAGGGGTGAGCGGGGCGAAGAGAATATCTGCTGTCCCTTGTGCAATTTTTACAGGGTCTGTATCAATGAGTTAGAACCCGCCCTCAAAAGGTCTAAGAAGAAGAAAAAGTAGCCTTTTTTAAAGTACCTGCCAAAAAATTTACTAATCCAAAAATAGCAAATCCAGATCCGCACGCGATAAGTATCCAGAACCTGTCTATGTGCTCGGCTAATACTGAAGACAAAAACATAAACAAGAGAAATCCGAGATTCATCACGATGCCTATGGAGCTGAATATGCGGCCCCGAAGATTGCTCTCTGTGCACTCGTGAATAATTACGTTCGAGGTCACGAATATAGGCGATATAAAAAGCCCTAAAAGGGCGGCGGACGCGCATCCGGCCCAAAGTGACTGCATTATTTTAAGTCCCACGACAAAAGCGTTTATTGACGCACCTGCCAGCATGAGTGAGAAAAAAATCGTTTTTGCGCGTGAAAGCCTCTGGCCTATTTTCCCGTATATGTACGAGCCTACAAGAAGCCCGACAAATAGACACATGCTGAATATGCCCACATATTTTGTCATCGACTTTAAGGTTTCCTGGATAAATACGACGCTTACTACGTATATGGCTCCGATCATCGAAGAAAAAACAAAAAAGATATATACGACAAATCTTATTTTTTTCTCAAAAAAGATTGCCTTCACACCTTCTACGAGGTCGTGACGGAATGATTTTCTGATAACTTCTTTTATTTCATGCGGATTAAATACAGGTTTTGAAAATTTCTTTCCGTTTCTCATGCGAAAAAGGAGAAGCGTAAAACTGCCTGCGGAAAGTAAATAAACAAACGAGTTTATTAATAAGCTATTTTTTATGCCGATCCATTCGGCTAAAACGCCTCCCAAACTAAACCCAGCAATCCCCGCACCGACCCACGTAATAGAGCTTGCTGAATTTGCGATCAACAGGTCCTCTTTGGAAACCAGCGTTGGAAGGATAGATAATCTTGCCGGTAGAAAAAAGCATGCGGATGCAAATATAAAAAATATAATAGCATAGATCGGGATAATGCTTTCCCTGTAAAGGAAAAAAACAGGGATAAGCAATATTGCTACCGCGCGAAGCACATCGCTTGCGATCATAACGTGCTTCTTGTTCCACCTGTCAATATAAACGCCTGCTATGGGGCTTATAAAAAAAGACGGTATGACAGTAAAGAAAAATAGCTTGGCGAGCTGAACCGTGGAGCCGGGCCATCTTTTGTATACAAGCCCGATTAACACTATCTGAACAAGCCTGTCGCCGAACTGCGAAAAGGCCTGCCCGATAGAATAAAGAACGAAGTTCTTATTTTTTAGAAGCGACCTAAATTTTGCCATTCTACTTCGCTGAATTGCTTTCGCGTTCAGCTTCGTAGGAATTTTTCTACTTCGCGAATGAATTTTGTCATTCCTACGAAGCCGAATATATAAATATTCGGCGAAGTAGAAGAGCCCGCGAGTGGGGTCGAACCACCGACCTAGCGCTTACGAAGCGCTTGCTCTACCAACTGAGCTACGCGGGCATATGTCGTAAATAAAAAAACTGCCTCCAGGCCTCAAACAACCCCCTGAAGGCAAGGGCCAGGCAGAAAAAGCACATACATCACTTTTTCCGCCGAAACCAAATCAGTATATAGAGTATAATATGGTGCCGGGACCCAGAGTTGCACTGGGGACGCCGGGCTTTTCAGGCCCGCGCTCTACTAGCTGAGCTATCCCGGCTTTTTGCGGTAACTTATCATAAATATATGGCGATGTCAATCTAATATTGTGCTTGAAAATACATAATAGAAACATTACAATGTATTATATAAGTTTAACTCGTAACTCAATCAATGGTTTAGGTTATGAAAAAAAAGGCAATAAACGAACGTATAGTGAAACGCATTTTTGATGTTGTAGTGTCAGGGTTTTTTTTGATCATTCTTGCGCCTTTTTTTATTCTTATTGCGCTACTTTTGAAATTGGAAGGGCTCATGAATCCTTCCTTAAGGGGTCCTGTTTTTTATAAAGAGATCCGAATATCGAAGGGGAAGCCTTTCAATATATATAAGTTCAGGGCGGTTAGGTATAACATCTTAGAGTTGGTTAAAAAAGAAAAGGTTAGCATTACGGAGTTTACTGCTAAACGCAATAAGTCCAAATACCTAACACCTGTCGGTGTTTTCCTGGCGCAGATATATTTTGATGAACTTCCGCAATTTTTTAATGTACTAAAAGGCGATATGAGTCTGGTAGGGCCCAGGCCTCATGTCCCCGAACACTACGCTAGCGATTTAAGAGAGGGCATTGTTGCGGCAAAATACATAAAAGCCGGGGTAATGGGCCTTGTGCAGGGGTCGAAAGGAAATTCGAAAATGCGAAACGCGCTTGCCCGAATGGCTACAAAACACGCGATAAAAAATAAGACGATAGTCTTTATAGATAGATTGTATTTCCAGAAGTATCTCAAGGCTTCTGCGATAGAAATGTTATTTTATGATATAGGAATTATGTTTCAGTGCCTCCGCGTCGTTTTGGAGGCTAAAGGAATTTAATGTCGCTTCCTCTGCAATCTCTCTTTTAAGCTTACGAAATGGAGTGCCCACATATACAGCCCCCAGATAGCTATTACTGCAAAAGCGATAATTGAGAATTCAAATTTTTTCGGCATGAAAAAGCATAGTACGCCCAGTGCCGCGTAGAGAAAGGTTACGGTATAATATAATAAAACCGTGTCCCGGTGGGAAATTCCGGCGCGCAGCAGGCGGTAATGCATGTGTTTCCTATCGGGTCTAAAAGGGTTCTTTGCATAGGCTATCCTCCTTGAAAACGTAAAGGTAACGCTCGCCAGGGGTATAAAGACTGTCAGAAAAGGTACGATCAGTGAAATAACAGTGGCTCGTTTTGTTGAGTTTTCTAGAGCCAAGATACCTATCATAAATCCTAAAAAGAAGCTCCCGGAATCCCCTAAAAAAAGTTTTGCCGGATAAAAATTATATCTTAAGAATCCAATACCCGCGCCAATAAGAGACGCTATAATTATCATGGAAAAAACGTTGCCACGATAAAACCCTATCACAAAAAAACTAAAAAATACAATTATTGATATCCCGCCGGCCAATCCGTCAAGCCCATCCATTAAGTTAATCGCGTTCATAATCATAACCATCCACAGGATGAGAAGGGGTATGCCCAGAATGCCAATATAGATTTCCCCATTGAAGGGATTGGTTAAAATGTTTATGTTATATCCAAAAACGATGACAATGATAGCGGCAAGAAATTGTAAAGCAAATTTTATTTTGTAACTTAGACGTTTTACTAAATCATCGTAAAGCCCGCAGATTATCAGTATAGTTGAAGCTAAAAAAATACCGAGAAGCTTAGTATCGTATTCCTGTAAAATATCTCTTTTGAAAATGTAAAAAGATAAAAGCACCGCATAGAACGCCAAATACAACGCCAAGCCGCCCAGTCTTGGCACGCCTTTCTCGTGAAGCCTTATCCTCTCCGCATACACTCTTTTACCCATACGGAGTTTATTGGCATTGCCCAGGAGATAGCGGGACACCATATAGGAAATAATAAAGCTAAGAGTAGCGCTATAAAGAATTAACACGAAAGTCATCGTTTAGCCTTTTTGTTTTCTTTTATGAAAAACTGCGGGATCTTCGTAAGGTTCTTTAATATTATAGCAGAGAATCCCTTTCCCGCGTCATAATTTTTACAGATTTTATAGTCTTCGAAAGATTTTCGCATTATATTTCGAAACCCTTTATTGCTCACACCCCCGGTGCGCATATTCACCAGGATCTCGGGCATGTAATGAATCGAGATCTTGTGCCTGTATAAAAATCTAAGCATAATTTCATAGTCTGCTGCTATTTTAAAATCGGTGTTAAAATAACCGTGTTTTTCATAGATTTCCCTTTTGACGAAAAAAGTAGGGTGGGGCGGCATCCATCCCCATCTGATTCTATTCAGATTATACGCTCCCCCTTTCCAATATCTAACGATTTTGTTCGGATTATCTTTTTTTACATATACCAAATCTCCATACAGGCTATCCGTGGATGTCTTTTTAAACATGCCGACGATTTCTTCTATCACTCTCTCGTGCGCATAAAAATCATCTGAATGCAAAAACCCTACTATATCTCCGGTAGCCGCTTCCAGGCCTTTATTCATGGCATATACGTATCCCTTGTCTTTTTCGGAAATGATCTTAGCGATCTTTTCCTTATGCTGATTAACAACCTCAAGCGTACCATCCGTGGATTTACCGTCTACAATTATGTATTCGATGGCGGAGTAAGACTGCCCTATTACGCTTTTAATACAATCTCCAATATACTCGGCGTTATTATGAACAACTGTAATTATGGAAATTTTCATTTTTATTTATTTTTTTGAAAAATAAATGGCCCCATCGCCAATATGTCCATCTCTGTCCGTAAAAAACATTTGATCGCTTCTTGGGGAGAACATATTATGGGTTCATTTTCATTAAATGAGGTATTAAGCAATACCGGTATTCTTGTGATATTTTTAAATTCGTTTATTAATTTCCAGTAGAAAGGGTTTGCATTCCTATTTACTGTTTGCAGCCTGGCGGTTCCGTTAACATGGCAAACTGCGGGAATTGTATTTTTTTTATTTTCTTTTATGTCATACACGAAACTCATAAAGGGTGATGGGTGAGATTTTTTGAAATACTCCCCTGTATTCTCCTCAAGAATTGACGGCGCAAAAGGCCTGAAAGGTTCTCTTTGTTTTATCCGCTTATTCAAAATATCTTTCATATCTTTTCTTCTTGGGTCGGCAAGGATACTCCTATTCCCTAATGCTCTCGGGCCCAACTCCATTTTTCCCTGAAACCATCCTACAATTTTCCCATTCGATATCTCCTGCGCTATGTTTTTACATAGCGTGCTTTCGTCCTTTACTTCTTTTATCCCGCAATTATGGTTTACGAGTGCGTCTTTTTTGTATTCAACTTCTGTGGCAATGTTTTTGTGCTCAGGACCCCAATAAGCATGTTCCATTTGAAAGCTTCTCGGCCTCCTGAGTGTCTGGTTCCAGAAGTAAAAAGCCGCCCCTATGGCCAATCCGGCATCTCCTGGTGCAGGGGGAATATATATTTTTTTGAACCGGGTTTTGTCGAATAACTTTCCGTTAGCAGCTGAGTTATGAGAGACACCTCCCGAAAGGCAAAGGTTGGGAATGTCTCCGGGCGAAAGAGTGCTTATAAGATAGCTGATGGCATCTTCTAGCCTCTTTTGCAGCGAGAAAGCTATATCGTTATGCCTTTTTTCTAAGGGTTCCTGCGGCATCCGTTTTTTCCCCAACCTTTTCTCAAGATAAGGAGAAAAAAGCGCCTCAATCTCAGGATATCCGTCTTTAAAAGACATGTCTACTGCCCCATCCTGCTGCAGGAAATATTTTAGGTTAAGTTCGAATTTTTTATTTTTAAGCATTAATATTTTCGCAAACTCATCCTTATATACAGGCTCACCGTAAGGGGCTAATCCCATTATTTTGTATTCGTCGCCAAAGCGTAAAAATCCTAAATATTGCGTAATTGCCGTATAATAAAATCCTAAAGAGTGAGGAAATGTGGTTTCTCCTAAAATTTTTATTTTGTTTCCTTCCCCGACTGCCCACATCGTAGAAGCAAAATCTCCCAACGCATCTGCGGAGAACAAAAAGGCTTTATCGAATCCTGATACAAAAAAAGACGAGGCTAGGTGGGCTCGATGATGTTCCACTTTCACGATTTTTGCGTTAATTTTGTCCTCATCGATATTGAAAAGCTGCGAAAGCCGTGTTTTCACGCTAAATGTTTCTTTCCAGGCCGACATCCTGCGGCAAGCAAGGGAAGGCATTTTTAATCCGTAGAGTATTTTTTTGTATATTCGTGCGCACGGTTGACGCGGAATGGTTATATGTGTAATGTCTTTGGCGGAAACACTTGCTTCTTTTAAGCAATATTTTATTGACTCTTCAGGAAATCCCGCAAAATGCTTTATTCGGCGGAATCTTTCCTCTTCGCAAGCAGCAACAAGTTTGCCATCCACAACTATTGCCGCCGAAGAATCAGGATGGTGAGCATTAATTCCCAAGATTACCATTTTTCTATCGCTTTGATGATATTTTCCGCAAAATATTCCGGTGAATATGAAGAAATTCTCTCCTGGTTATTTTTTCGCATTTCCAAGCGCTTGGCTTCGTCTAGGCATGTCATGTCTAACATAAGCTCGGATAACCTATTTTTATCCAAGGGATTAAATTTATATCCGTTAATACCATCTTCGACAAGTTCTCGGCTCGCGCCTGCGATGTTTGTCGCAAGAATCGGCAAACCTGATGCCATTGCTTCATTTATGGCAAGGCCCCATTGTTCCCGGGTACTTGCTAAAATAAAAGCGCTCGCCAGCCCATAATGCAAAGCCAGCTCTTTTGGTTCTTTGGGGCCGGCAAAATTTACTCCTTTTATTTTTTCACGCTTAACTTTCTTCTCTAAAAGAGCGCCTTCGGATCCCGCTCCGCAAAGGACCAGTCCCCATGGAATTTTATCGTCGGCTTCACTCGATACGCGGCTTTTGGCAGCATTAAACCTTTTCCTATATGCCTTATAGGCATCGAGTAGTCGTGATAAGTTCTTCTTTTTTACAAGTCGTGAAGAAGTAATGAAATAGTTTTTCGGAAGGCCGTATTCTTTTCTATTTAATTCGGAGTTTTCTTGTGCGAGAAAGCTCTTTTCTTTAAAAAAATTGTTATCTATAACATTATATCCAAAAAATATATTTTCCTCGGACATCCCGAGTTCTGTTAAATATTCTCGATGAAGCTTGCCCCCGCAGATAGCACCACTCAGTTTCATTACAATTCTTTTCTTAAAATATTCGCTTATGAAAAATCGCTTGAAATCATCTTTTTTACTTTCAAAAAATGTAAAGCATCTTTTATTATTTTTGTACGCCCAATCGATGACAATCCTGAGTTCGGGTGTACTGTAACCATTTACGAAAATTATATCAGCGCGGCATTCTTTTAGCTTATCAACAATAGCTCGGCCAAGTGCCTTGCGCGAAAGCCCCCTCATGTCTTTGTGCGGAAATAAAGTAACTATAGGTAAACCGTCTCTTTTACTATGGCGCCACTGCGTTGTTTCGTCGTCCCCTACGCCGCCTATAAGTTCTATTCCTAAAAGCCTATTTCCCAATTTTTCATGCAACGCACGAAAGCGGGCAACGTGATAGAAATTAAAATCGGGCCATAGTAACGCGACTTTTGGCATTTTTCTTTCTGTGTGGCTTTTATAAAGAGCCATGGTATCAGCGGCCATTCTTGTACACGAAAAAAAGGTTCTCATTTTTTCAATTTTTTCTTTTTCGCAAATGTTTTTATCGGTGCACCCAAGAATCGCTTGAGCCAAAATATCCGGGTTTCTTGAATTTACCACTTTTAAAGACGGGATTCTCTCCGCCAGTTCCGAGGCCCCTGGAAAATCCGTGCAAAGACAGCGTTTACCTGCGCAGGTTGCCTCCAATACCGCTATTGGAAAACCTTCAAACTTCGAAGTCACTAGTAATAAATCCACCCGGGCCATGTAATCTTTCGGGTTACGGACCCAGCCTGTAATCTTCCATGAATCTTCAGGGGCTTTTTTTCTTAGTTCTTTTTCTATTTTTTTGCGCAATATGCCATCACCTATTAAAAGTAGTTTGCTTTTCAATCCTCTTTTACGCGCATTTAACCACGCATTTATTAAAAGAAATACATCTTTCTGGGGGGTGAACCTTCCGCAAAAACCTATGGTATGTGTTTTTATTTGACCGGCAGGATACGGGATTTTGTCAATGTCAACCCCGTGAATAATAACGTGCAGATCGCCGTTTTTTCCATAGACAGTTGCAAATTCGTTTTTCATTGTTTCGGTGGGAAATATTTTTGTAAATTCGTGTTTTCTATACCAAGTTTTTAGAATTAATGTTTTAAGCTTGTCGAGTAAAAAAATTTTTATAGCCCACGTTTTTACGCTTTTTTTCGGTCGCAGATGTTTCGTCAGGCTCATGGGCATATGAATCATGGATATGACCGGGGCCTTTCCGTAGTGCAACGCACCCATTAAATAATCCAGGCCGTCTGCATCATATTGTTGATTGACGTGAATAATGTCCGGCTTTAATTGGCCGCATAATGAAGCAATGAGCCCTATCTGTCTTTTATCATTTATGCTCTGGAAAAACCGGAGCGGCCTTTCCCGAAGTCCTTTCAAATCCGACCTTTTTACGCGAATCCCTATTGTGTTAAACTTCTCTTCCCAGGCATCCATGTAAGGCCTATCCGACAGGAGAACGATAACTTCTTCGCCAAGGTTCTTAAGGCCCTTGGCAAGATATACAAAATACTCTTCGCCTCCGCCTGCCGAACTTGAGTTCGAGCTGATAAGCAGTATCTTCATGCTTTGCCTTCTGCAATAACCCGGCCTAACACTTCCATTAATTCATTAATCCTTTTATCCCACGTGAAATTTTCCAGGATATGCCGGTACCCGCTTGCTCCCATCTTTTCCGCTAATTCCTTGTTTTCCGCTAATTTCCAAATGGATCCGGCGATTTCTTTCGGGTTCCGGCTTACAATGTAGCCCATCTTATTGTCAATTTCCGGCATTCTGCACCCTGCGGTCGCAATTACCGGTAAACCGTAGCTCATGGCTTCCAGGATCGCCAGGGGCCTGCTATCATCATCCGAAAGGAGGAGAAAAATATCTGCTTCCATAAAAAGTTTTTTCTTTTCTTCTCCGCATACAGTGTTAATGAAAAATATGTATTTCTGCAGGTTGTTTTCTCTAATTATATTCTGTATTTTTCTTACGTACCAGCGCTTCTCCGGAGGCCCTGCCACGATAAGTTTGATTTTGTGATTTGCCCGGCTAAGTTCGGTAACTGCTTTAATCAGGTAAATCAGCCCTTTTTTCGGATGGATACGGCTTAAATACAATAAATTAGTTGTACCCGATGACGTTCTTTTGTTTATGTCACGTGAGGTTTTGGATAAAATTGTTTCTTTTGCGTTGAGCGCATTTTGAAAAGAGAACGACTTCGCTGTTATCCCTTGTTTTTTTGCCATATTTTTTTCGGGATCATCCATAACGGCAACCCTTGCCGCTTTGTTTAGATCGTTTTTTTCACATAGATAAAAATATATCTTTTTTCTTATTCTCCTATTTGATAAGCTCCATGGAGACATCATCGCGTGGGTAAAAACGATATAGGGAATACCTTGTTTTCTGCAGAGAAAAGCAGCCAGCGACGTGGGGAATCTCCATAAACCGTGTATTAACACGGCGTCGTATTCACGGATATGCTTGGCAATTTGCCTCACAAACTCCGGAGAGAAAGATGTTAAATTCTCGTAACACTTGCACGCGCGAATCGGTAAAGATATGAGCTGCTCGGCAATTCTCCATGGATAAGTTTTTCCAAAGTTCTGCGCCGTTTTTGAGGTTGTTATGATAGAGGCTCCGTGCCCGCGCAATATAAGGTTGGCCGTGATATTTGCCACGTTTACATACTGGCCCCCGAATTCAGGGCCCCAGTATGGGACTACATTAAGTATGTTCATATTGAGTTGTGGGTTTTTTTACCCTTATCCATTTGAGCATGAAATATATGAATATAAACGCATACCAACCTTCATACACGATCTGATACGACCTTATACTGATAAATAAGAAGGTTAGCCCGTAGCTGTACACCAGCAAGATAGCGGGTGAGCGTCTCGACATTTCAATCAGTGAATCAAACTGTTTCGCCAGAAATCCTATTAAAATACCTATTGCGCATATGCCGAGCCACCCGTTACAGATATAAAATTCACCGATCATAGAAACCGCAAGTGTTAAGCTCATTCCTTCACCAAGAACTAAGTTTTCGTAGTTTTTAGTGATGCCGCCCGGCTTCCCCTTCCATATCGCCCGCGGTACGAAATGATATAAGGGCCTAAATATTAAAAGTTCGCCTGAATAGGGCAATGTGCTTGGAACATATTCGCCGATTCGGACAATCTCATAAAACTGGTTATCTCTTTGAAATTCCGTTGGAGCTTTTCCGCTAACTTTCGAAATAGATTCGCGGACAATATCTTCGACACGCGTTCCATGTGAAGAGCTTCTTACAATTAGCTGAATCTGAAAAACAATGAGCAGCAAATAAAACAATATAAAAATAACATACCGCGATTTCCTTCTGTTGTTATAAGCATGCAGGTAATAAAGCAGAAAGAGCGGCAGCAGCACAGCGCCAAGGCTTGTCCTTGTGCCCGTATTGAAGATTATTAATATGTTTACCAGGGCAAGCAGAATCAGAGTAATTTTCTTTTTTACAAAAATACTATAAAACCAGGTGAGCTGAATACCTATTATTCCAAAAAGGCTAAGCCCTGTTTTAATCCAATCTGTCCACCCACCGTAAGCCCCTCTCCCCCACGCTGTTCCGAAACGGCCCGCATGAGTAAGGTTATAGATAATATTTTTCGCACCACCGCCCCAGATAAGGATAGGAAGGAGCCCCAAAAAAAGGAATATTGCTGTAAATTTAAACAATTTCCCGCGACTAAAGGAGTATTTATAATCAAGTTTTTTGAAGATTTTTTCAAAATAGGCTGGCCACTCTATAATATACCCGAGGTAAACCATGAGCATAAAAAGAAGGATCATCACAAATGCTTTTGAAATACTCTCGGGGGAAAACTTCTCAATTCCCTCCTTCAATGTCAGCGGATCTAGAAGTATCCACGCCAGGACGCCTGTAAGAATCATGGTTTTAGCATTAACGATACACATTCTCCTTTGCCTTGCTTCGAACACAAGGGAAAGAAGAATTCCTAAAAAAATAAGGGCAGCGGCAGATTGCACGATTTTCCAGCTTACCCCTTGAGAAAAAAGGTTATAGACTAAAATTGCCATTAGCCCGATTATAAAGAACTCTGCAATAACAATATTCTTTCCTTTTTTTACCATGATTTTCTCTCTTATATTTGTTTTTTTAAATAAATATATTTTTTTACTGTAGCCATTTTAACTGGTTTTCTTTTTTTAAGAAATTTAAAAAAGTCATTGATAAATTTTTTTAAACCGAAAAAGTAAGCCGCAAACCAGCCTTTTTTGAAACAAAAAATACTGTGGCTTGCTATACATTTTAGCATAAAGATACCGCAGGGGATAGCTGGAAAATATTTCAGATAGAAAAATAATTCATTGCGAAAAGCATAACCGTGAATAAACTGGTGGTCTCGATTCAGCGCTACTTGGCGGTGATACACGATTATGGAATTAACCTGCAAAATCTCATAGTTTTTATCCAGGCACTTGATCGCGAGATCTCTTTCCTCTCCCTGCCTGAAATAATCTGCATCGTATATGTCATTATTTTCAAAAAATACTTTTCTGACCGCGTGCGCGCAACCCATGTAACTTGCTACCCTGTATGGCACCGTCCCGGTTAGGCTCTGTGGAATCGTCCGGTCATTTGGTAATCGAACTCCAAAGCTTAAAATACCGGCTTGTGGATATTCTTCGAATATTCGAACGGCACGCATAAGAGCGTGCTCCTCTTCGAACCATGAATCGTCGTCTAAAAAAAAGACAACCTCGGCCCTAGCTTCTTTAAATAATCTGCTCCGCAACCCAATATACCCTTCTTGTTTTAAAAAATTAATAAATTTAATTTCTGGGAAAGTCCCTTCCAAATTCCTTTTGATATCTATTTCGCCCCCGTCATTTGCTACAATAACTTCAAAATCCCGATATCCGGCCTGTTTTCTTGTCTCATTCAGCATCTCTTCTAAAATCGCGGACCTGTTCCGGGTAACAACGATTATTGAGCCGCGTAGCTTATCTTTCATCTTCTATAACCTGTAATATTTGCTTTAACCTCTCCTGGTGTTTTTTCCAGGAAAATTTTTCGGAACCTTCCCGGGCATCCTGCCCCATCTCTATCGATTTTTCTTTATGTGTTGCCAGCCAGTCTAGCTTCCCCGCCAGGCCACGAGCATCACAGGGTTCCAGAATAAATCCGTCTCTTCCTTCCCGGATAATTTCCGGTGCCGCGGTATGAGTAGTTGCGATCACGGGCATGCCGCTTGCCATGGCTTCAGGTATGACAAGGCCGAACCCCTCCAGAAGAGAAGGCAAAACAAGGCAATCGCTCTCGTGCATGACCTTAAGTACCTCTTCCTGAGTTAAACATCCAAGATATTCGTAATAGTTTGAATAGCTGCGAAATGCCTTACCCGAACCCACGATGGGGCCCACTATTTTGGTGACGACTTTATTTGAACGCAGCATTTTAATTGCTTCCAGGAGATACTTCATTCCTTTCCTCTGCCCGACGCTTCCTACGAAAAGAACTTGGAAGTTTGATTTTATTTTTCTTTTTTTAAACTTGAACTTCTCAAGACTTGCGCCTAAGGGTAATAATAATATTTTTTTGGATTCGACATTCGCGTCTTCTAAAGTTTTTTTTGAAAATTCACTTGCTGCGACACAAAAATCTGCGAGGAACGGTTCTTCCTTTAACCTTTTCAAATACCAATTCGGAAAACAGAGGTTATTTATGGAATCTGCCCATTCTGGATTTCTCTTTCTCTCTTCTTCGAGTATCCGAATGGCTGCAGTTACGTGCGCTGTGGCAAACTCAGCTATGGCGATAATTCCTTTTCTTTTAGCAGCTTTCAGACTCTCCAGGCAGCTTCCTTGAAATCCCCAGAAGATTCCGGAGTTGTAAATCTGGGTTTTTGATACAAACCTATCAAATAACATGTCTCTTAAGCAAGTCGCATCGGAAGAAATTTTCTTGTTTCCTAATAATGTACGTAAAATGATTTCTGGAACTTCAAAAAACGGAAATCTTCTTACTTTATCAGAAAGACCTGGTTCATGTCTTTTTTTCAAGATTTTATCTAGCTTGGTAAATCGTGAAAAAAATGTATCGGGGAATCTCGAAGGATCGTAATAAGAGCTTGTTGCAAACCTTGACAGGCGACCCATGTTTTGCAAAGAAATCGCAAGCTTATAAGAGTGCTGTTTTCCGGCATGGCTAACTAATATATCGTTTTTTGTAATCATTTTCTAAAAAGTTTCAGACATCCGAGTATTCTTCCCCACCACCTGAGCAGGGTATATTTTAGCTCGGGCCATTTAAAAAGAAGCTTTGATTCGGTTATCACGCAATATATTTGGTAATAAAAGAATCTGCATTTGTCCGAAGGTAAGCGTTTATCCATGACTTTGGTCATAACATGCCATCTGTTTAAAATCTGCATTTTTCCGATTTCAATCCAATTTTCATGCGTCTTCCCGCCAAGATCCTTATGAAAACAACGTGCTTTAGTTGTATTTATTAGTTTGTGCTTTTTTCTGATGCGACACGAGAGCTCCACATCTTCCATAAACGAATATCCATTGAAGTTTTCATTGAATTTATATTCTAAAAATATCTTTTTTCGATACGCCGAACAACACGAGGAAAGCCAATCAACCTCTTGTTCAACACCTTTTCCGTCTCTTGGAAGAAAGTTTACTGCGGGACCTATAACCTTGCCGGCATAGCTGCCCTGCCTTTCATTTGCCTTTAAAGACAGGTTGAATAAGAATCTGCTTGCCTTGCCGAGCGGAACATACGTTTGGTTTGTAATAATTCCGCTTACACCGGCAATATTTTTTGTGCTGTCTTTGGTAAAAATTGCGTTTGTTTTATTTATAAATTCCGGTCTACAAATAACATCGTCATCAAGAAAAAATAAAATATCTCCTTTTGCTATCTCCGAAGCTTTATTCCTCTGTCCGGCTGCTCCTAATGGTCCGAAACTATAATATTCTAGCTTGGGTTTGTAGCGGCTATCTTTGGCCAACGTCTTTATAAACTCCGGTGTCTGGCTGTCAGCGCCCCCGCCGGCAATAATTATTTCATCAGGAAGCAAGGTTTGTTGACTTAGGCTCTCCAGGCATTCTTTGAGCGCTTCTTTTCTCCCATTAGTCGGAATGATTACGGATATCATTTATTTTCTAACTCCGATTTGATGCGTTGGGACGCCAACAACTTTAGCGTACGGCAACACATCTTTCGTAACAACGCTACCGGCTCCTATTACCGCTCCGGTGCCGATTTTAACGCCTTTTAGTATTATAACATGCGCGCCTACCCACGTATCATCGCCTATAATCACCGGGAGGCCTATTAATGGTTGTTCTGCCAATTTTACATCTTTTTTAAAAGAGTGGTCGTGATCGGTAATATAGCAGTATGGCCCTATCATACAATTTTCCCCTATTTCTATTTTCTCCGAGGCATCTATCATAACAAAGCGGTTTATATATGTTTTTTCTTTGATGGTAATCCTTGGTTCCTTTCGCTTGTTGCCGGTAGTCAATAATATGCTATATTTATCGAGAGAGGCGCCATTTTTTATCTCTATATCCCATGGGTTCCGCGGAATAGATATTTTCTGAATCCAGCATTTCTTGCCGATTTTCACTCCGAGCAATCTAAGACATAATATTCGGATCCGCATCCATGTGCTAGAGGGAAATCGTATGATTTTATTGATTAAATAATCTTTTGCCATTTGTCGCCCTCCATATTTTTACCGGTTTTTTTCTATGCCTATTTTCTTAAATAAAGTCTTAAAGCGCTCTTTCCAGGTATGGTCCTTTACCGCGCGCCTGCATCCTGCCTCGCGCAACCTCTCGGCTTCTCCCGGGTGTGCTAAATAAAATTTGGCCTTGTCTATCAATTCTTCCGGCGTGCGGTAAGTATCGATTTCTTTACCGATTTCATAAAATTCCTCGATTTCATCCGTATGGCCTGTGAGATAGCAGGTTCTGCACATCGGGGCCTCAAAATCGCGCAGGCGCACATGGGGTATCAACCTTGAGCCGGGCCGTCCGTCACTCCACACATTGCTTAAATTAAGAATTACGTCGTAACCGGCAAAGGTGTGGCTTATGTCTTTGGCAAAACCGCGAATTGCCGGGAGAAGCAAGGTATCTAACTTACGGCTTTCGTCCCTGTATCGCAACTGCCTGGCAGATCTTTGAATGCCCCTCGGGATACCCTGTTTTTCTATGTTCGTCAATACGGCGTTAAGATACGCGCCTAATGTGCCTGGCTTTGGCTGTCGCCGTCCCAAATAAAAAGATTCGCTTGGTGGCAGCATCTCTTCGTTGCCTCCGGAATTCTGTAATCCCCAGTTGGTTCCGTAGATTTCAAGGGGAATATTAGCAGTAATTAATTTTGCTAACCAGCGATCACGATCGGCATAACGCTGACCCATGAAACAAGCCTTCGGCTGGCGTTTGTCATCCGGTACCGGATGACAAAGCTTCTGATCTGCGGCCATCTGTACCCACACCGGATTTGCTCCTATTCTAAGATATGACTCCGTGGCGTTTTTCTCCGTGTGCCAGGAAAAATTTACTTCTTTGGCAATTGCTGTTACAAGTTCAAATTGATAAAGGCTGTTACAATAAAAGTTGACTGTTGGAATGCCTAATTTATGAATTTCACGAAAGCCGGCAGAATCAAAGTGGGCGTTGTAAAAGTAACATAAAAAAATATTTATAGGACTTTTTTTGTGTTCATTGCGTACTTCGCTGATAATTTGTTCTGTAATCCTTGTGCGAATTTCTTCCTCCTGGCGGGTAAAGTTACCCGGTATATCCATAAAACGGCTGGCCGGCAAGAGGTCTACCTGCGCCTCTATGACTTCGTGTCCCAGTTCACGCAGGGCTGGGCAAAAATTGGCGCTCCAAAGGCTACCGTAATATAGTTTCGGGTCGATCGAGTGGCGAATAGCAGTAAAAATACGCATTTGTTACACCTCGCGACCTTTAAATATTTTGCGTTTGACTATTCCGATACTCTCAGCCACGGAAAATCCAAACATTCTATAAAGTAATCTATAGGCCGGAGGCGCTGCGTTGCCGCTAGGAATAAATGCGCTATTACTTTGTTTTATCTTCTTGATAAGCGCATCTGCTAGCTTTTTATCAGATTCGTAAGCCTTCCTGGCACACTCGAAACGCGAGATGTTAATAGTCTCCTGCCTCTTGGGATCAAGCATGCTGTGCGAATATAGCCAATTTTCTAATGTATTAGTGATTCGCATTCGCTCTTTTATGGTTTTCAGGGGATCTTTTCGGCTTAATGTTTTTTCCTCGATTAAGCGATAGACCGCGTCTTCGTCTTTGCAAAAAACGAACTTTTTGCCTGCCATTAATAACCTAAGATAAAGCTCGTGCTCCTGGCAACAAGGCTGTTCTTCTTTCCATCCCCCGATTTCTATAAGGGTTTGCCTTTTAAAAAGTACGCCGCCTGTTTGAGGAAAGCTCCATTTGGCAAAATTGACAAAGATATCCGTCTCTTTTTTAATCGGGTTTATTTCTTCGGCGCTCTTTCTGACAATCGATTCCCCTTCTTTTGTTTCCAGCAGAATCTGAGAATAGACAACATCGACGTCATTAATATTATCAACGTTATTAATCTGGCGTTCCAGTTTATCCGGCAGCAAATAGTCATCGGCATCTAAATACTGGAGCCACTCCCCCCGCGAAAGTTCTAAAAGCCTGTTTCTTGCGGCATTTGCGCCTCTATTAGGCCCTGCTTCCCATTGAACCTTATTGCCAAATGCTTGAATTACTTCCGGACTCCTGTCAGCCGAGCCATCATCAACTACGATAATCTCCTTATTCGAGTATGTTTGGCTTAAGGCGCTTTCTATCGCTTGGCCGATCCATTGCACCTTGTTGTAACAAGGTATTAGTATAGAAACTAAAGGTTTGTACATTTTATTAAAAATCCATTGCCCTAACTTTCGTCAATTAAACTGGTATTTCTTGTTTTGCGATGTAAAGAGACCAACCATTTACGAGTCAGTTCTTCATTGAACCGCGGTACCAGACCAACGCTCGGGTGTATGTTGCGGTGGTATGCCAGAGAAATGAGTTTTTTAGCAAGAAATATCTTTGCTTTTCCTTTAAAACCACTCCATTCCGGATGCATTTCATATCGGCGAACTATATCCTTAAATGCATTTGCGAAACCCTCCGGATGCGCTGTCTTTTGTTGTGGATGCTTACGATATATAGAAAGATGTTTTGCGGTTAATTTGAACTTTAGACCATGCTTGCAGCATTGGAGAAAAAAGTCGTGATCCATGGCATCATATAAGTCTTCTCTCAATGGCCCCGCTACCTGCCAAACATGTTTACGCCAGAAAGTCGAAGATTGATCAACATAGCCGGGATAAAAAAGCATAATGGCTACTGTAGGGCAGAGCCCTACACTTCCGGCCCTCGTCGCATCAAGCTCCCTTGTTTGATTGTCGTACCCGATTAAAGCGCCTATGATTGAATCGACCCGGGGGTTGCGCAAAAAAATCGAAGCGATATGGTGCAAAGCGCACGGCATATACAAATCATCACTGTTAAGCCAGGCCATAATTTCGCCGGTAGAGCGAGCAAAACCTTTATTGATAGCGTGGCTTTGTCCTTGATCGAGCTCGCTTACCCAGTAGGTGAGATATTTCTCGTATTTCTTGATAATTTCAACGGAGCCGTCTTTGCTTCCGCCATCGATGATTATATATTCCAGGTTTGGATAATCCTGCCAAAGGACGGACAATATTGTTTGCTCCAGGAATTTTCCCTGATTATAGCTAGGGGTGACAATACTAATTTTTGGCCACTGCGAAACTTTCTTTACTGTTTTAAACACAAAAATTTCCCTTTCTTTAAATTCTACTATAACAACATGCCTTTTCTTAGCCGCGATGCCGCTACCTCTGGCAGGAGATATTCATCACGGAGTTTGACAATGTTTGACCGTAGCCTACATATTTCGCTTAAACTAAGCCCGGAAACCCTTTCAATGGCTTCATTCCAGTCAGCGTTTTTAACTACGATGCAGTTTTCCATATCCGCAAGCTCGATATTATATATTTTTTCATCTTCCACAATAGGTATAGCGCCTCTTAATAAGGACTCTATAACTCTGTGAGTCCAATTCCCCCCCCACCCTAAAGGACAAACGGAAAAATCTGAATCCCCAAGGGCATCCGCATATAATCCGGGGCTTAAGCTTCGTTCCGGGTGTTTTAAATCGTTTTCGATCCACAAAATTTTTGTCTTTTCCGTATCCATATCAGTAGGCGGAAACTTATCACTTAAAACTACATTGTTTAAATTACTAAGTCTTCTTACAATAAAACGCAAAGTTGCTTCCCGCTCCGGCGGTTCTTTGTTTCCGATAAATGTGATTTTAAAAGTTCTCGATTTACTTGGATCTTTTATCTCCTCAAAGAGTTTTTTGCCCCAATTTTTGTTTATAAAGAATTGAGGATGAACTGAGGGAGAAAAAAAATATTTATTTCTTATAAAGAAAAAGGGATGCTTTACATCCTTGCTGTCTTGCAAGGTTACCGACTGCACATTAAGATAATATGGAAACGAATATACTAGTTCTTTTATATGCTCTTTTATAGTTTTATGTAAATATGACTCTCGCAGACATCCTATTTTCATTGCGCTATACACCCATTTATTAAGCTCTTGGTTCCATAAAAATCGATTGCTTGACAGGCAAAGATATAAATAATCCAGCCTATCAACACGGCTACTTGCTGGTATTATATCTACATTTTTAATTTGTTCTAATATTTTCAGGCACCATGGGTGTTCTGAAAACTCTCTATTGCACTTTCCATCAGTTATAACGAGAACTTTCGATAGATTATCAAGTGATATAAAATAAGCTATGGTTACGATAAAATGATTTAATTCTTCTGCGTATATACCGATCTTCATATTAGAAATTTGTTTTTTGTCACTTTGGAACACAATTATATGTGCTTGGCAAAGAAATAGCCCTTTTAATAAATTTAAGGACATTGTCCACGCTTATAGAGTCCATGCAGTTGGGTTTTTTTTTGCAAATATTTTTGTAACAACATAGGCAGGGTATTTTTGGAACTATTTTTTCTCCCCTGCCGAACAAGTCTATTTCGCTGGAACTTGTCGGTCCGAAAAGGGCAATTACATATTTTTTTAATGCAGTTCCTGCGTGAAGCGCTAAAGAATCGCTTGTTACTAAAATAGCGCATAGATTGATTAATGCTGCAAAATTTGAAAAATTATTATAACAACCGGTATCGATAATAGAGTTTTCGGCATATTTTATGATTCTTTTATTTCTCAAAGAAGCGCCCGGGCCGCCGAAAAGGACAACCTTAATTCCCGACTGTTTTGCGAGCGCTTTAGCCAAAGTAGCCGTTTTGATTTCACTCCATTTCTTTTGTTGCCATTTCGACCCCGCGCCTGTGTTTAACCCAATCACTGTATGTTTGGCAAGTTGATGAGTTTTAGCAAATTTTTCGGCATACAAGTAATTTTCGTTATCTAAATGTATTAATGGTAGACGTTTTTTTACTCCTAAAGCTTTGGCGATTATATCTTGATATGTTTTTTTGTTCGATATCTTAAGTTGATCGGATGTCTTTTTCCCATATTTAGAAATTAAGCTCATATCAAAGTAATCGTTTAGATCTTCAGTATAGCACAATATGCCTTTGGCATTTTGGAAACTCCCGATTAGCTTTTTTGCTTTTATTTTATATGCTACCCGGCATAATACAGCACTATCTTCTAAAGAAATTACTAAATCAAACTTTTCTTTTAGTATAGCGTTTATAGAGCTTTTCGAATAAATAAGTATTTTATCTACAAAAGGATTGTGGATAATAATTTCTTTGTTTTTGCCTGAGATTAACCAATAAATTTTTGATTTATTATATTTTTCTTTCAACCCCTTCAAGGTAGAGGTTGTTCTTAAAACATCGCCCATTGAGCCGATTTTGATTATTAAAATTTTATAGTTCATCGTATACGCTTTTATACATCCCGGCCACTTCCTCGGGGCTCGGGATACCTTTCAGGTATTCCTCTTTGGTTTTCGGGAAAACGCGATGTCTCGTTTCTATAAGCGCTTTTTCGAGTTCTTTTTCGCCTTTTACAAGAATGTCCGTGTTTGGGTTAACATAGTTTCTTACATTCCCCCTATCCATGCATATGGTGGGTTTAAAAAATGATTTTGCCAATATTAAAGACCCTGAATTATAAATACGGCGAAATGGAAAAACTACCACATCGGAAGCGTTCATATAAAACTGCACGGCATCGTCAGGGATTATTTCATTGGCAAACATTATATTTGTGCTATGCCCTACGAGGCTTTGTATCTCTTTTACATAAATTGGGTCATGGGAAATGTCGCCTGCTATTAATAAGAGCGCATCTATCTGTATTTTTTTAAAAATATTTACCAGCGTATCGATACCCTTATATCTTCGAATGGAACCGAAAAAGAGAAAAACAAATGCTTCTGCAGGAATACCAAGCTTTTCTCTGGCTATTTCTTTTGTTACATAGTTTTTATAGGACTTTTTAAAGTCGCATATTGGAATGTATTTAACCTTTTTTTTGGCTATAAATTCCGCCAGCTTGCCTTTAATGTCATGCCCCATGATAGTAATAGAATCTGCCATTTTATATAGCAAATCTTTGTTTTTTGTTGCAGCGCAGTCGGCTTCTTCGTGAAAATCCAGATTGTGAGCAGTGTACACGATTTTGTAACCCAAAAGTTTGGCAATTTTTAATTTAGATTTAAAAGTTCTTTTTTGGAACCAAGCGATAAGCAGGGAAGCTCTATTCCAAATCTTTGCGGGTAAATATTTATAATTATCGCGTGAAATATCGGGGTATACATAATGAAAATGTATACATTTTATTTTTTTTCGATTATTCAAAAGGCTTAAAAATGATAGCTTCATTTTTATAACTTCGACACCACGTTTACAGAGGGCCTCTTTTATCATTCTCCAGGAAGGATCGAGCCAATCTAAAACAGTGTTTGGATAAAAAGCTATCTCGGCTCTTCTTTTCTTACATATCAATAAGTGTAATATTTCTCTCTTTACCGCTTGGAAATTTCGCTCCAGCTTATCCCATCCGCACAAATGAATGGTTTCCAGTGAGTCTTGATTTTTTATGAAATCGTAGTTTTTTAAGCCTTCTATTCCTTCCGTATCCCTGTGACCAATTATTTTATGCTTTCGCGACAGAGGGTTTTCTTCAATTCTCTTATCTTTTAAGATGCAAGCGATATAACCCTGCTCAACGCAGTGTATCCTTTCATACGGAAAGCTCGCAAGTTCTTTACAGTAACATTCGATTGTGCGCTTTTCACCTCTCAAAAGTTGCGCAGGCTCTACGATTAGACCTGTATTAATACATGGTTTGGGGTCGATGTTTATTTGTCTCATTAAGACCTTCTCGAGAAGATCTTTTGAACTCCCGTACGCAGGTTCAAGATCGTCGTTAAATACAAGTTGCGCACCTTCGATTATTTTGCTCCAGAGCTCCTGCATGCCACCCAGGAGAAAAATATCCGTATCTATTATTAAAATTCTATCCCTTGATTCAATATGGTGAAAATCGATCGTCTTGATAAGCAATTTATGCTTGTGACGCGATGCTATTGTTTCAGGGGAAAAGTTTTTACTTTTTAACCTGGCATCAGCGTCTTTTAAGGAAACGTATTTAACCCAAGGGAATATTTTTTTAATAAATTCCTCGTCTTTTTTTGTGAATGTTCCGTCTTCATGAATAACGATTTCGGCGTATTCTTTTGAAAAAAAGTAGAAGGTTGCAAGGCTAAGGAAGCAAGATTCCAGTGAAGCGTGCGAGCAAAGGATGTGAATATTGATGTTGTGTTTAGTTGTAAATTCTTTAGATAATTTTGGAATATCTTTGTGCTTTACAATCTCACCCATAATCTTTTTTAGTTTCCTGATGGTATTAAAAAGATGCATCTCTCTTGTCAGGGGTAGCTTAATGTGATATTTATATAAGAAGAGGGGTTTATTGAATAACCTAGATGGCTTATTCATGGCCTTGGCTATATCATCCCGTACCATTTTCATAATAGAGCGGTTTCCCGTTATCATTTTCTTAATAAGTTGTCGCTTTTCTTTATTTTCTTGGGTCGGCGTTTCTGTTATTGATTTATATAGATATTTCAACAGCTTTTTATATTTTACTCTACCCTCGAAATGATGTGCATTAAAGGGAATTTCTAAAAGTTCCGGCCAGGCGACCTTGCAGACATCCTCGGGTAGCCTGTCTTTTTCTACGTAATCAATCGGCAGCGAAAACATTAGCTCAAACATCCTCCTGTGGTTCATGGGGTATAAACTAAATTTTCCGGCCCTAACATCATACTCATTATACATAACCTGGCTTATCAGACATCCGAGATGCTGTTCGACATACAATAGATTGGCTATTAAATACGGGTCAAATTGAGAAATATCTGTAAGCCAATTTCTTATTTCGTCTAAGAAGAATTCTTTCTTTGTGGCGGGATGTAGCATGCGGGCAAGTGCTTCCTCGGCGCTCATGTGGCCTTTTGCGCTTTTTACATCTTTACAAAATTTGTTATAGTAGTAATTTCCCGGCCAAAGATATCCTCGGCCGGCCTCCCCTCCGAAACCAAGCAGCACTATTCTATCCGGATCGAATTGCCGATTCATGACGTGGTTTAGGTTATATAATTTCGCCAACATCGGTGGGATAATAGTATCAGGCGCATCCGGCTGTCTTTTTGTTGTGTAAAAAATAACTTTGTCTAGTACATTGCGCGAACATGCAAGAAGTGTCCGTGTATCCTTACCCGCGCTCAAGCTAATATGTAAAGGCTGATAAGCAGCAATTGTTTCGATAACACTTGTAATTATATGCGTTATTTCATCGACTGTTTTTCGAATATTTCTTGAGCCACTGATTCGTCTTATTGCTTCCTTAGGCCAATGACGCGCTGCTTTCCAGCTCTTCAAGTCAATAAAATGATTAGGTAGAAGTATCTTGACGTCTTTGAGCGGCGTTAACCCACACGGATACCAGGTCTGGCTTGCATTAGTTTTCATTTCATCTAAAGCTTTTAAAACATCCCATTCACGTCTTTGGATTTTTTTCTCTAATAAATCATAGGTGGAACTGATTACGGGTTTATCCAAAGAATAAACACATGAAAGGGATCCTGCCGGATCTAAATATAATCTTGAAAATTTATCCGTAAGAAAAATAGCGGTAAAACGGCCTCCAAATTCGTAGAGTTTAGATTCAACGATTTCAGGGGTTACATGTTTAGAATTTATGTCGAAAATTATTTTCTTTGGACAGAATTCCTGCTTGGCCAAAAGTACCGGGTATCCTAATATCCAACCGAGGTGTTTATTGTCTTGCGTAAAAATATCTGCCACGGGTAACGAGGGGTGAGATGATAGCATCCAAAGGTTTTTCTGTCTTAAATTCCATTCGTTTATAATAAAATCCTGTTTCTGGCTTAAGATGAATTGTCCTTTTAGTTTAGATAAATCCATTCCCTATCTTCTCACTTTTGTTTTCTTTTCGATGATTTTTTTATAAAGTTGCTCATATTTATCAAGAAAAATATCGATGGAATAATCAGATATAGCTTTTCTGCAGGCATTTTTTGACATATCTCTTCTTTTTTTATCATCAGAAAAAAGAATGTCTGTCTTCTCTGCCAATTGCTCAGGGTTGTTAGGCTCTACAAAAAAACCATTCTCTCCGTCAACAACTATCTCCTGCACCCCGCCAACCCTTGAGGCTACTGCAGGGGTGCCGGCTGCAAATGCCTCTAAAATGCCAAGCGAGGAAGTGTCTGCCAGACTGGGATGCCATAAAATATCTGCCGCGTTATAGGCCGTGTTGAGTTCGATTTCATTTTCTATGTGAGAAGCTGCTAAAGAAGGGTAAGGCCTTAGGGCCTCTTCTATTTTATGAGAATCAGCTGTTATTGTCAGTGGTAAAAGGAAAATGTTTTTCGTTTTTAAGAGTGGCAGGGCTTTTAAAATAATTTCTATCCCTTTTCTTTTGTCTTCTGGCTTAGAGGCTACGGAAAAGATGATGGTTTTCGCGTTGGCCGGGATCCCGAGTTTAGCTTTTGCCAGGTTTTTATCTATCGGATGAAATAATCTCGTATCAACGGGGTTCTGGATTTTTATGATGTCAAAACGCCTTAGAATGCTTTGCCTTGCAATACTACATAACCATTGTGAAACCGCAACCGGAAAGATAGCCGAGTGTTTGTAAATAAGTCGTTTTATATTTATCGCCGGGAGGGATCCGTCTCTCGAGAACCCTATTATCGGAAATGTTCCGAATTGCGGACATTTGCCGCAATTTTTTTTCCAGCGCTGGCAATCGTATGAATAAAGACAACCCCCTGTAAAGGGCCACATTGTATGCATGGTCCACACAAGTGGCTTTATTCTTGAAAGCCAGGCAACTCCGGCGAGATTAAAATACCCGCCCATTGGGTCATGGATATGAATAATATCAAAATCATTAATAAAGTTTCTTCCCATGTTAAACGGAAAGGAAGCATTAAGGGTAACCATATCCAGTCCGAGTCTGTAAAGAATTTTCTTAAACGTGCTATTGAGTTTTACGGAAGGTTTCTCAATTTCTTTTACAAAGTTATCAGAACCATGTTTTTTGGCAACTAAATACAAAACCTCATGACCTCGCCCCATAAGACCCCGGCAAAGCCTATGGGCGACTTTAGCCGCGCCTCCTTTTGTATCGCAATTGTTTATTTGGAGAATTTTCATTTTGATTTATTATGTGCTTCTTCTCAAGACCCGTAACATAGCTTGCTTTAGCCTGCTTCCTATAATGCGCGCCTTAGCCCACAAGAAAGGCGGTTCTTTTCTTAATTTCTTTTCCCAAACTTTTTTTTGCCACGGAAATGTGTTTATTTCGACATCCGGGTCTAGGGCTTCTGTAAAACGCTTGTCCCAATTCTCTCCGTAATGCTTGCGCAGATATTTAGAAGCAAAGTCCCTCGAGCGACGGAGATACTCGTGCCTGGAAATCCTAACTACTTTTCCGTAGGTAGTGCCGCCAAGATGTTTGAGGCTTACTTTATCCGAATAAGCCAGAAACCACTTATTTTTATATAACTTATACGCGAGCTCCGTACCAGCTCCCTGTGAATACCTAAAAGCGGGGTTACAAAATCCTATTTCTTCAATGGCCTTTTTTTTCATTAAAAAAGCCAGGCCGTGAACGGTAGAGGCTTTGTGCCATTTCCTTCCCGGTTTTGGGAAGCACCCCAAGTAATCTTTTGCGCTTGGTTCGCCAGGGCCAATTAGTGCCATACGCGGATTTTCTTCCATTGTATCTACGAGTTCGCGTAGCGTATCTTCTGTTTCAGGAAATACTACATCATTTGCTACAAACCAATAATAATCGTACTCGTTTTTCCTTTTGGCTATGCTAAGGCCTTTGTTAAAAGCATAATACCTGCCCCTGTAAAACGGATCCAGGAACCAGTGGGTCATATATCTACTGCGGCCCCTTGGTGAGCTGCCGCATTCGATGACAAAAGTGTCTTTCGCAAGGCCTTGCCCCATCCGGCGGACTTGCCTGACAACATTGTTCGTTAAATCCGGCCTGTCTCGATTGACAACAATAACAGCGATTTTAATATTTTTATCCACTTTACGCCTCTACTTGATCTCGCATATGAATCAGCGGATAATACAGGGGGTCCTCGAAACGAATGTAGCGGTAATTGCTTGCATCGAAAATATTGTTATTTTTTTTGCTCCGCTTTACTTCGTCTGCGGCGTCTTTTTTATTCTGCAGCCTGCGAAGGACGCTGGTTACGATATCCAAAGCATAATCTGTATGGGGTAAACGCGGGTTTACCTTGAGGATCTTGTGGCTCAGGTTATGGGCTTTAAACAATTCAAATGTTACACTAGAATCATCGATGAGAATATCATAATTACTTATGCCCAATATTCTCTTTATGAGATACGGTGTTTTTGCGGCCAAAGACATGGGCCGATCAATATGCGCGCTTAAAGAAAGCCTGTCCTCTTCTGTGGCAAGGCGAAGCTTGTCTTTGTTTTGTAGAAGTTCGTAAGATGCTTTTAAAATATCTTCTGCCGCGATAACGCATAATTTGTTATCAAAAGAAAATAGCCTTTTTAAGATGGGGAACCTTGTTAATAAAAAATCCATTCTCTTTCTTGCTGTCGCGGAAACAAGAACTAATATAGCGCCCGCATTCTTAAATCCTTTTAGCGCTTGAAGTATGCCAGGCCGGAGTTGGGAAATAACTTGCGGGTTTTTGAGAAATGTATATTTCCGAGAATCATATTGAGCGCGTTTGGGTGAGTTCTGCGCATATTTTAAATACCCGGAAAGAGAACGCCTCATTTGGCTATACCGTATTGATTCGAAATATTTGGAATCACTGCCAGAACCTTCTTTTTGCCATTCGTTACCGCAAGTGTATGAGTTAGTAAGCAAGGTATCGTCCAAGTCCATTGCGAGTACGGTTCCCGGTTTAATTTCTGAGGCTAAGTTGTAGAGAGCCCTATCCAGCGGGTTGGTAATTGGGTGATAACAGTCGGTTTCTATTGGCGAAAATTCGAGAAACCGCTCATCGGGTATCACGTACCCTGGCCGACGCAATCCCTCTAATGCAGTATCTATACTAAATAGAAAGCCTCCTATGGAAGGTTCTATAAAAAGATTTTTTTTATTCATGATGATTTTCTTTGTATACTTGCGAAGTTTTGATAGTTGTGGGATTCTCGGCCGCTATTTCCGGACACTAAAACGATTGTTTATTTTTCGCTTAATCATTGTGGGGATTTTCCGTACGTTTTTTACATAATATTTAAATCTCTCGTATTTACTTTTAATTGTTCCTATTTTTTCTTTGTAATAAAGTTCGTACTTTATGGCTACTATTAATCGCTGGAAAAATGGCAGGTCCTTTCTATAGCTTCTTATAATACTTTGATGCCGTATGTAGCTTTTTCCGCTTTTCATCTCTCTGCCGGTCTTGCTATGTTCCCTTAATACAGAATTGCCCCATGTTTCATTTACATATTTGATTTTCGCTACCTGCACGGCTCTCATTAAGAAATCTACGTCCATCGCATAATACATAATTTTATAAAGGCCTACTTTTTCATGCAATGATTTGTGGTAAAAATAAGCGGTAGGATTCAATGGGATGGGATTTACTAAAATTCCGAGTAAGAGATCGGACAATTTCATCTTTGATGATTTATTTACTGCTTCTATGGTGCCGTCTTCGCTCCGGACATTACAGTTGCCTACAAGCAGGCTTGATTCCGGTAATGTTTTGAAAATCTCTATTACTCGATTGAATACATTCGGTTCATAAAAATCATCGTCGTTCAAAAAGCTAATGACCTTCCCTCTCGCCATGGCAATCCCTTTGTTCATTGCATCTGATTGGCCTCTGTCCTTTTCGGAAATCCAAACAATGTGTTGATATCGCTTGGCGTATTGTTTAATAATCTCTACCGTACGGTCTTTAGAATTACCGTCTATGATAATATGCTCGATGTGTGCACAGTTCTGCGCTATAACATTTTTGATGCATGGCTCTATGAACTGTTCGCCATTATAAACAGGCGTAATGATAGATAGTTTTAGATGGTCCACTTTAAATCGGATAGTTTATTTTAAAATGCTAAAAGTAAGCAAGGAAAACGGAGTTGACTGCGCTAGATCAATAAAACTTTTGCTCTTCCCAGTATTCGTAAAACTTGCCTTTCTGGAGAAGGAGCTCGTCTAAGGTACCTCCTTCGATGAATCTGCCTTTTTCGACGACTATAATTTTATCGGCCTTTTTTATTGTGGAAAGCCTGTGGGCGATCACGATTGTGGTTCTATCCTTTACCGCTTCCTCGATTGCCTCGTGGATAAGGCGCTCTGTGTGTGTATCAAGGGAGCTTGTGGCTTCATCCAGGATCAATATCGCTGCTTCCTTAAGGAGCGCTCTTGCAATTGAAACCCTTTGCTTTTCACCTCCTGAGAGCCTGATACCCCTGTCCCCCACTTCTGTATCAAAGCCTTCGGGTAATTTCATAATAAAATCGTATAGCCTTGCTTTCTTCGCAATGTCAATGAGCCTTTCCTCGTTAATTTTTTCTTCGATTCCAAAACCTATATTATACCTTAGGGTATTATTAAAAAGCAGGGCCTCCTGGCTCACCAGGGCCATATAGTGCCTTAGAGACTTTGAGGTAAATTCTCTTATATCAACGTCATCCATTAAAATAGTCGAGGGCACGCAGTCATAAAAGCGCATAATAAGGCTTATAATTGTTGTCTTGCCTGCGCCGGTAGGGCCTACAATTGCTGTCATCTTTCCTTTTTCAATAGTGAAACCCAGGTCTTTCAATACGGGTATATTTTTTTTATACAAAAAACTTAAATGGTTAAACTCAATCTTTCTTTCTAAACCACGAAATACCCTGCTTCCCTCGGGTACACAAAATTTATCTTTGTCATTGAATATATCCAATACTTCTTTTATTACCGGCTTTGTCTGACTTAAAGAAATTTTGATTCCATTGAAAGACATGAAGATGGGAATGATTTTTCTGAGAAGATAAAAGAATACCAAAAATCCCGCTATTTCGTCTAATTTGCCTCTTATAAGCATAAAAGCTGCCGCCGAAATAGCTAATACAAGGGCTATCAGCATGATAATTTCCTGAATCGGTCCTACTAATGCAGTTTTCTTGGCCATGCTAAAATCCAATTTTCTCATGAGCTCATTTATGTCGCGATATTTTCTTTTCGCTTCCTCCTCCTTGTTATAGGCCTTTACCAGGGGAATACAAGATAGGACATTGAATACTTCCCGGCCTAATTTAAGCGCTGCCTTAGTCTGCAACCCTGCTGTCATTTCGATCTTCTTAATAATCCACTTTAAGCTGTAGTGTAAAATCGGAAAAATAATTAGCGAGAAAATCGTTAATTTCCACGAAATTATAAGCAGTATGGTTATGTAGATAACAAAGGTAAAAAACGTGTCAAGCGCATGTATAAAAATATTGAGAAGACCCACAACGCTTCCGGAGAATCCCAATGTTGTGGTGATATACCCCTGGCTTGTCCTGTCAAAAAAGAGCTTTCCGAAGCCAAGGTATCTGTCAAATATGAATTTCTTTAAATTAAGGCTGTATGTCCCTTGCTGATAGGTATTATATAAATTGGCCAGGTATTTGAAAACGTTTTTGGTTAGCGCCGCTATAAAAATCGTTCCCACTAGCAGTATAAATAGAAATTTAGCCGGCGCTTTGTCGAATAGCTGCGGAGAGTAGGCTATAATAGTTTTAAAAATAGGTATTTTTAGTAAAAAACTGAAATTGCCGTCAACGATCCCCTTGGCTAGTGGCACCAAAAGCCCTATGGAGAGGCCGTCAAAAAATGCTACGATAAACGATGAAAATACCGTTACAATAAAGTAAGCGGGAGTTACTCTCATTATGCGGAAAAAGCGCATTAATGTAGCACTTTTCATGTACAGGTGTGTATTTTTTATTTCGAATTTAGCCATCTCGCTTCCTTTCCTTAAGAGGCTATATCTACTTATAGCTTAATATTATGTCATATAGTATGATTTAAGTCAATTAAGAAGGGCCCGGAATCCGGTGGTTACACAAGCTCCGGTCTTAGGGAAGGGGTTTTGTTTTTGCTTACCTACTTCGCGCGCGAGGAGATGTCTTTCTCATCGTAGATTTCGCCGAAGAGCTCCTCCAGGACGTCTTCCATTGTAATGATGCCGATGTTTTTGGCCTTTTGTTCGCGGACGATAAAGAGGTGCTGGTGGTAGGATTGAAATTTTTCGAGGAGCACATCGGCTTTTTCATCACCGCTTACAAATATTGGCTCTGTCATAAAGTTTTTTATCTGTACATTGTAATTATCGTTTGCGATTTCCCTCAAAAGTACTCTCTGCTGACAAATGCCTACAATATAGGATGGTTCTTTTTGGTAGATAACTATTCTGTTATACGGAGAATTTATTATGCGTTCTTTTTCTTCGAGAAGAGTCCTCTGACCGTCTAAGGCGTAAATACCATCCATATTTTTCATCATTTGGCTTGCCCTTACGTCGTTTAGTTTAAAAACTCTGTTTATAAGCCTTTCTTCGTCGACCTCAACCGTGCCGAAGTCCCTTCCGAGGCGAAGAAGCACCTTTATCTCTTCTTCTGTTACCCACGGCCTTTTATCCATCTTACCGAATGGCCGCATTAGCATCCCGATGGCTTTCACAAAAGGCTGGAATAACCACATTAAAACCCGCAAGAATTTCGCGCTTGCCAATGAAACAGGTATCTTATAATGTTCGCCTATTGTTTTTGGGATAACCTCGGAGATGACTATAATTCCGAAAGTCAGAACGGCTGAAAATATTCCCAAAAATTCATTGCCAAATATTTTTGACGCTATCTGCCCGACGAATATGGCGCCGATTATATTAACGGCATTATTGAGAATAACAATGGTCGCCACCGCAGAATGGATATTTTCTTTAATATAAAGAACGTCGTGGCTTCCTTTTTGTTTCTTTTCGCAAAGAATCCGAGCCCTTGTACGCGATAAGCTTAATATTGCAGCTTCCGTCATGGAGCATACGCCTGAAATAAGAAGTACGCTTATTATAAAAATAAATAATAATAACATCTCAATCCTTATGTAATAAAGGGGCGCCTCCTCACAGAAACACCCCTTTATTGTGAAGCTTTTTACAGCTTAGCACAAGAGCCTTACCGGCTACTCATACCTTCTTTTATGCCCTCTTTATAGCCCTGGGTATAACCTTGTTTATAGCCATTATGAAAACCCTCTTTATACCCGTTACCATACGCTTTCTGGGGATCCATCGACTCTACGTTGTTAACCGTATCTACTTTCTCTCCGCTGATAGAATCAAGAAGCGCTCCGCCTACAATATTCACGCCTGCCCCGGCTAATGCGCCCTTCCAGACATCTCCGCCCTTGGCCCCGGAAGCAAGGCCACCAACTGCGCCTGAACCGGCCCCCAGGAGCCCTTCTTTCAAAAGATCGCTGGAAGATTTACCTGCAGCAAAAGAAAAAGAGTTTAATAACAGTAAAAGCGTAAAAATAATTATTAAGCAACATGTTTTCTTCATTTCTTTCCCCCCCCTTCGTTTAAGTTTTATGTTTTTCTGTTATTTTAAAGTGTATTCCGATTGATATATCTGTCCGTGCCCATAGCCTCCTTTTTCCCATGACGTGCCACGATAGTCCTCGTATTCTGTGGCAAGTGGTGATCTGAGACGCTCAATACCGGCCATGCCTAAATCCCAGTCCCTGACGTGGAAAATAACAAATAGGTAAGGATCGCTGAAGAGCCTTTCGGTATAATCCCTCGGCGCCTTTCCTTGCAGCACAATGCCACCTTCGTAAACTTTGATTTCGTCCAGTTTAAACGGTATGTGCGCGTCTTTTAGCAAATTAAAGCCATCCAAAGTAACAAGGTTAAGTTTTTCTACGTCATAAGGTTTATTGTCTAAACTAACTTCTTTAAATACTAATCTCGGAAGTTTGCTCTCCAGATCTATCTCTAAAACCATTGTCCCTTCGACATAAACGCGCTTGGGCTCCATGGGGAATGTCTCGTTATAGCCAAGGCCAATGTGGCTTTGAAAACCTATTTCCCCGCTATCCTTAAAATGAAGCTTAAGTCCAATAACATCAAACAAAAATCTTTCATTCATTACCCTGGGAAATTCGTTTGATACGAATCTCGCTATATCTGCGTTTATGTGATCCTGGGTATAATTAACCCTGAACTTGCTTTCTACGAGCATGAGCCGCCCTAAAGTACGTATCGATCTTGCGTAATCGAGTTTTGAATCTTTAACAGTTTCCATGAGTTTAAATCCGGCATATAAATACATTCTTGTGAAAAAATCCTGGAATAGTTCTTCCTGGCTATATGTAGGCTTAGGTGAAAAGTCGCTCGCGGGAAATTTTTCCTTAAATAATCCGTAAATCCTTGCCTGCTCTTTCGGATCTTTTATTTCTTCGATTGTAGTTTCCCCTGCTAATCGATTTTTTGTAGACGATTTTATTTCTTCTATTATTCTTTTGGATCCGTACGCTTCAATAGCCATTTTTCCGTCTTCAATGGAAATGTTTGTGAAAACAAGCGGGAAGAAATTATTGATGAGTAATATTGTTTTTGTTAAGGTGTTATTGATGAGCATCGGTAATATGGGTATTTTATTGAGATAGGCTTTTGTGATTACTACTTTTGCTCCGCCGTCTTTGGTAACTTCCAGATGCCCCTCTACCTCAGCCTTTACCGCATATTTGCCGAAAGTAATCTTACCTGAAATGGTAATATTACCTTTTTCCAATTTTATATCTATGCCTCTTACGTCGAAAAATATATCGCCGATTGAATCCGGAAATTCTTCCGCACACCAGTCGTTTACGGAGAGGTTCATGCCGGGCTCTTCGAATACTGTTTCTGCCTTAACGAGCTCGCCGGAAAGACCGCTAAGCGCGTAAAGCCCTGCTACCCTCCAGGCCAGTACTCTTGTGGTCCTGGGGAGCACGTAGGTAAGAAACATTCCTATGGCGCTTTTTTCCGGCGCTAAATATTGGCCGTATGTGCTCTTCGGGTACAGCTTTGTAAGTTTACTAAAGATTTCTTTTGCTTTCTTTGTATCATTCAGGTCATACATGTATGTCGCACCTGCCTGGAAAAGTGCGAGAGCAGCTACTTCTTCGCTATCCTTATATTCTTCAGCCATTTTTAGCTGAAGCTTTGCCGCTTCTTCATATTTACCCTCGGAATGTAAAACATCGGCCAACTGGACGCTGGTGTTGAGGACTAATTCGCTGGTGGGCTTTTCCTTGGCTATCTTCGAGAATTCCTCAATGCTTTCGGTCAGCTTATTTTCCTGCTTAAGGATCCAGGCCAGGTTAAACTGTGCTTTTGCGGCCATGTCACTTACAGGATTAAGTCTAATGGTCCTCCGGAAAAATCTCCTGGCTTCCTCCAGATTAAAGAGTTTGGTATAAACCAATCCTATTTGGTAATATGTATCCTGTTTTGCGTCAATATTGTCGTCCGGAATCGCGGCGGATTTTATAATTAATAGATTAGCGTCGTTAAGCAAGGTGTCTTTGTGCTTTAGACCTGATATGAAAATTTGGGCAATTTTTGCGTCTTGGTTGGGATAGTATGTCTTTGCGATTTCGCGATAGAGTTCCAGGGCCTTGTCGTACTCGCCCAGGCGGTGGTAAGTGTATGCCAATCTTAGCTTAATCAAAGATATTTTGTCGGTTTCGGCGTATTCTTTGACTAGTTCGGCATACTTCACGGCTGCGTCACTGAGGTTTTCTTCCTTTTCTATGGCCCTTAATTTCCCTGAGAGCTTAAGTATGGCTGCCTCCCCTGTCTGGGCTTGCGCAAGGCGCGGGCGGAAGAATTGTCGAGGTAGATAAGCAAGGTAAATCACGCCTTTTCTGATAGGCCTGTTTATTCTGCCCAACATTGTGAGAATAATGCCGCGCTCTTTTTCTTTTGATTTTATTACGGTAGATAAAGCAACTTTCAAATAATCAAGTTGATTAAAGTTCGTCCCGGTATCTATTAAACCTTTTGCGAATTCAAGGTTTCCTATGTCAAATGCGTTCATCTTGGCCGGCGCGACTTCTTCTGCCGTAGCCTGGCTTAAGATCATGTCGATACCGTTTGTATCTTCTATGTCGTAGGCCATAGCGGTTTGCTCAAGAGAAAACTTCAGGTTCTCGAGAGTAGCGTCTATAAGAAATATGTTATAATACGAAAAAAAGCCTATTAAAACGACAAACGTGGCAACAAGTTTGCGGAATCTGGATAGTATATCTAAAAATTTTGATCGCGCCATCATGATTCTCCTTTTATACCGGCAAGCTAGATTGTTTAAATACTACTCGAGTGGCAACCTTATTTTTGCTGCCTGCCTTCTGCGCCTAAATCTATAACCCTTCTGTCAATCAATAGCTTACTATGTCCGGTTTTGGCTTTCTTCGCTATTTTCTTCAGTTCAGCGGCAATATTTGTAAGCTGAGAATAAGAATCTATCTTTTTCTCGAGATTGGTTACCCCGGCTAAAGAGATTGTCATTATGGGAAATTTTACCGCTTCACCCGTTTCTCTCGACTTGCCCTCGATATAACCGCGGTCTAAATCTTCCTTTGAATAAAGTTTCTTTACGCGCTTGTCAAATTCTTCTGCTACGTAGCCCCCTATTGGTTCGGACCGCTCCGGCACGGTCAGGAGCAGGAAATCGTCTCCGCCCTCATGCCCTATAAAATCCCCGGGCTTCCCTTTCTTTTCCATCGCTTCTTTAAAAATTGTAGCCGTAAGCATGATGGCATCGTCTCCGGCGTGCACGCCGTACTTATCGTTAAAGGCCTTAAAATTATCCAGGTCACAGTATATGAGAACGAATTTATCATTATTCTTTATTCTTTCTTCCACATGTTCCTGAATCACGATATTACCGGGTAGCTTAGTAAGGGGGTTGGCGTTTTCGGCTTTTGCTTTCATCTTTTTCAGTTCTACCGTCATATAGTTAAAGGTCCCCGCAAGCTCTTCCAGTTCGTCTTTTGTCTCGATTGATATCTTCTTGTCTAAATCGCCGGCGGCTATGTCCTTGGTTGCCTGGTTAAGAAGCTTAACGGGGGAAATCAGCGCCTTGGAAAGCAGCATGGCAAGTATGACGTTGCCGATTACGACTATGGTTATCGTAAACATTACAGGCACATAAACCTCATTTAAGGCATCCTGGAGATTGCCGAGAGAAAAAACGAGTTTAACTACATAGCCGTAAGGATTGTCAACATTTATAAAAAGCGTAATTCGCTTTTTCTTTTTGTCAACAAAAGGAAAAAGCCATCTGGCTTTATCTTTTACCTGGGTAATTCTTTCTAAAATTGTTTTGTCGTTGGCGAGGGCGGATTCCGGATTGCCTACAGAGGTTAATGGCGAGCCATTTCTATCCAAAAGGGTGGCTTTCTCGATTATGTTTGATTCAAGAAGTGAGGAAAAAATTTCTTCAGTCCCCGACTGGATAGCAAGGGGTGCCTGCACCGCGCCGGTACCTTGAAATAGGTTCTGAATTTTATCTTTTGTGATAAGGGATCCGAGCTTTGCGCGGTATAGATTGAGCTCAGCTGCTCTTTGTAATTGATTATTTAACTGAATGGCGGTAAAGGCGCTTATAAGGAATATCGACGACACCACCATTAAGATAATAAGGCGCGTTTGAAGCGTAGTTCCTACCATATATTAAGCATACTATACCATTTATCCGGGCAAATGCAAGTGGTTTTCACGTAGTTTAAAGGCTTGTTTAGCGGCGGGGTTTACGATAGCGTGTTTATTGTCTCGATTAGCTTTTCTCTGTCGGAACGGGGCATATCTAAATATTCTATTCCCACATTTTTTGCGTCGCTTGTTTTGGGGTCTCTCCCGGAAGCGCGTTCGATCCTAACAACCCTTCCCTTAACGTCAATGGGCTGAGGAAATAGCGGCAAGTGCATGCTTAAATCCACTGTCTCGCCATTCTGAAAACTCGTCTGCCGAGCTCCTAAAAGTGCTCCTCCGTAGCTCAAGTCAAGGACCTCTATTAGCTTATCTTTTTCCTTTTGAATTATTCTTGTTAACACTTGGCCTTTTGTTTTTATGCGATGATATTTACGTTTTTCCTTATAAAAAGTTTTCGTGCCGTCCCTTAAATCCAAAAGAAGCTTTTCCATGCCCCCGTGCTTATGTAAGATATTAGAAATTAAAAGAAAAAGTTTCTTGGAAACCGATGCAATAAACAAAAATAGGGCTGCCAGGATAAGAAGCGTATAGACAAAGCTGATTTTGAAAGCAAAAAAGCTTTCCGCCTCCTCGACGGATAATACATATAGCGCGGTTACTAAACCTGTTATTGATAGCAATACCGCGGTGCATAAAAAAAGTTTTGTCTTTATTTTTTTATTCATATAAACCCCTTGAATTGACGCAACACTTACTACATCTATTATACTAAAAAATGGCAACCACTTGGTCAAGAAAGTGTAACAAGTGTGTAATAGATATGTATATTATAGCACGGTAGTTTTTAACTCTCAAGAGGGCCCGGTTAGGTTTTTACTTTTTTCTTTGGTGAAAAAATATACCCCTCCCATGCAATCCTTTTTCCTGAAACCGCATTCTCTAAACCTTTTTTTCACATAATCGGCTTTTTCACGACCGATTATGTGAGGATGTGTTTCTATTAGTATTTTTTTGATGCTTCCGAAATTCGCACTTTTGATGAGGTCATACTCCCCACCTTCAACATCAAGAATTAGAAAAGTGGGCTTATTCTTGGCGACTTCTCGGTTAAAAGACTTCATAGGGACCTTGATTTTTCTTATGCATCTTTCAGGAGAATGCTCGATAGTTGACGACAACCGGAAATCTCTCATTATGAAGAATTCCATCTCCCCATCCTCCTCACCGACCAGGCAATGCTCAGATCTAGGGCTAACCCCATTAAGCTTGTAGGTTTTTAGAATATAACTTTTTAAAAAACTGTTTCCTTCATAGGCGAAAACCTTATCCGAGCCGATCTGTTTGGCGCAATAACTGGAAAGAAAGCCGATACCTGCTCCTATTTCCATAACAACATCGTCAGGTCCAAGATAGGCCTCGAGAATGGCTAGCTCGCTTAACTCATAATAACCTGTGTAAAGTATCCGCCTCATATTTCTAGGCAAGAGGCGGTCGATATAAATCTTTATTCCCGCGTATTCGGCCGGTTTTTTGCGGAACGATAAGCATTCAATAACTAGGTTCTGTTTTATCTCCCGGGCTTTTTTATATAAATACTTCTCTTTTAAAGAAGAGGGTATCAAGCTTAAAATGTGGCGTATGAAATTTCGAATTGCGTTCATAAATACGATCTTGGTTGTTTCGACCTTAAAAGTTGAGAACGAAGTTGCCGGGCTTTTGATAGAAATCCCTCGGCAAAAGTAAAGCCAAGCGCGCGGTGAAGCGCGTTATGGTACCACGGCTCTATAATAGGGGGCCTTAAGCCGGCTTTTTTCCAGACACCGAGAGCCGTAAAAACTGCATTTTTAAGTCCGTCGCGATAAGAATATGCCATAATGATGTACAACCTGTCAAAAATGTATTTTTTAAGTTTCGCGCTTTGGGGTGGGCTCTTCTCTAAGTAGTCCCTCGCTGCGCCCTCTAGAGATAGCAAGAGCCACCTGATATCCATAAACTTGCTAGCGGCCGAGTGATCCCCTACACGCTTTAATATGAGCATGGGTAACTTACAGTATACTACCCTGGTTCCGGGAAAGGCTATGGCAATTTTCAGCCATACATGTACTTCATCAGCGCTTTTTAGCGCCGGGTTAAACTTCCCTGCTTTTTGAAGGGCCGCTTTCGAAAATAAGCTTCCACTAAACGAGCCTGTTAATCTCTTCAGGAAGTCCAAGATGTTTTCGGCAATGTTATCCGATGCTGAAAATGGGGTTTTTGACGGCATTTTCTTACGGGCATCCGCAAGCTTGGCACTTTCGAATAAAAATACCCTGGCGATAGCCATTTCGGCCTTAAAAAAGATCAGGCTCCGGACCTGGTATTCAATCGAACAAGGCGACAACAAATCATCCTGATCCAGAAATTTAACATACTCACCTTTTGTGATATCAAGCCCGAAATTTATCGCTCCTAGATACCCCTTGTGTAATGCAGGAAAAATCTTTACTCGTGAATCGGAAGACGCGTATTTTTCGGCAATTTCTACGCTCCGATCAGCTGAGCCGTCATCAACAATAATAATTTCAATATTTAAATAGGTTTGCCCGAGGCAGCTTTCTACCGCATCGCCCAAATAAGGCTCCCCGTTAAAGCAAGCTATAATAATCGATACCAAGGGATTAACGTTATTCATGCAGCACTTATTACCAATAGCAGAACCTAGAGATGGTTTTCTTAAGTTCAATCCAATTACTCGATGTTAGCCATGGCATTGAGCAAGCCTATGTTTATACCGGCCTGGATTCCTATGCCGTGCCATATATTTATGTCGACTATCTGATCCGTCAGAAATACAAGAAAGCTTACGGCAAGAGCCGAGGCAAGAATGTATGGTGAGCCAAGCTGTTTCAGTGGCTTTAAATTGTTTTTCACTTTTAATATTATAACTTTCAAAAAATATAGATACGCCAGGACACCAAAAATCCCTGTTTCAACAAGTATTTGAATAAGTAGATTATGCGCCTCAAGCATAACGGCCGGACGGGATTGATCCCATATCTGGGGAACGCCGAAATTGCCGGGGCCGACCCCTGTCAGGGGATTTCTCAGGCTAGTCATTATCGCCTGATGCATGATCGCTATTCTGTCTATTACTTCAGTCATTATGAATTTCGGGTTTAGGCGCTCAAGCCTAAACTGTTCCGAAGAAGCCCACCAGCGAAAGATGGCAATCACTATGACAATGGTAATAAGTAATAGAATAAAAATTTTTATTCTTTTTTTAATCAATAGATAAACAGAGATTTTCTTTCTTCTTTTCAAGACTGTCGCCCAGGTCGCCATTCCTACAAAAAGGGAAAATATCGCATTCTTTGAAAACGTTAATGTCAACACGAAAAGCGTGATACCGGTTAAAAAAGCGAGTATTATTTTTTTAAGCTTGCTGGGTGTCATAAAAATGAGCGCTATTGCGATTGGAAAGGCCATAGCCAGCTGAATACCGACAATATTGGGCCCCAATCCTATCTCTTTGCCCAACCTGCCGGTTTCGTCTATCAGGCCGGATTTGAAAAAAGCAGTGATTGCCGGCATTTTATCGAATAATTGCTCAAAAGGCATATATAAATACGCCCTTAAAGCATATAAGCTTAGTGCGATAGCCGCCGCGAAAGAGAAATAGGCAACCGCCCTGACAGATCTCTTGCTCCTTACTACATTGCTGACAAAAATAAAAGCAACCGGCATTTCCATCCAACGCAGCGTGAAGCTGGCTAGCCTAGCAAGACCTGTCTCCGTAAAGGACCCCCTCAGGTTATATAACCCCGAAGCGATAAGTACTAATATAAAAGGTAAAAATGCCACAAAAACATCTCGCCCAAAAAGCCTGAACAATTTATTTCTTACAGTGTTATTTATCAGAAAGGCCGCGAAACTCACGGCAAAAATAAGATTGCCCAGATAGAGTCGGCCTCCCAAAAAATCGAATATGATCGGTGCGCCAATAGCAAATATAGTACTGATGAGCCCTACTAGCGGCAAGAAAATGCTGATGGCGAAATATACTAGTGCGGTTGGGAGTAAGTATTCCTTCGAAATCTTGACGTGTCCGGTGTAAAGGTTCGTAGGATATTCTTTTTCAAGTCTTTCGGATATTTTATTTGCTGCTTCGTCATCATCCAGGTCATACATAAATGAACCGAATATCTGGTAAAGGACAAGTGAGGCAAGCTTGTAATCTTTGCTTTTTTCGGCAATATCTTCCTCGACGGCTATCGCCTCTTTATATTTACCCTGGTAATGCAAGACACTGGCTGTCTGGTAACGGCTATCGAGGGCCAATTTGCTATCAGGTTTTTGTTCCATTATCATGGAAAACCCTTCCAGGCTCTCTGCCAGCTTATATTCCTGTTTCAGCGCCCATGCCAGGTTAAACTGCGCTTTTTGGGCGATGTCGGTTGAAGGATCAAGCTTAATGGCTCTATTAAAAAACTTCTTGGCCTCTACCAGATTAAATAACCTCATGTAGATTGTGCCTATTTGATAAAAGATATCCTGCCTCATTTCAATATTATCCCTGGGAGTTTCAACATAGCGCAGGATTAAGAGATCCGTTTCCTTCAGTAATTTGTTTTTTTGTTTCAGCATATCCACAAAAATCCGGGCTATCTTTGCTTGTCTATCAGGATAATATCTCCACAGGATTTGCTTATACAATTTAACGGCTTTGTCGTATTCACCTAGACGCTGGTATGTATAAGCCAGCCTTAATTTAAGTAAGGATGCTTTATCGGTTTCGGTGAATACGATGATCAACCTTTCGTATTCTAAGACGGCCTTCTCCAGGTCCCCAGCTCTTTCTATGGCCCTTACTCTGTCCATGAGCGTAATAGACATCGTGCCCTCGCCTACCTGGGCGTGCGCTAAAAGCGGTCGAAAGATATAATTAGGCAGATGGAGCAGATAAACCATTCCCCTCCTTATGGGGCGGTTTATCCTGTCCAGTGCCGCGAGAATAGGGCCGCGCTCTTCTTCTTTTTGCCCTATCAAGGTTGATAGAGTTTTTTTCATGTATTCAAGCTGGTTGGAAGACGTACCTGTGTTCACTATGCTGGTTGCATATTCCAGATTGCCTATGTCAAAGGCGTTCATCGATATGGGGGAAATTTCCTTTGCCGTAGCCTGGTTTATAACCATATCAAGGCCGTTAACACCTTCTATATCCTGTGCCAGTGCGGTTTGTTCGAGGGAAAACTTGAGATTCTCAAGAGTGTTATCTATGAGCAACCTATTATAAAGTACGAAAAAACCTATCAGAATAATAAAGGTAGCTATAAGTCCTCGAAATCTGTATATTACTTTTGGATCCTTTAGTCCACCCGGTATGGCCGCGGCCTTCACAATGATATTATGAAGTAAATCAAAAAGTACCGATAGAAATGGTTTTTTCATCTGTGTTACTGTATTTGCGGCAGGATTAGTCATTACTTCTCACTATTATAACATGACCACTTATAAGACTATGCTAAAGTTTGTGTTAGAATATGGTAACAGAAAGGGGCCTGAGATGGCAAGGAAAAAGTTCAAAGCCAACAGATTGAGGTACAATTGTTCCGAGCCCTCTCTTAAGAAGTGGTACAACTATTGGGGGTGAGTCAATAAGCCTTATATTTCCTTTTGATATTCTCCATTAGCCCATCGTGCCTATCATACTGATGTATAATATTTACAACATCTCCGCTAGCATTAATAATAAGCCCTTTATCATTAAACTGCATTGTTTCCTCTTTCTTAAAAGCAAGGGTTAGGATAGGGCCATTTTCATTTTCAAAAAACTTCAGATTTTCAAATTGGTTTGTATAAATCAAATAATTATGAGCTGCTTGGTCGTTACAAACCTTGTTAGTATCCGCCAGAATATCAACCATTTTCTTCAAGTAATCCATTATTGGAGAAAGGGTCCCGATTACAATTCCTGCGCATGAGATATAGTTATTTTCTATTTTTTTCAAAACTTCTTCGCCAAAACTCTCCCTTATCCACGTTGCATTCCATCTTTGATCATCACTAATCCTCATTCGCTTGTCCTCAAGAAAACAGCATAACTCCTCGTTAAGCGCAAAGTCAAACGGGTCTTTTTGGAATATGACATCTCTTATATCGGTCAGCATTATTTGAGAATAACTCTTCCCGTATTTCGATAAATACAAGTAAAACATTACGAACCTTAGGGAAAGAAGAGGCATTTTTCCCAGATATTCTTTTTTTGGGATATTCTCGGATGCAAATCCATCAAGATATGGATAGTCCTCGCTAAAAGAAACCAGCTGTACTCCCCTCTTAATCAAAATATCTCTCGTTTTCTCATTTATATCTGAAACAAACAAGACCAAGTCTCCTTTAAACCCGGATTCCTCTAATGAAATAATAAATGGCTTCAAAGTATTAAAATCGTATCCTTTGGCTAGGCTCAAGATTAAGTTTTTCATCACGATTGACTTGCTTCCATAACATGTATCACTTTTTTAGAAAAGTGTGAATGAATTTTTGCACATTGAGCATTACACCGTCCATATTTATGTAATCCCAATTCCTGACCTGACCCCCTAAAACCGTACCAGTATTTGTGTTAAAATATGGTAACAGAAAGGGGTCTAAGATGGCAAGGAAAAAGTTCAAAGCCAATAGATTGAGGTAAAATTGTGTTCTGGCATTGATACGGTCAGTTCTAAGTTAGATCACTGTATCGAACTTATATATGGTGCTATTTTCGTTAAACCAGGTGCCCACCAGTAAACATTAAAGTTTAAAATCTTCAAATAATAATTGAGCTCGAAATCGATAGGCATAACTATTTTATCTATTTTATCTAAAAG
>JABMQJ010000014.1 GCA_013203315.1 Candidatus Omnitrophota bacterium | reverse complement strand
GGGAATATGTTTATCCATTTCGAGTAAGTTCTTTTTGTTCAGGATCTGGACTTTGGCGAATTTACGGGCCGCGCAGCGGATAGCACCCATAGCTATATTGCCGTATCCCATAATCTTCACGGTGGCGGTGGCGGGGTCCTTCCCTAAGAGCTTAAAACCGTATTCCATCCCTATCCTGCCGGAATCCTCGACTGCCTCAACCTTCCTCCTGCCAACTGTATCCTTCAGGTTCTCCAACGGGATTGCAATCAATTTCTGGTTGTGCAGCGCCTCATCCAATTTCGGCCGGCAGCGAATATGCATCATGGCCATTATGATGGTGCCCGACCGCATCATCTTGATCTCTTCAAAGCTTGGTTCCTTGATTCGGATTACCAGTTCGCAACCGTACACCTCTTCACGCGAGCCGACCTTGCATCCTACTTTAATATAGGCTTCATCCGGTATGTCAATGCCGAGTCCTACCCCATTCCCTACAATTACCTCGTGCCTTGCTGCGAGCTTCTTCATCTCGGAGGGTTGTATAATAGCTCTTTTTTCGCCTCGCCTGTTCTCTGCTGCTATACCTATTTTCATATGCGTGCTGTTCCTATTGCTACATTTTTTGCTGGTTGATGATTTCTAATGCCTCTTCGTCACTTACAAATATACCATACTTTTTACAGATGAAAAGGGCTAATTTTATTTTTAACCGTTTCCAGAACGAGGCAAATTCATAGGTGTGCGATAAAACTGAGACTATAATATCCCTTTTCTCCTCTTTGACTTTTTTAGCCAATGCCAGGGCCGCTTTCCATATGCTCAAAAGAGAGGTTGTCTCGATATACAGGGTGCCGCCTCCAGCTTTGCCCAAGGGTATCTCAATTACTTTACTGTTACCCGGCTTGCGGTGATCCTCATAGGACATGCGGTAATGAGTTTCAGGCGCCCCGCGCCAATCCGCGATCAACTCTCCCTCAAGCCGGAGATAACGGCCGGGGTCGCAGGAAAAATCAAGCAAGAGCCCGTTTTCTTCCAGAATCGGGATGTTCTTTTCGCAAAAAGCCATGTAGCCCCCGCGGTAAGAAATGGGGTTAATCTCCTTGCTTACAAGCGATTCGGTCAACGAGCTGATTGATTTTTTCATTTTCTCCAAGTCGCTAAAGCGCCCTTCATGAAAGAGGTCTTCGGTGTGACAATGGATCCCCACGTTGCCGCCGCGCGCCTTCATTTCTCTCCAGAGAGAAATGAACTCTGGCTGAAGGAAAAAATCAGGTGTGACAGGAGAAGTATGGATAAAATGCAGAAGCCTGTTGTTAATAGACGCGGCGACTCTGATCTCGCGTTTAACCATGGCTAGCAATGTCTTTTTGTTCGGCTGCCTTGCGGAGTTTGATAGTTTGGAATAAAAATATTCATCCCAATCGCCGTCAACGGTAAATATATAATACAAGCCCATAACGTAAGATTATACCAATAATGGCAAGTTAATGCAAATCAAACAATTGTAGAATTGTGTTCTTGTTCAATGTGATGGCGCAAAATGGGCATCAGAGGGATATGATTTTTTACTTGGATCGTAACTTATTGAAAGGTAATTAGTTATGAAGGTAAGAAAAATTGGCGGAGAGGCAGGGATTCTTCTAAGCGTAATTCCCTAACTTACCGTCGGACAATAGGTTATAACACAACTCTTTTATTGTCAAGGAATTAAGGTGTCCAAGCGTTAGCCGTGGTTGAGACATTGGATGGGCATCATTTGGGCATAAGTATTCATATCGTTTAGAGTAGGGATTTTATGAATAGCCATATAGCTTCAGATATGGATGTATTCTGCGTTTGATAACAGACAATTCTTCTTCTGTGATATTTGCATCACCCTTATTATATAAACGAGACCTATGTGGATTTCTAACTTTAGCGTGACGTGACCCCTTTAAACTATACCAGTATCTGTGTTAGAATATGGTAAACAATGACTATTGCCTATCACTTATTGACCTGCCCCTAAAAGTTGTACCACTTCTTAAGAGAGAGCTGGGCATAATATTGATGTTCATTATGGATACGGTGGAATTGAAGGTCGCGGAAATAAGCCATAAGAAAGCTATTTTAAATACTTTTTTGTACTGCTCCCCTTTATTTTAGCTTATATACAATCATAATTTTTGCTTCGCCGATTTTTATAGAGAAAAACTCTTCCTTATACGGATATTCTCCGGGATGAAATCTGTAATTACTTAAAAAATATTTAGCGTCGTCTAAAGACGTCACATACAACAACCTCTTTTTGCAGTCTTCGGTTAGGATATTCGCGTTATGTCTTCCCGGGGCATTGGCGACGTAAATTTTAATAACGTCATCTTTATCGTTTCTTAAGATATATTCCAGGGCCTTTCTATATGACAGGCCCCAATAATCCAGTTCGAATCTGCTCTTTATTGCTTTCATGTTCCTACCGGCAAGGATGTTGAAATAAACATTCTGATAAGGATGGTTTTTTACCATAAAGTAAACGGAATTAGTCATGCTCAATACCGCAGCAATAATAAGCGCTGCATGGATAATTCGCGAGATTTGTTTTTGAAACCTGATTTCAATAAATTTCCATAAAGCTATTAAACCTGTTAAAGAAAATATCAAAAAGGCCGGATAAATAAAGTATAAATGCCGCCACCCGTCGTACATTCTGCGGTAGCTTAATATTAACGGGAATAAAAACCATAACGCAAATAAAAGATTGTTTCTTTTGGTGCAGGCAGGCATTATTGAATTTTTAATATACATTTTTATTGAAGCAAGACATCCGACAAAAAAACAGAAGGAATAAAATAAAGGTGTCGATATTAGTATCCATACCGGGCCGTAGTGCCAGGGCTGATTTTCAAGTTTAGCATATCTTCCAAAATATAGATAAGATCCTGTCCAATAATCATTCTTCAATGCTTTAACCATCATTGCTAACTTTGAGAAAGTATGCGACCATAAAAGGGGCCAAAAAATAAAGCTAAGTACGATCAGTAACGATATGTAAAGTAAAGCGGTCTTGCTCCCCCTTACCTTCTCTCTATGTGTTGACATTCTTAATATATCTGCAGCTAAAAAAGCAAGGGTATATAGCGGCAGAGTTACTCCTGCTATTCTAATATCGATTAACAAGGCACAGGTAACCGCATGGATAGCGGCCGAGGTAAATGTTTTTTTATCAAGATAACGGAGCAAGGTGTACATGCATATTATATAAAAAGACAGAAACGGTATGTCGTTCGAGTTATAAAACGATTCGGCAAATATTCTTGGACTTAAGATAAAAAAAACACTCCCTAGCAAACAGATCTTCCAGTTTTTAAAATGAAGTTTACATATTAAATAAAAAAAGTATACGCCCGTATAGAATAAGAGAAATGTGCAAAGGTGCCTAAAAAAAATCAGGTGTCTCGAATCGTTAATACTGAAAAATTTCCTTTGAATAAATAAAACGAATATTTCGAAAACAGGACCATGAGTCAAATCCTGAGAGTCAGGAGATGAATCACCGGCAACGCCTTTTCTAAATATCACATTATTAGCGTAGCCAGCCCATTTGTAGCCGAAATGTTGGTTAGTATACTCGTCCCAATGGACGCCATAATCTTTATATATATTGAGACCCGTGAGAAGCAAAACCAAAAAGAAAAGAAAAACAATAATCTTTTTGTTTTTTTCAATCAGTTTTTGGTACGGTCGTTCTTTCAAGAGACACCTCATTATATTATTATTAATTTTTTATAAAGTGTCCTACTTCATATATACTGCCGAGCGGGCCCAGTTTCATTTTGCTTATTCTTATTTTCTTTAAAAATCTTTCCGCATGCATAACAATCTCTTTTTCATTTGAAAAATGCTGCTTCCGTATGTCTAAGCCGAATAATCTGAATAATAAATACATCAAAGGACGCTCTACGGGGACTCCGTACACTACCTGCCCTCCTTTTTTTAGAACCCTTGTTATTTCCCGAAAGGCCTCTTCCTGTGACTCCGGATGCAGGTGTTCCAGAATGGAAATTAACAGGATGCTGTCAAAGTAATTGTCAGCATAAGGCATGGAAAGGACATTCCCATTCTTTAGGAAAACTTGTATACCTATTTTTTTAAATACTTCCGATACCGCATCGACATTTGCCTTTAGATCAAGCCCGTGGATCTCCCCGTATTTTTCATTTAGATTTAAAAAGGCGCTTCCGGAGCCAAATCCTACTTCCAATATCCTGTTTCCATCGCGCAGTTCAGCGAGGCATAATTCGACGCGACGACGGTATGCCCTGCCTATTATCGGGTATTGATAAAAACGGATCGGGTCGTCCCTGTCAGCTACCGCATAGTGACCTACGGGCAGCATTTTCAATAAAGTCCTTCCCATTTCATCCCCTTTTTTATCTTTGCCTTAGATTGCAGCTGCGTGCGAATCAAATGAATTTAATCTTCCTGGCGGCAAACAACATCATTTCAATAAGCAACATCCCGTGCCGCCATCGCCGAATATTGGTTTTTCCATATTTACGTTCATAATAGCGAACCGGCAAATCTGCTATCTTCAGATTTAGTTTTGCGGCTCCGAAGAGGAGATCAAAATCTCCGAAGGGGTCAAAATCCCCGAAATACGCGCGGTTTTCCGCTATTTTTATGTAATCTCTATGCCAAAGTACCTTTGTTCCGCAGAGAGTATCTTTCATATGTTGGCCAAGGAGCCAGGAAAAAATAACGGTGAATGCTTTATTGGCAACAAGATTGAGAAAACGCATGGTGTGCTTTTGAATGGGATAAACCAACCGCACGCCGTTCATAAACTCCGCCTTGTTTAAAACAAGCGTTTCATAAAATTTTGGTAAGTCTTCCGGTGCCACCGAAATATCAGCGTCCAGAATCATTAATATTTCTCCACTGGCATGCGAAAAACCAAGCCTTACCGCATCACCTTTACCTTTGCCGGTCTGGCGTAAATATTTGCATTTCCGATTGGAAAACTCGGCTATAGTCTTTTCTATGACGGCAGAAGTGTCATCTTTCGAATGGCCTTCAACGAAAATAATCTCTGTCTCTTTTCCCATATCAGGGATGCGGGAAAGAACCTCTCGAATGTTTCCCGATTCATTACGCGCCGGCACGATAACAGATACCGTGGGGTTATCCATTACCGGCCCTTGGTTAGGCCTCGGCCTTGCAATGGCGAAATTGGTCAATGCAAGCATATTAAAGGGAAACATCTTGACCAGAAAACAGTTAGCAAATGACGACACGAGAGGAGTTGATAAGGGATAAAGGATTTCTTGCCAAAAACGGATAACCTCAAAATCGGCGAGGTAAAGAAGGTTGGTTATATCTTCCCGGGTAAGCCAATTTTGTGGAAGGTTGGGCCTTGATAATCCGAATTTCTGCGCCAACAACAACGGCCACTCCCATAAATGGCTGTAGAGATTGAGTATGATACGCGTACTCTTACCGCAAACTTTCTTTATCTGCGTGAAAACTTCTTGAACATCCCAGAGATCATTCACAATATCAGAGAGTATGATAAAATCGAAGGTATCATCTATATTCAGGTGTTCTGCGTCGCACGCAATAAAATTAAGCTTGGGATATTTTCTTTTGGCGAGCTTTATCATCTCATCGGAAAAATCAATGCCTACGCCATAAGCAGGTTTCAAGGCATTCAATAGATCTCCTTCTGCACATCCAAGCTCCAGCACCCTAGCCCCAGGGGGAATACAAAGGCTGTAAATCCGGGCTAATCTTTTCTTGTAATATGAACCCAGTTTTTTATAGCGGAGATTAACCGCGACCTTGTTCCAGTGCGCCGCGCGATCTTTCAGATATTGTTGTCGTATCCGGTCCAAGTATACCAATTTCCACCCCCTTATGTTTAAATTGCTTACGGAAAATTGAGACACATCCTATCTTGCATTACCATCTCTTCGATTTGTCCGGCATATTCCCCGTACGTGCAGCGTCCGCATTCTTTATTTACATCTATAGATTTGAGCAGCGCGCGATGGTTATTGACCTGCCCCTAAAAGCTGTACCAGTATTTATGTTAGAATTGTAATAGCTTAATAAGTTGAAGGCAAGCTTTTACACTCTCCAAACCCAACCCAAGCGCTTTTTGAATTAAGGGGACACACTACTTAATAAGAGCGCCGATTGATTTTTTCGACGGAAGATACCTTCCGTCCCTTCTTATTGAAAGCTCCGTATCAAAACTGGCGGAGAGGCAGGGATTCGAACCCTGGGCACCCAAAGGGTACTCCTGCTCTCCAAGCAGGTGCACTAGACCGCTATGCGACCTCTCCGAAATATTTAGTCATGGCGGAAGGAGCAGGATTCGAACCTGCGGTACTCTTTTGGAGTACAGACGCTTTCGAGGCGTCCGGTTTCAACCGCTCACCCATCCTTCCGAATTTGCGACAGCAAATTCGTCCCGAGGTTGCGACCTATGGAAGCAACCGAGGGGCAAATTTCGCGAAAAGTTGGCGGAGGAGGTAGGATTCGAACCCACGGTACCCGAAGGTACAACGGTTTTCAAGACCGCCGCTTTCGACCACTCAGCCACTCCTCCGAATTTATGAAATAAATTCGTCCCGAGGTTGCGCCCTATGGAAGCAACCGAGGGGCAAATTTGCGCTTCCGCTCTAAGTAAATAACTTGCCAAAAAAACTTAAATAAATATCTTTTGAAAGAACAAACGTATTTTTCACAAAATTTACAAAAGAAATTTGTTTGGAAATAACGCTCAAAATTGAAATTAGAACAAAGATGTTCGCGACGTATATAAATAATACCGAGAAAAAATACCCTGTTTTCATGATGTCCGGCTGACTTGTTTTCATAGTTTCTATCGTCATGAATATGTGCAAGCCTATTGTAAATCCCATTAAAAAAAGAAATTCATTGAAAAATCGCGACAGGTTAAGGATGCTAAACAAAGCCGCATATACCATAGATAAAAATATCGCGTGAATCGGTACAAAATAAGGGCTTAACCTAATAAAAGAATTCGTTTTCGTAGTCGTAACTTCTCCGCCTCTTTGTGATACGTGAAAAGACGTTACTTTTCCGCCGCAAAGCCACGTCGCCAATACGTGAACTACTTCATGCCCAAGGGCGTAAAAATACGTCGGCTTTACGAAAACTATTCGAAAAACAGGATACGCGAAAAAGCCGCCGATAAGCAAGAATGAATTAATATTAACAAACGCTAAACTATCCAGGCTCCCGAAAAAGGCCCTTGTCGCCGCTATGGCAATAGGAATAAACAAAAGGGCAATGGTTATTTTGATAACTTTGCTAAGCATATTTTATTACAATTTTATCGCGTCGAGTCCGTCCAGGTAAGGGCGTAGCGCCTTCGGGATGTTTACGCTACCGTCTTTATTCTGGTGAATTTCCAGGATAGCAATTACAAGCCTGGCTAGAGCAACGCCCGATCCGTTTAACGTATGAACATACTGTAGTTTTTTCGACGCTTTGGATTTAAATTTTATATTTGCCCTGCGGGCCTGGAAATCGGTAAAATTGGAACAGCTTGAAACTTCAAGCCATTTTTTTACACCCGGGGCCCAGAGCTCTATATCATAACATTTGCTTGCCGCAAAGCTCAAGTCCCCCGTAGAAAGCGCTATAATTCTATATGGTAATTCGAGCGCCTGGATCACGTCTTCGGCATCGCAAAGGAGTTTTTCAAGTTCGTCGTAAGATGTTTCAGGCTTTACGAATTTTACGAGTTCAACTTTGTCAAACTGGTGGAGCCTTGTTAAGCCCTTGGTGTCTTTTCCGTATGAGCCGGCTTCGCGCCTGAAGCACGGCGTATATGCCGCATAACAAATAGGCAACGCCTTTTCCTCCAAAACCTCATTTGCGTGAATATTAGTAACCGGAACCTCGGCTGTGGGAACAAGAAAAAGATCTTCATCCTTTAGTTTATACATGTCTTCCTCAAGCTTGGGAAGCTGGCCTGTCCCTGTCATGCTTTTACGGTTTACTAAAAACGGGGGGGAAACCTCCGTATAACCGTGCTTCCTCGCATGCAGGTCAAGCATAAAGTTAAATAGGGCCCGCTCGAGCCTAGCCCCTAGTCCTTTATACAACGCAAAACCGGCTCCTGCGATCTTTGCGGCCCTGCCAAAGTCAAAAATATCAAGGATTTCGCCGATTTTTATGTGATTTTGGGGCTCAAAGTCGAATTTTGGGGCCTTTCCCCACTCTTTAACAAGCTTATTTGCCTCTACTCCGGGACCTATAGGAACGGATTTATGGGCTATATTTGGGAATTCATACGTAAATTCCTTTAATTTTTGCTCTATATCTTCCACTTTTGCCTCAATTTTGCCTATTTTTTGGGATGCTGTCTTCATAGAGGCTATAATGTCCTTTGGGTTCTTCTTTTCTCGCATCATTTTGCCTACTTTATCAGAAACTTCGTTCTTTTTACGCTTGAGATCTTCCACTTCCGTTAGTAACTTGCGCCTTTCCTTGTCCAGATCCAGAAATTTGTCGATGTCTAAATCGACCCCTTTATCCTTTATGGCTTTTTTAACTAATTTAGCGTTTTCCCGTATAAATTTTATGTCTAGCATGTTTACCTCTTCCTTATCCCTTAATCACACCCAATGGTTGCATCCGCGCGACGCGCTTTGATATACCTGCTTCGTGAACTACGTGCACAACATCTACTACGTTTTTATAAGCCTCCGGCGCTTCTTCGGCTAACGTTCCGCGTCCCGAGGCCATAACCACTATCCCCTTTTCCGCAAGTTCCTGGGATATAGATCTACCCCTACACGCGGAAACGGCGGCTTTCCTTGAGAGAAGCCTGCCTGCCCCGTGGCATGTGCTGTAAAAAGTTTCTTCTGCTTTTTTAGTACCGACCAATAAAAATGAATGCCTGCCCATGTCACCCGGTATTATTACAGGTTGTCCTATATCTTTGTATTCAGAAGGGAGGTCCGGATGTCCCGGCCCAAATGCGCGCGTTGCACCTTTCCTATGTACGCACAGAAGTTTTTCTTTCCCGTCAATATTGTACTTCTCGAATTTTGCGATGTTGTGCGCAACGTCATAAATTAAATCCATTCCTAAATCATTAAAGCTTCTATTAAAAAATTTCTCGAAAACTCCCCGCACCAGATGCATGAGGCATTGCCTGTTGTTCCATGCGTAGTTTGCGGCGCATTTCATGGCCCCGATATAGGATTTCCCTTCCGGAGATTTAACGGGCGCGCATGCAAGCTGCCTGTCGGGAACGGATATGCCATATTTACTTTGCGCGCTACTCATGCCCTTGGCGTACTCGTCGCATACCTGGTAACCAAAGCCACGCGAACCGGAATGTATCATGATCGTGACCTGGCCTTTTTCTATATTAAAAGTTTTTGCTGTTTTTTCGTCGTAGATTTCGTCCACGGATTGTACCTCTACAAAATGGTTTCCGCTGCCAAGGGTTCCTGATTGCCTTTTTCCTCTCTGGTATGCCCTCTCGGAAACATTTGACGGATCCGCGCCTTCCATCCTTCCTTTTTCTTCGGTATATTCTAAATCTTCTTTCGTTCCAAATCCTTTATCAACAGCCCATTTTGCGCCGTTTGTTAATATTTTCTTTTCTTCCGAAGCACTTACTCTTATTTTTCCTTCTGAGCCGACACCGGCGGGGATGTTATTGTAAAGTGCATAAATTAAATCTTTAATTCGCGGTTTTATCTCTTTTTCAGTAAGGTTTGTTTTTACAAGCCGGACGCCGCAATTTATGTCATAGCCTACGCCGCCGGGCGTGATTACGCCGCCTGATTCGATATCCGTTGCTACCACGCCGCCTATGGGAAGGCCGTATCCCCAATGAATGTCAGGCATCGCAAGTGAGTTTTTTACAATTCCGGGAAGGCAGGCAGCGTTCGCTACCTGTATCGGGGCTTTATCATTTTTTATACTTTCCAGTAGATTACGGTCAGCATAGATTATGCCGGGCACCCGCATTCCTTGCATATAGCTTTTAGGAATGCGCCATCTGTAATCGTCTATTTTTTCTAAGGGGCCTTGCCATGTTTGCATGGATACATTCCGTTTAAACGTCAAACACGATTTGTACGTTAAGCCCGTCTCTTTCTTCTTTTATCTCCAGATCGTGATACGTGGCGGCCTTTATTTCCGATTTTAACCTGTTTCTATTTTCTCCGACATGCCTTCCGTGCGCTTTTGCCACAAGCTCTTCTTTATTAATAGAGTCTATATCGAATTTAAAAAATATTATGCCCTTAGTGTAAAAACTATAAAGCAATTCATCCAGCCAAGAAACCAAAAGCTCCTCTTTTGAAGGAGCTTTTAAACTTACATCTATGGATACGGATTCTTTCAAGCCTTCAAGGTCGGCAATTATGTCGAACATCCCGTAGGCCGCGTTTGCAAAAAGTTCCTTTAAATCCTTACCATATACCCTGAGGGCTATATCCGAGGTGTGCGGAATTTGTTCATATTTTTTCATAGGGTTTTCCTATTATACTGATTTGGCCGCAAGACCAAATCAGTATAAGAAGTACCCCGCAGAGGACTCGAACCTCTCACGGCCGCCTTAAAAGAGCGGTGCTCTACCAGATGAGCTAGCGGGGCACGTAATACGCTTATAGACTAAACGTCTTGAATCTCTTTTTCTTTACTGGCTAAATGTTTATCAATTTCGCTTGAATGCTTATCAATGAGCTTTTGAATCTGGTCTTTATGTTTGAATTTATCGTCTTCGGTAATTGTTTTGTCTTTTTCCAGTTTTTCGATTTCATCGTTAGCAACGCGCCTTGCCGTACGCAAGGAGATTTTTCCTTCTTCTGTGATTTTCTTAAGAACTTTGGCTAATTCATCTCTTCGCTCTTTTGTGAGCATGGGAATGGATATTCGTATAAGCTTACCGTCGTTATTCGGCGTAATTCCGAGTTCCGATGTCATGATGGCCTTCTCGATTTCACCCAATATGGAGCGATCCCAGGGTTGAATAACAATAAGGCGCGGTTCCGGCGTGGAGATGCCCGCTAATTGCCTCAGGGCCATTGATGTATCATAACAGCTAACCTTTATCCCCTCAACAAGGCTTGTGTTAGCCCTGCCAGTTCTTATAGTGGAAAACTCCCTTTCAGTGGCCTCAACTGTTTTTTTCATTTTACTTTCCACATCCTTTAATATTTCCTGCGCTGTAGAAGCCAAAAAAATCACCCCCCCCCCTGCTTAAGAGACTAGCGTCCCTACTTTTTTGCCCATAACGGCTTTCTTTATGTTTCCTTCTTTATTTATGTTAAAAACGATGATGGGCAGGTTATTGTCCATGCATAGGCTTATCGCCGTGGCGTCCATAACCTTTAAACCCTTTTTCAAGACATCGAGATATTTTATTTTATCAAATTTTTTCGCGTTTTTATACTTTAGCGGGTCTTTCGTATAGATGCCGTTTACTTTCGTGGCTTTAAAAATAATGTCGGCGCCGATTTCAGTGGCACGTAACGCAGCGGTGGTATCTGTGGTAAAATACGGATTCCCAGTTCCGCAAACAAATATGACAACCCTTTTTTTCTCTAAATGCCTAATCGCTCTTCTTCTTATAAAAGGTTCCGCCAGCGCCTGCATCTCTATGGCAGTCTGGACACGCGTAAAAACGCCTACTCTTTCCAGCCCATCCTGAAGTGCCAGGCCATTAAGAACCGTGGCAAGCATTCCCATGTAATCGGCGATAGCGCGGTCCATTCCATTCTGCGTGGCGGCTTTCAGCCCCCTAAAAATGTTCCCGCCGCCTATAACAACAGCGACTTCTACGCCGAGATCCTTTACCTCTTTAATGCGCTTGGCAATCGAAAGGATTACAGCAGGATCTATGCCGTGCCCATTTTTTCCCTGAAGCGCCTCTCCGCTTATTTTCAGTACTATTCTTTTATACTTTGCTTTGCTCATATCTCTTCGCCCAGCTGATAGCGGACGAATCTTTTTATAACGATATTCTCCCCTATCTTTGCTATAAGCGAGTGAAGCTGGTCTTTAATTTTTACTTTCGGATCCCTGATAAAAGGCTGTTCCAGGAGACAACTTTCTTCGTAGAATTTTTCCAGCTTACCTTCCAGAATCTTTTCCAGCGCGGGTTTTGGTTTATTTTTTATGGTAGCTGCTAAAATTTCTTTTTCCTTTTCAAACACGTCTTTCGGGACATCTTCCTTTTTCACGTATTTTGGTTTTGACGCCGCGATTTGCATGCATACGTCTTTTACGAACTGCCTGAAGTCTTCGTTTCGTCCTACAAAATCCGTTTCGCAGTTAATTTCAACTAAAACTCCGATTTTCGCGTTTGAATGGATGTAGCTTTCTATGCGTCCCTCGCGCGCGGCGCGTCCGCTTTTAAGGGTAGCGAGTTTAATTCCTTTTTTTCTTAGTATCTCAATTGCCTTCTCTATGTTTCCTGCGGCTTCTTTAAGCGCTTTTTTGCAATCCATGATCCCGGCTGATGTTTTTTCTCTGAGCTTCCTGATGGCATCTGTCATGTGAGTCTTCCCTTCCTTATTTTAACTGTTCTTACTAGCTTTTCTTTTTTTCTTGCGTAGCCTTCCCCATCCTTATGTCGCCTTTTATCGGGCTTTCGGTCTCTTGCGCATGGGCGTCTCTTTTCGGCTCTTTCGCTTTCGATGTTTCCTTTTCCGTATCTGCATCCTTTTTGCTTGCCAAAAATTGGTTTTTGCCTTCGAGAACGCTTTTAGAAGCAAGCGATGCTACGAAGCTTATGGATTTCATGGCATCGTCGTTGCCCGGGATAACGTAATTTATTTTGTCAGGATCTGCGTCAGTGTCTGCCAGGGCCACAACGGGTATAGAAAGCTTGTTGGCTTCGTGCACAGCGATCCCCTCTTTTTTGCAGTCTACAACAAACAGGGCTCCCGGCAACCGGTCCATTTTTCTGATACCTTCTAAATTTTTTAATAACTTTATGATTTTTTTATCTATCGTTGACCGTTCTTTCTTAGATATGTTCCCGTAGGTGCCGTCTTCTTTCATTTTTTCGTAAGATTCCAGCTTCTTTATGCTTTTCCTGATAGTAAGAAAATTTGTAAGGGCTCCACCGAGCCATCTCTGATTCACGTAGAACATGTTGCATTTCTCGGCTTCTTCCTTTATGATGGATTTGGCCTGCTTTTTGGTTCCCACAAACAGGATATAACTGCCAGCGGTTGCTACTTCATTCAAAAATTTGCAGGCATCCAGCAGGCATTTGGCAGTTTTCTCAAGGTTTATGATATATATGCCTTCTTTCTTGCCAAATATAAATTTCTCCATTTTGGGGTTCCACTTCCTTGTCTGGTGGCCAAAATGAACCCCTGCCTCCAGCAATTGTTTAATTAAAACTGTTTCTTTTTTTGTCGTCATTTAACTTTGCCTCCTTGCATTGTCTTATTATTATATTTACCAATCACTTTGTGTCAACTGTTTATCTATCAAACAAACTGCATATCGTATAATTTCTTATATAAGCCTCCTCTTTCCATGAGCTCACCATGCGCGCCAATATTCACAATCCTGCCTTTGTCCAATACAACTATTTTGGTTGCGTGTTTTATGGTACTCAACCTGTGCGCAATGACAAAAACGGTTCTTCCTTTCATCAGGCGATCTATGGCCTCCTGTACGTATCTTTCAGATTCGGTGTCCAACTGAGAGGTTGCCTCATCAAAAATAAGAATAGGCGGGTTTTTAAATATAGCCCTTGCTATGGCAAGCCTTTGCCTCTCGCCGCCTGATATTCTAAATCCTTTCTCTCCCACAACAGTATCATACCCCTTTGGTAAGTTCATGATAAAGTCATGCGCATTGGCAATTTTTGCCGCTCTTACGATATCGTCTTTGGAAAAATTCTTGCTGCCATAGGTAACGTTGACTGTAACGGTATCATTAAAAAGAAGCATCTCCTGGGTCACGACCCCTATTTGCCTTCTTATGGACTTAAGAGTTCCTTCTCTTAAGTCCTGGTCGTCCATTTTTACACACCCTTCGGATGGGTCATAAAATCTGGCTATCAAATTAACGAGCGTGGTCTTCCCCGCGCCACTCGGGCCTACGATAGCGACGATTTCGCCTTTTCTTACGTGCAGCTTTATATCTTTCAGGATGTGTTCGTCATCGTATTTAAACCATACATTTTCAAATGATATGCCCTTGGACATCGTCGGAAACGCAATGGCTCCTTTTTTCTCTTTGATTTGCTCTTCGGCATCCAAAACACCGAAAATTCTTGTCGCCGCAGCTAAAGACTGTTGTATGGTAGCATATACTTTACCCAAACGTTTCATCGGTTTTATCATCAAAAGAATCGAGGCTGAAAAAACCGTAAAAGAACCCCATGAAAGAAGCCCTGCTACGATCTGCTTATACGCCAGGTGAATAATGATTACGAAATATATAGCGCTCGTCATCTCGTTTATCGGGCTTACGATATTAATCCTTTTTACGGCCTTCATGGCTAATTTATAAAAACGGCGGTTTTCTTCTTTAAACTTCGTATACTCATACTTCTGCATTGAGAAAGCCTTTACGATGCGCATCCCGGTTATTATCTCAAAAAGGATCGTGTTTATATCCCCCATTTTCTCCTGGCCCCTCGTTGTTATCTTGCGAAGCCTAGAGGAAATTATAACCGCGGGAAGAAGTATGCAGGGAAAGAGAATCAGACTTGTCAATATGAAATTAAGCGGTATGCCAAAAATAAATACAACCGCTATAGCAACCGCCAGGTGGCTGACGATTTCCAGGGGCCTCAGGATAAGATCAAGGAAATTCGTGCTTATCGTATCCCTTATTATACTTGTGTCATACGTTATACGGGACATGAGTTTTGGGGTGGGGTTTCTGCTGTAAAAACGCATGGATAACGATAAGAGTTTTTTGTATATGGCGTCTTTTAAGTCCCTTACAACTCTTTGGCTCACATCGTTCATCAAATACACTTGTACAAAATCAAAGAAGCATCTAAAGGCGAAAAATATAACCCCTGCGATAAGAAGTACTGTCATAAGGCGTGCCGGAGGGAAAGTATTTATTGTGCTTACGAGTGCTACAATAAAATGCGGCGCATTGACATGTGGAGGGATAATTATTCCCTGTCCGCTTATCAGGTTATCGATCGCCGGTATGAGCACTGTGGGTGACAGGCCGTTTAAAGCGCTGTATCCAAGCATCGAGATAAACGCCATCACCAACACCCATAAATGGGGCCTTACAAACCCTAAGAGTCTCTTGTAGTCTTTTATGTCTTTATGCATAGTTCTACCCTGTAAATACGCCTTTTTGAAGCGCGATTGTAGCATAAAATATTATCATATATAATACCTTTTGTCGAGGAAAAACTGGGGAAAAGGGCCCTACTGCAAAAACACTTGATATAAGGAGTCCTGTGTGATAGAATTGGGTTTCATGTTTAAAAAAGGACGTGTAAAATGGCCAACGTTAATGTAGGCGTTGTCGGTGTAGGGTATCTCGGAGCCCTGCACGCACGCGTGTATTCACAGCTGGGAAACGCTAACCTGGTCTGCGTTTGTGACATAGACAAGAAGCACGCCAAGAAAGTGGCAAAAAAACGCAGGGTCTGGTATTTTCCCGATTACCGCACACTATTCGATAAGGTAGACGCTGTAAGCATCGCCGTCCCCACGAGCCTACACTATGGAATCGCCAAAGAATTCCTGAATAACGATATCCACGTTTTAATAGAAAAACCTATCACGCAAACCGTGGACGAAGCGCAGGAACTGATCGATATCGCCGATTCCAAAAACCTCATCCTGCAGGTAGGACACATCGAAAGATTTAATCCCGTAGTGCGGGCAGTGGAACCGTTTCTTAAAAACCCCCGCTTTATAGAGAGCCACAGGGCGGGCCCTTACAAAAAAAAGAAACGCGTAAAAGACGTGGGCGTTGTTCTGGACCTCATGATACACGACATAGACATCATACTCTCCCTCGTTGATTCTGAGGTCGAAAGCATAGAGGCCGTCGGGATAAGTACCATTTCGCCTTATGAGGACATAGCTAACGTACGCCTTACTTTTAAAAACGGCACGATTGCCGACATTACCGCAAGCCGTGTAACAAAAGAAGAAATCCGAAAAATTAAGATATCCCAAAAAGACTCATATATCGTCATGGATTACCTTCATCACGTCGCACAAGTGGTCAGGAAAAAAGGCAATAAAGTCATTAAGAAAAAAATAAGAATAAAAAAAAGAGAGCCCCTTAAGCAGGAACTAAAGTCCTTCATAGCTTGCATTCAGAATAACACCAAACCCCTTGTCTCGGGAACCGAGGGAAAATCCGCTCTCAGCGTAGCGATGGATATTCTGGAAAAAATCAAACTCTCTAAGAAATGAAAAAAACTATCCTCATAACCGCCGGAGAAGCTTCCGGCGACACGCATGCCGCCAATCTTGTAAAAAATCTAAAAAAACTAAATCCGGACTTGAGCTTTTTCGGCATCGGCGGAGCGAAAATGCAAGATGCCGGCGTTGAACTTGTAGAAAGAATGGAAAAACTTTCTATTATCGGCATATTCGAAGTTTTTGCTAAATTAAAAGAGATACGTCTTGTTTACAAAAAAATTACGGATAGGATCGCTAAAACGCCGCCCGATATCGCAATTCTCGTCGATTATCCGGGATTCAACCTGACGCTGGCAAAGCTCCTGAAAAAAAGAAAGGTATCCGTTGTTTACTATATTACGCCGCAGGTGTGGGCATGGTGGAAATCCAGAATTTATACGATCAAAAAATGCATCGATAAAGCGATAGTAATACTGAAATTCGAAGAAGATCTTTTTAAGGAATACGGTATCGACGCGACTTTTGTGGGGCACCCGCTCCTGGATCGGGAAATACCCAAGACGCCCCTTGATCGTAAAACATTGAATCTCGACGGAGATAAATTCACAATCGCGCTTCTGCCCGGATCAAGAGAATCCGAGGTCGCAAACATGCTACCTCTTATGCTAAAGACAGCCCGTCTTATATTGGAAGAAAAAGACACGCAATTTATTCTTTTAAAAAGTTCGAGCGTGAGTGAGGATACTTACGGCAAAATACTGCAAAACGCAAAGCTTCCCCTTGCCGCGATTAAGGACGATATATACGGATGCTTATCCGTATCTGATTTTGTTTTTATCACTTCCGGAACAGCAACATTGGAAAGCGCCGTAATGGAGCGTCCCATGCTTATTACTTATAAAACATCGTTTCTGACGTCTTTATTATTTAAAATTTTCGCAAAGACGCCCTTTATAGGGCTTGTAAATATAATAGCTAAGCGTAAAATCGCTCCCGAAATCCTTCAGTACGACGCTCGCCCCCAAAGACTTGCGCGTGAAATCTTAACAATCGTTTCTTCAAAAGAAAAAATGGAAAAACAAATCCAAGACTTACGGTGGGTAAAGAGCATGCTTGGAACATCCGGGGCATCTTTACGCGCTGCGCGCATAGTGGAGGGCTTTACGAGGAAGTAAGCGGTTATATTACGACAATAGATAGATTATTGTCGTCGGCAAGTTTAACACAGGCTTCTTTATCCACAAGAAACATCTTTTTCGCCTCCAGGACCAGGACAGCGCCTCTTGAGTCAGTGATTTGCCTAATGGTTCCCGGGCCAATCGTCGGAACATCCCATCTCATATCCTGCTTTGGCCTGGAAGCCTTGACTACAACAAATCCTTCTCCGCAAAGCCTTGCGGCCCTTTCGATGGCCCGGTCCGTTCCCTCCATCGCCTCAACGCTCACAACAGTTTTATCTTTAATAACGATTGTCTGACCGATATCAAGACGGGCTATTTCCTTCGCCCTTTCAAGCCCGAAGGATATGTCTTCACGCTCTTTCACCGAAGGTTGTTTTTTTGTCAGGACACCTGCCGCCGGAAAAAGATCCGAAAGATATTCGATGCCGCTTATTACTTTTATTCCTTTTTTCTCGAATTCGGATGTAATTTTATCGAGAACAGCGTAATCACTCTTGTCTTCCAGCCCCTTAAAACGGTTTAGCCCCTTATCGCCTTTTTTGATACCTTCATAGATAATGGTTTTGTCAACTTTGCCGAGCATAACAATTTTTTTGACACGCTCTATAAGGAGCATAAAGAAAAACTTATTAACCTGGCTTAAGTCAAACCAGTGAATCCTGTCACAGTTTGTCTCTAAATCAGGCGAAGCCATTTCCTTTATGGCAAAACCTATGATTTTTACGCCTTTTTTGCGCGCTTCCTTCGCTAGAATTACAGGCAGCTGGCCGCCGCCGGCTATAAGGCCTATTCGTTCCATAAAAATATTATTTTTTCATTTCGATTACGCTAAACAACAAATCCGCTTCAGCAACCAGGGCGCCCTCGACTTTAGCAATACCGTGGGCCTGTACAATTTTAGACTTATGTTTTGTTATCTCGATTTCGAGAGAAAGACTATCACCGGGAAATACGGGTTTTCTGAATTTCGCGTTGTTTATGGAGGCGAAAAACGCGAGTTTCCCGCGATGCTCATCCATCCTCAAAACCAGAACGCCGCAGGTTTGCGCCAAGGCTTCAATAATTAATACACCCGGCATCACCGGATACTTCGGAAAATGTCCCTGAAAAAACGGCTCATTTCCGGTAACATTCTTTACGCCTGTTATTTTCTTTTCCTCTATATCCACGATTTTGTCCACTAAAAGAAACGGGTACCTGTGCGGCAGGTAAGTTTTGATTTCGTTTATATTGATATTTACTTTCATATGCTACTCCCTTCCTACCGGTAGGCAGGCTTTATTTTTTTTACCAGTTCCAAATTTAATTTGTGGCCGCTTCGAATGGCGACAATTCTTCCTCTTATCGGCCTACCTAAAAGATATAAGTCGCCGATGAGATCCAGTACCTTATGCCTCACCGGTTCGTCGGGGAAGCGCAAAACATTGTCTATCGGGCCGTCTTTATCCATAACCAGTGTGTTTTTATAATTAGCCCCTTTGCCGTAACCCATTTCCAGAAGCGCTTCCGCCTCTTCTTTGAGGCAGAACGTCCTGGCAGGCGCAATTTCTTTTTGAAATACTTCGGGATTTAAAACCTGGCTGAAAGATTGCCTCCCGATCGCCCCGGACGGATACTCGAGAATATAGGATACTTTAAAAATCTCCGACGGGAATACGCCTAAAAAAGATTCTCCGTCTTCTATCCATATCGGTTCTTTTATCTTTACAAATTCGCGCGTTTTATCCTGTTCGGTTATGCCGGCATCTTTAAACGCTTTTAAAAATTCGGCAGCACTTCCGTCTAGCGCCGGCGGTTCAGAACTGTCAAGTTCTATCTTTATGTTATCTATTTCGGCTCCCCATAGCGCTGCCGTAATGTGTTCTACTGTTTCCACTTCGCCTTTTCCGGATAAATCGATCTTACTCCGCCTGTCGGTGCTGAGGCCCGACAAATCTTTCAAAGATACCGAGGGTTTACCTTCTAGGTCTTTTCTTACAAAAATTATACCGGAATTTTCCTTACCGGGATAAAAAAAAGCCTTTACAGGCTTACCGGTTTGAAGGCCTTTTCCTTCAATGAAAAATTCTTTTTTTATTGTCTTTTGATTTTCCAATTCAATTATTTTACACCCAGCTTTTTTTCTATTTTTTTAAGCCTTTCGTAAATTTCAGGAAGCTTTTCTTCCAAGGCAAGTATTTTCATTGTCTTTTTTATCGGCCTTACCGGAATGCCTGCCATTATTGATTTCGCGGGGATAGACCTTATAACGCCGCCCTTGGCGCCGATCATGGCGTTATCCCCTATTTCAATATGCTCAACCATGCCTACCTGCCCGCCCATTATAACGTTTTTTCCGATTTTTACGCTTCCGGAAATGCCGCACTGAGAGACGATTATACAGTTCTCGCCCATCGTAACATTATGCGCTACCTGCACGAGATTATCAATTTTGGTGCCCCTGCCTATTTTTGTATGCGCAATTTTTGCCCTGTCTACGGTGGTACATGCGCCTATTTCTACATCATCTTCTATTATAACGTCGCCTATGTGCGGTATTTTCTGATGTCCGGTCGCAGTCGCCTCATACCCGTATCCGTCGCTTCCGATAACGCTACCCGGGTGAATAATAACTCTATTGCCTATTTTTATATTTTCGCGGATGGTAACATTCGGATAGATAATAGAGTTTTTTCCTATTTCTGTTCGGCATCCAATGTAACAATGCGGGTAAATAACTGTACCATCACCTATTCTGGAACCGCTTTCCAAAACAGCGTAGGCGCCTATCGATACGTCCTTTCCCAGAGTAACATTGTCGGCAATAACAGCTTTTTCGTGAATGCCCTTAGGATGCGGAATATGATTAGGTAAAATTAATTCTGCGGCTTTTTTAAATGCGAGATTCGTGTTTTTACACCTGATAATAGGTTTGTTGTTAGCGGTTTTTGTCACCTGGCTGGGAACTACGCAGCAGGACGCTTTTGTTTTCTCCAATAAGTGTTCGTATTTTTTCTTGAGTATAAAAGCAAGATCCCCCGGTAGCGCTTCTTCGATATCGCGTATTCCGTTTATCTTTAAATTCCCATCGCCTACAAGCTCGCCGCCAAGTTCCTTGGCAAGCGCCGTAAGCGTCATTTCTTTTTTCATAGCCATCTCTCGGCATCTTTCGGAAAACTATTTATTCAGTTCCTTCAATATTTCATCGGTAATATCGTATGTTTCCGTAAAATACACCGCGACCATCTGGTCTAATATCATATCGTAGCCGTTATTTTTGGCGTATGCTGCCGTGGCGTCTGTTATTTCTTTTGTTATCTCTCTCATCTGGTCGTCTCTCCAGCGGATAATTTCCTCACTCTTCTTCCTTCTTGAATCATTGAACGCAACTTGCTTTTTTCTTAATTCCTCTTCTTTTTTGGCCTTGGCTTTATCACTTAAAAGATCCGATTCGTCTCTCAATTTTCTTAGTTCTTTTGCCATTTTATCAAGCTCTTCCTTGGCCTTTTTGTCTTTTCCCTCGAATTCTGCTTGGAATGCTTTCCCTTTTTTACATTCAAAACCGGCTTTTCTGAAATTTATAAGTCCGACCTTTTGGCCTTCGGCGAAAACGTTTGCACAGAAAGTCGCGCAAAACAATACCAAAATTAGCATGCTTATCAATTTTTTAATCATCGCTTACCTCCTATTTTATTAGAACCCATGACTCACTGAGAAGTAGAATCGTCCCTCTTTTTTATCGTCTTCGTTGTCGGTTAATGGGTAGCCCCAATCCAGTTTTAAAGGGCCTATGGGCGTTCTTACTCTAACACCGATACCTGCCCCCTGCTTATATCCGCCCTGCGCAAAATCATCCAACTTGGACCATACGTTACCTACATCGTAAAAGACAGCGGCTTTTATTACTTTTTCATATATAGGAAATATTGCCTCTATGTTTCCGACTAAGAGAGCCTCTCCTCCTATGGGGTCATTTGAAGATGGGTCCCTCGGGCCTACCCTTCTTTCCAGATAGCCCCTTATGGTATTGGCGCCGCCTGCGTAGAATCTTTCGTAAATCGGTACCTTATCGGTATTTGAATAAGGCGTTGCAAGCCCGGCCCTTCCTTTAAATTCAATTACGATTTTCTTCCACGGAGAATAGTAGTAACTATTTGATGAATAGCCTTTGACAAAATCTTTGTCGCCGAAAAGAAATCCGCCCGTATTTTCTATCGAAGCGCGTGAGAAAATACCGCGCGTGGGGCTGTAAATATTGTCGCGGTTGTCAAAACTAACTCCTAAAATAAGACTGCTAAGCCAGTTGTCCCCTTCTTCATCCCGCAAATCCTGCGTTGCATCATCTGAGACATCCGATATGTCAACATTCTCAATCCTATACATGAGGTCTCCCCTCACGTACTCCAAAAACTCCTTACCTAATCTTACATCACCTCCGGAACGTATTTCTTCGTAACCATAACCAACGTGTGTTTTCCTGTAATGCGTTCTGTGGTATGCATCAATCCCGAAAGAAAGCGGGTAATCAAATATCCAGGGCTCTGTCCAGCTGATGTCATAATTATTTCTCACAACTCCGAGCTCCGCTCTAACGGAAAGATTCTGCCCGTCACCTGTGAAATACGGGAAATTGAAAAGGTCAAAGTTTTTCTGCGTTATCTGCACGAATCCTATGAATTCATCTATCGAACTGTAACCGCCTCCGAAGCTGAATTCTCCTGTTTTTGTCTCTTTTACACTTATCTCCAGGTCATTTATGTTCGGATCGGGAGTGGGTTTGGTTTCGAAATAGACGTCTTCAAAAAATCCGAGGTTATACAGTCTCTCTTTACTTCTTCGCATCTTTTCTCCGTCAAAAAGTTCACCCGGATAAGCCCTGAGCTCCCGTCTTATTACAATATCTTTTGTCTTTGTATTACCCTTGATGTCAATCGTTCCGACATAGACAGGCTCCTTTCCATCAATAATAAAAACAACATCTATGGTGTGCGCCTTTGCATCAACGGACCTGTCAGCGCCGATCTGCACATTCATATACCCTTTCTGGTAATAAAGGGCCCTTATATTTTCTAAATTTTCTCTTATTTTCGTATGGCTGAAGGCTTCACCCGGCTTAATAGAAATTCTGTCTCTTACGTCTTCTTTAGGAAATACAATGTTACCTTTTATTACGACATCTTTCACGCGGTATTCCGAACCTTCGTTAATCGTAAGCGTTATGTACATAACGCCTTTTTGTTCGTCATAATCAAAGCGGGGCGTAATGGAAATATCCAAAAATCCCTGATCCTGGTAATATGCTTTTATGCGTGCTAAATCGTTTTCAAAGGTTTCGTCGTTGAAATACCCTCTTCTAAAAAGCCACGTGGGGCGGGTTTCCATGAGTTCCAGAATCTTTTGTGTTTTAACAAATTTATTGCCTTCTACCGAAATACGTTTTATTCTCACGCGTGCTTTTTCGTCTATCACAATCTTTATGGTAGCTTGATTTAAGCCTTTGTCTTTTTCCAGTTCATATTTCACGCCAACTTGGTGAAAACCGTTTCTTTCGTAAAAAGACTTTATTTCTAAAATGTCTTCCGAAAGCTGGCTTAGCTTTAGCATGTCGCCTGCCTTGGACTTGATAATTTTTTTTAGCCGCCGGCTTGTCATTTTAACATTGCCTTCGAAAATGATTTCTTTTATGGCAGGTTTTTCTTCAACTATGACCGTTACTATCACGCCGTCGGGTTGATTCTCCACGTCGATGGCGACATCCGTAAAGTACCCCAGGGCATAAAGTCTTTTTATGTCGTCATCTATGACACTTTGCGAAAATGGTTTCCTTGTTTTTATCTTTATCTTGGAAAGAATTGTAGGAGAGCTTATGGCCTGGTTGCCTTTTACGCGTATATCAAGTACGGTTTTGCCCTCCGGAGACTCTTCGGCCCCGGATGTAATGCTGAAAAGAAAAATAACTATGAATGCAGGAAGAACTGCCAGCAGGTTTTTTCTATTTCTTAACATAGATTAAAACTCCTCTCCTTTGGCGAGATCTTCAAATCTCGTATATTCATTGATAAATGCCAGCTTAAAACTGCCAACCGGGCCGTTACGTTGTTTAGCTACGATAACTTCGGCAACGCCCTTATTTTCCTCTGTGGGAGTGTAATATTCTTCTCTTAAAAGTAGCACGACCAGATCCGCATCCTGTTCGATAGCGCCGCTTTCACGCAAATCAGAAAGCTGCGGCCTCCGGTCCGACCTTTGTTCGACCGCCCTGGAAAGCTGGCTTACAGCTATCAAAGGAACGTTTAATTCCCTCGCCAACGCTTTCAAGGAGCGTGAAATCTCGGAAATTTCCTGCTGCCTATTTTCAGACCCAGAGGGCCCCTGCATAAGCTGCAGATAGTCTACAACGATTAACTCTATATCGTGTTGGGATTTTAATCGGCGCGCTTTTGCTCTTAATTCCAAAACGGAAATACCTGGTGTATCGTCTATGAAAATGCGCGTTTCTGAGAGCTTGCCGGCTGCGGTTACCAGCTTCGGCCAGTCTGACTGCGACAAGAAACCTGTTCTTACCTTATGCGCATCGACGCGTGCATGAGAACACAGCATTCTTTGAACAAGTTGTGATTTTGCCATTTCCAAACTAAAAAATGCAATGGGTTTTTTCTCAACAACCCCTATGTGTTCGGCGATACAACTTACAAGTGCGGATTTGCCCATGGAGGGCCGTCCCGCCATGATGATTAAATCTGATTTTTGAAGGCCTGCTGTCATTACATCGAAATCATGAAACCCGGTAGCAACACCCGTAATGCTTTCCTTCCTCTGATAAAGATTGTCAATGGTTTCTATGCTGCTTTTTATTATATCTTTTATTGATGAAGATTCTGTCTCTACTTTATTTGTCGTGATGTCGAAAATCATGCGTTCGGCCTTGTCTAAAAGCGTATCAACGCTGCTTGTCGCATCGTAACTTTCGGATACAATCTGCGTTGCGGTGGATATGAGGTTTCTCAAAATCGCTTTTTCCCGCACGATCCTTGCATAGTGTTCAACATTTGCCGACGTGGGTATGCTGGATGTGATAGAAGCTATGTAGGCAGGCCCACCGACTTCATCCAGGACGCCGGAGTTTCTTAATTCTTCGACAAGCGTTACAATGTCTACGGCTTTATTCTTGTCGTATAGCTTTATGATAGTAGAATAAATTTTTGCGTGGGCTGTTTTGTAAAAGGAGGGTTCGTCCAGAAGCTCTATGGCGTGGTCTATTGCTTCCTTATCAAGAAGCATTGAGCCAAGAACCGCGATTTCCGCTTCTATGCTTTGCGGGGGTACTTTGTTAATAAATTCTTTAACGATCGGCATTTTTGGCGTTATTTTTTAACAACCCAAACTCTCAAACTCTGTTTTACTCCGGGATGCAACTTGACTTCCACGTTGTAGACACCCAGTTTATTAATGGGTTCGGCGATAGTAATGCTTTTCTTGTCTATGTGTATGCCTTCCTGATTTAAGGCTTGAAAAATATTCTCCGGGGTAATACTACCGAAGAGCTTGTCTTCGGCGCCCGATTCCATCGAAATGGTTAAAGAAAGCTGGGAGAGGGTTTTTGCAAGTTCTTCGGCTTTAGCCTTCTCTTTTTTTAGAAGGAGTTCGGTTTTTTTCTTTTTTACCTCTAAGGATTTTAATGTCTGGGCATTGTGCGGTGTAGCTAATTTTCTCGGAAAAAGATAATTTCTGGCATAACCGTCTTTAACCTTTACGGCATCGCCTTCTTTACCAAGTTCCTTCAAGTCTTGTAAGAGTATTACTTTCATGTTTTAAATAAATCCCGATTTCCGGAAAAGCTTGCGTTCCGGGCCTTACTTAAAGTCCGATCGCGCTTTTTGTCCGGGGCTTTTTGCCTATTCTGCTAAAAAAGGTAGAATCCCTATGTTTCGGGCCCTCTTTATCGCCTTGGCGAGTTTACGCTGGTGCCTGGCGCAAGAGCCTGAAAATCTCGAAGGAATTATTTTGCCGCGTTCCGTTATGAATCTACGAAGAAGCTGGTGATCCAGATAATGTATTTTTAAACTTTTATCCGTGCAAAACTTGCATTTTTTCTTCCTTAATATATAACGGCGGCCTCCGCTCGGTCTTTTGAATTTTTCGCCTTTTCGCGCAGGCCCTTTTCGCGCTTCTCCTTTTTTTGCTTCCCTTTTTTTCATTTCTCCTGTTCCTTAATACCTTAAAAAGGTATTTCTTCTTCCGGTTCATTTTTCTTAGGGGCGCCGCTATCCAAGTCGATGGATTCCATGTCTTCTTTTGGGGTATTATTGGGCGCCTGCTGTGTGCCTGTAGCCTGTGACAATGCGCCCTTTTGTCTGAACGACGAACCTCTAAGAAACTGCACATTATTAGCAACAACCTCGATAGTGCTGCGCTTTTGCCCGTCCTGCGCTTCCCATGAACGCGAACGGAGGCGCCCTTCCACTAAAACAGGGCTACCCTTTGCAAGGTACTCTGCGCATACTTCGGCGCGCCTGGCCCACACTACGACTCTTACAAAAGAGGTCTCTTCTTTTTTCTCGCCTGATTGTGTATTATAAACTCGATTAATGGCGATATCGAAGGAAGCAACGGCAGTGCCGCTGGGTACATAGCGCAGTTCAGGGTCGCGTGTTAGGTTCCCTATAAGAAAAACTTTGTTCAAGCTTGCAGCCATGATAAAGCTCCCTGCCTGCCGGTAGGCAGACTTATATTTTATTTTGCCGTGATTATGACTCTTAATATATCGGCGTTCAATTTATAGTTACTGTTCAACACAGAAATCTTAGAAGGCTCTACAGAGAAATCTAATTTATAATATACGCCATCGGCCTTCTTTTTAATGCGAAAAGCAAGTTTCTGCCTACCCCAGTTTTCTTCTTTTTCTACTTTGCCACCGGCCTTGGTAATACTACCGCCAATAACGCCGGTAATCTCTTTTATCGAGGCCTCTTTATCCGGGTCTATAATAAATAACGCTTCGTATCCTTTCATTGCATCCTCTCTTAAAAATGTGTTATATTTGCGCCCAACTGTTCCAAGATAATAGCATAATCACTTTCTAAAATCAAGCAAATTGTCGCCCGTTGAACCTAGTCATTGCCTTGTCCGCACCGTCTCTTATGTAGGCAATAACACACTCCAGGGCTTCGCTTATTACGCCCTTTAAAATGGCTCTTTCCGCTGAATTAAAGGGGTTCAGAACGAACCTTACCATGTTGCTAACCTTTTTTTCTCTGCCCACACCTATTCTAAGACGCGGGAACTCGCTTGTTCCGATATTTGATATAATTGATTCAAGCCCGTTGTGCCCGCCGCTTCGGCCTTTTTTTCTAAGGCGTATCGAGCCTAACTTTAAGTTTATATCATCGCAAATGACGAGGCAATCCCCGAAACTTATCTTTTCCATCCTCATAACTTCTCGCACAGCTTCTCCCGATAGATTCATGAAAGTTTCGGGCATAAAAAGTATTACTTTTTCGCCTTCGAAAACACCTTTCCCTAAAAGCCCTTTGTGTCTTCTTTTTTTTACGGGTATGGCCAGTCTCCTGGAGATCTCTTTAATGGTTAAAAAACCTACGTTGTGCCGCGTATTTCTGTATCGAAAGCCCGGGTTTCCTAGTCCGATTATGATTTTCATTTGTGATTTGCTATTTTATTTTTTCTCTTCTTTCGCCGGAGGAGCTTCTTTCTTGGCCGACTTTCCGCCTTCGCCTTCGGGTATCTCCTCTTCTTCCTTCTTGCCTTTAGATATGACTTCCGGTTCGGCAGCTTCCTCACCGGGAACTTCTTCTGCCACTTCTTCCTTGGCAGGAGGCACAACGCTAAGAACCGTTAATTCCGGATCATTAAGCACCTTTACGCCGGATGGTATTTTCAGGTCTTTTACGAAAATTGTGTCGCCGATTTTCATGGCATCCACTTCCACCGTTATTTTCTCCGGTATCGCCGTAGGAAGACATTCAACTTCAACCTCCCAGAGCGGATGGTCCAAAACGCCGCCGTCTTTTACAACGCCTTCCGGCTCTCCGTGTGAGTGGATAGGGACTTTTACTTTTATTGCTTCTGTAAGCGATATTTCGCTTAAATCCACATGTATTATGTCTTCCTTAACAGGGTGCCTCTGCACTTCTTTTATTATGCAGGTTCTTTCCTTTGATTTTTTGTCGTCTTTTATTTTTAGCGCTATCAAAACGTTGCCGCCGGCCGTTGTGTGTAAGGCGTCGAATAAATCGCGTGTCTTTATTTTCAAATTTATAACCTCTTTGCCGTCTCTGTACATTACGGCCGGAATTAAATCATTTCTTCGCAAATCTTTTACCTTGGACTTGCCTACTTCTTTTCTTACGTCTGCGTTTAAAATAACCTTCTTCACTTATTTTCTCCTTTTGTTTTCCGTGTTTTTTTATGCTTCGTCAAATAGAATACTTATTGATTCTTCATTATGAATTCTTTTTATGGCGCTTGCCAAAAGCGGCGCTATGCTCAGCACTTTTATCTTATCTATCATTTTGCTTTCTTCTATGGGAATTGTATTCGTTACGATCAGCTCTTTTATGGATGAGGCGCTGAGTCTTTCCATGGCCGGTCCGCAAAGCGCCGGATGCGTAATAGTCGCATATACGTCCTGTGCGCCGGCATTTTTAACGGCTTTTGCGGCTTCTACCAGGCTTCCGGCCGTAGCTACTATGTCGTCCACAATAATAACGTTTTTTCCTTTTACCCGGCCCATTATGTTCATGACTTCGGCTTCGGTGTCGTTTATTCTGCGTTTATCGACAATGGCAAGGCCGGCATTTAATCTTTTTGAATATGCCCTTGCCATTTTTATTCCGCCCACATCCGGTGAAACGACAACGAGATTTTCTATATTTTTCTTCTCGAAGTATTCCACGAAGGTGTTAACAGCATAGAGGTGATCCAGCGGAACATCGAAAAATCCCTGTATTTGTCCTGCATGCAAATCTATTGTAAGAACCCTTGAGGCGCCTGCGCGCGTCAGGAGGTTTGCAATGAGTTTCGCTGTTATCGGAACGCGCGGCTGGTCTTTTCTGTCCTGGCGCGCGTATCCGAAATACGGCAAAACGGCTGTTATCCTGTTAGCAGAGGCGCGTTTTAACGCATCTAAAAGTATAAGGAGCTCCATCAGATTATCGTTTGTCGGAAACGAAGTTGACTGCACAACGAACACGTCTTTGCCGCGGACATTTTCCTTTATCTGAACTTGCGTTTCTCCGTCTCTAAATCTACCCACAAAAGCGCTCCCCCGCTTTACCTTCATCAGCTTGCATATTTCATCTAATAGCTCGATGTTGGAATTGCCTCCGAATATTGATAGTTTATTTCCCATATGTGTCCTCCTATTTTCCACCCAGCAATTTTGCCGGGACCCCGACAACTGTTTTGTGAGGCGGAACGTTTTTCCGTTTTGTTACGACGCTACCGGCGCCAACCACGGCACCCTTGCCTACCTTTACCGGAGAGATAAGAATTACTCCGACTCCTATAGATACCCCGTCTCCTATAACTGTTTTATGTTTTTTCTTGCCGTCGTAATTCGCCGTAATAGTGCCGGCGCCTATGTTTACGTTTTTGCCGACTTCGGCATCGCCAAGATAAGTCAGATGTTTTATTTTTGTTCCGGACAACACTTTCGTCCTTACCAATTCTACAAAATTTCCTACTTCAACGTTGTTATCCAGTTTCGTGTGCACCCTGATTCTGGCAAATGGACCTATCTTGCACTTTTTCCCGATTATAACGTCCTTCTCAATTACTGTGTGCGGATATACGATAGTGTCTTTGCCGATATCAGCATTCGTATCTATGAAAGTGGAATTCGGATCTACGATAGTTACGCCTTTTGACATTAATTTTTCTAAAACTTTTTCTTTCATAATATTACCTGCCTCAGCGAGGTCTAATCTTGAATTTACGCCAAGGGCTACCGTAGGGTCCTCGCAAACTACGGATGTTACTTTTTTACCTTTTTTTGTTAACATTTCCACGATATCGGTAAGATAGTATTCTCCTTTTTCTGCATTTATTTTAAGCCTACCCAGACAACTGAAAAGATCTTTTTTGTTAAAACAGTAGCAACCTACGTTTATTTCGTCTATCGCCTTTTCGTGAAAAGAGGCATCTTTTTCTTCTATGATTTTTACTACGTCGCCGGTTTCATTTCTAAAAATTCTGCCGTATCCTGAAGATTTCTCGACGGTGGCCGCCAGAAGCGTGCAGGAAGATTTGCTTTTCTTATGTTTTTTTATTAGTTTTTTTATTGCATCTTTGTCGATAAACGGCGTATCGCCGTATATAACTAAAATATCGCCTTTAAATTTTGAAAGTAGGCCGCTTGCTTTTTTAACAGCGTCACCGGAACCAAGTAGTTTTGCTTGTGTCCTGGCGGCAATTCCGGGAAATTGCTTTCTGACATCTTTCCCCCTGTATCCTACAACGAGAATTTTCTTTTTAATACCGGCTCCCTCCAGGGCGTCTATCACAAACCCTAAAAGGGGTTTTGAGTTTACCCTGTGCAATACCTTGGGTAATTCTGATTTCATTCTCGTGCCGCGTCCGGCGGCTAATATTATAGCTGCTATATTTTTCATAAATTTTAAAAGTTGCCCAGCTAGGATTCGAACCTAGACGCGCAGCTCCAAAAGCTGCTGTGCTACCATTACACTACCGGGCAGCATTTACTAAAGTGTTATATCGCCTTCGTCTTGTGCAGGTTCTTTTTTAGGCGGTATGATTTCCGGTGTATCCGCTTTTAGCGAAACTGGCTTAGCCTGGGCGGAAACTTCCGGCGCCTCGGACGAATTCCCGAGTTCTGCTTCATAGGCAGTGAGCACCTTCTTCTGAATGTATTCCCTGCATTCCAGGGTAATGGGATGCGCTATATCCCTGTGCTCCGATTGCCTTGCCTCCGGGCTTACCGTTCTTGCGTCATAAGCCGGAAAACTCGAACCGCACTGGTTACAGAATTTGCTTCTTATTGCGTTTTTATAATTGCATTTCGGGCACGCTTCCCTCATCTTTCTAGAAGGCATGGCCACAAAAAGCCCTTTGTTTCCTTTGATAATTTTTACGTTTCTGACAACAAAAGAGTTGTCAAAGGTAAGTGTCGCGTAAGCTTTGAGCTTCTTATCCGGACCTTCTTTCAAGATAACTTTTACTTCTGTAATCTCCATACCTCTCTCCTCCTTGTTCGCAGCGTACTGTCTTTCGCTTTCGCGGAAATCTCTATAGCGTAGGGACTACGAAAATTTGCCATCCCTTTTTTCTGATTACAGGGAAGCCCTTAACCAGTAACTTCTTCGCCTTCTCGGCCTCCTTTCTTTTATCAAATATGGCAAAAACGCTGGGACCACTCCCGGAAACCAACGAATGCGTTAATCCTATGTCCTTTAATGCGTCTTTCAACCTGCCTACAAGAGGCTCTTTTTGTATGACAGATCGCTCTAAATCGTTTCCTATAAGGATTCTCGTGCGTTTCATTACTGAAATCGGATTTTTATCGTAAGCCCTGTAAATATCTTTTGATAATAGCTTTATTTTCGGCGAAATAAGGAGATGCCATATTTTCTTTTTCCATCTAAGTGGCGTAATTTCATCGCCTTTTCCGGAGGCTCGGGCAAACGTAACATTACTAAGAAAAAAAGGAATATCTGCACCTAATTTTCTACCGAGCCTAATAAGCTCACGTTTCCCCAATGACACTTTCCACAGTTTGTTAAGGCCCATTAGAACACTGGCAGCGTCGCTTGATCCGCCGCCCAGGCCCGCTGCCACGGGTATTTTTTTAACAATTTTTACCTCGACTCCTCTTTGAAGGCGTTTCTCTTTTTTTAGCAAGCTTACTGTCCTGTAAATAAGCCCTGCCTTACCTTTGGGCACTCCGGAGTGATCGCAGAAAATATTTATTTTATTATTTTTCAAAGAACGCAAAGTTATCTTATCAAAAAGTGCGATCCGTTCGAAAATCGTTTCTATATTATGATATCCGTCGGGCCTTTTGCCCACAATCCGAAGGCGTAAATTTACCTTCGCCGGCGCGTGTAAAATCATTTCTTTCGTTTCTTCGCCTTAAGCACTTCGCGAACGGCCCCTATAACGTCTTCTGTAGTCAAATGGAAACGCTCCAAAAGTTCCAGCGGTGATCCGCTTTCACCGAATTCATTTTTTATCCCGAGCATTCTCATGGGTACCGGGTGGTTTTGCGATACAAATTCAGATACAGCGCTACCCATGCCGCCAAATATACTGTGTTCCTCAACTGTAACAAAGGCGCCCGTCTCTCTGGCCGCCTTAAGTATCATATCTTCATCGAGTGGCTTGGGAGTATGTAAATCGATTACACGCGCGCTCACCCCTTCTTTTTCTAAGGCTTCGCTTGCTTTTTTTGCTTCATATACTGAATGCCCGCACGCAATAATGGTAACGTCTTTGCCGTCCCGATATAAAATCGCTTTTCCTATCTCAAATGGATCGCTTTCTTTCGTTATAACGGGGGCAGACGTTCTTCCCAGCCTTAAGTAGACAGGCCCCGGAATACTGGCAGCCTGCGTTGTAGCTTTATAAGCCTCTACGGCATCGCAGGGAACGACAACAGTCATGTTAGGTAATATTCTCATGAGCGCAATTTCGTCAAGAGCCTGGTGGGTGGCCCCGTCTTCACCGACACTTATGCCACCGTGCGTTCCTACGATTTTTACGTTGAGATTCATGTAAGCCACCGAAACCCTTACCTGATCCCACGCCCGTCCGCTTGCGAATACACCGAACGTGCAGGCAAACGGAATCTTGCCGGATAACGCAAGCCCGGCTGCGGCTCCGATCATATCCTGCTCTGCCACCCCGAAACTGATAAATCTATCAGGAAATTCTTTTTTAAACCAGCCGGCCCTCGTCGAATCCGTAAGATCCGCCGAAAGAACGATAACATCCTTGTTGCTCCTTCCCAAGTCCCTCATGGCTTCCCCGGTTCCGTCCCGGGTAGGCTTTCGTTTTATCTCCTGCATAACACCTGCTTTCTTTATCAGTTTACGGCACCCAAAATAGCGTCAATACCAAGCTTTCTTTTTTTAAAAAGATACACGTCTTCTTTTGGGACCAAAAGTTTTTCGTTTGAATTTTTTTCTATCATTTCGATTAGATTAAAATCTTGAAATTTATAAGCATATATAACATCACTTATCTCTTCAAAGACATTTGTAAAAATTTCTTTTTCTATAAATTTCCTTTGGCCCGGATCCACTACGAATAAAAGGCTTTCTGCCTTGAAGTCTATAAGGAAAAATTTCGGATTGACGCTACCTTCGTACGTTCCGGTAACCAGCTTCAGCCCGTATTCTTTTAATGCTTCTTTCTCTCTGAAACGTGTTCTTATGCGGCTTGCCATTTGTTCGGCCAAAAATTCTTCAAGCGTGATATTTTTTATATAGAATTTTCCGCTCCAATACCCTATGCCTTCCAAGGAACTCGGCGGGGCCCTGAAAAAATCATCCAGCACGTTCTCCTTCATTCTCTTATCCAGTCCCATCTTACCGAAAACATCAATTATTGCCTGTTCTTTCTTGGCCTGTGGGTTCTCATTTATGTCTATAAGCGTTCTTTTAAAATATTCGCCGCGTGAAATATCGCGATAGAAAGCACGCTTTACATCATTGGTGTATTTAATTATAACAAGCTGTATTTCCGGGAGCCTTATGTCCTGCGCTATGATGCAGTAAAATTTTATGTCCGCGTCGGTGGATAAAACTATGCGCGAGGCGCCCAGCAAAACGTCCTGCACCTTGTCCTGCGCTTTCTCACTCAGACTTAGGGTTACGTTAAAAAGGTTCGGTAACGGCAGATATATCGCCAGCGTCGTTCCCGCAAGGCTTACATCTACGTCTAAGTTATATTCTTCTTTGCATAACTTTTTTACAGAATCGGTCAACGTTTCTTTCGGATACGTAATTTCACCGCAGCCGCTTGAAACGAGCATAAGAGAAAGCGCGATACTTACGAAGATTAGGGATTTCATTTATATCAATTTTCTTTTTTGGGAGGCTTTTTTCCGAATTCCTTAAATATCGCCTCTATTTCATCATATTCCAGTTCCTGTTTCTCCAAAAGTTCTTTCGCGAACCTGTCAAGTAGGGGTCGCTCCTTTACAAGCAGCTCCTCTACTTCCTTAACGCATTTCTGAAATATTTTGTTGGTATCATCGTTTAATCTCTTTTTAATGTCTTCGGAAAGCTGCTCTTGCGGCACGACAGTGAAGTCCCCTAAAACTCCCGAATCGCCCATGCCCAACCTCCAAACCATGGTGTGAGCTGCCATCATCGCTTTCCGGAAATCGCTTGCAACACCGCTTGAGGTAACGCCTACTTTGAGTTTTTCGGCCACATAGCCGCCGAGAGCTGTTTTTATATCCGCCAGATAACCTTCTTTGGACTTTGTGTGAAGTTCTTCTGTCGGCGTGTGATAGACTACGCCGAGACTCCCTCTTCTCGGTATGATGGAGGCTTTAAAAACATCGTCTGTAGGATGCAGGAGGTATGTTATCATAAGGTGGCCGGATTCGTGGTAAGCGGTCATTTCTTTTTCTTTCCGAGTCATCGTAAGTGGGTGTTTAATACCGAGCTCGATTCTTTCAAACGCCTCGCTTATCTCTTCCCATCCTATCTTTGTCTTTTTTCTTCGCGTTGCGATAAGCGCTGCTTCCTTTACGAGATTTTCTATATCTGCAGGAGTTTTAGATACGGCTCGCCTGGCGAGTCTGGGCGTATCAATATCCTCTTCAATGCTTACTGCGGATAAATAGTATTGAAATATTTTTTCTCTGTCTTCCTGGTTGGGACGCGTAATGTATATCATTCTGTCGAACCTGCCGGGCCTTTTAAGGGCGGCGTCGAGCGCTTCTTCCGGGGCGTTTGTCGCGGCTATTACCACAATATTGTGGCCTTTTTCTTTTAGGCCGTCGAGTTCTGCCAGAAGCTGGTTCTGGGTTGAATTTGTCTCCTGTCCTCCCATGAAGCTGAAAGACCTCGATCTTCCGACAGAGTCTATCTCATCTAAGAAAATAATACACCCGCCGTAACCGTACGCGAGATTCCTGGCTTTTTTAAAAAGCTTTCTTACCCTGGATGCTCCCACGCCTACAAATACTTCTACGAATTCGCTTCCGGACATCGAAATAAAAGGAAGTCTTGCCTCTGTCGCTATGGCTTTTGCGAGATACGTTTTTCCGCATCCCGGAGGGCCTATCATGAGAAGGCCTTTTATTACTTTTCCGCCAATTGCTTTAAGGCGGGCCCTATCTCTTATAAGCTGCACGACTTCCCAAGCTTCCTGCTTTGCGCCTTCCATGCCTATGACGTCTTTCCATCTCACATCGACATCTTTGCCTTTAATAGGCGCTTTATCGAGTTTAGCAAAGCCGCCTCTTAAAAACACAAGATACATGAAAACGAAAATTGCGGCATGAACACCCGCCATCAAAAACTGAAGCGGCATAGTGGCAAGCGTCATCTTTCTATAAAAAGATTCCAGGCTTCTAAGGCCCAATACGGAAAGCACTATGAGGATCGCTATTAAGAATCCGACAATAACGATTACCTTGTACATCCTGAAATACATTATAAATCTTCGATTTAGCATTTTAAAACTCCTTTATAGGGTTTTTAACTGGGCATCCAGTTCTTTTAGTGCCCTCTCGAGTTCTTCTTTTTTAGGGGCTATACCATGCCACTTAACCTGGTTTTCGACAAAAGAAATTCCTTTGCCCTTTACAGTGTGGGCTATAATGACTTGCGGTTTATTTTTAACCTCGTCAGCCTCATCCAGGGCTCTCGTGAGACATTCCGGATCATGACCATCAACTTCTATCGCATGCCATCCGAAATCCTGCCATTTTTTGGCGTAAGGCTCCAGTTCTTTTACATCGCAACAGAAACCGTCTATCTGCATTTTATTAAAATCGATTATGCCGCACACGTTATCCAGCTTATAGTGACTGGCTGTCATAGCGGCTTCCCACACCTGGCCTTCGTTTGTTTCTCCGTCACCCATGATGCAATATGTTTTTGTTTTTATTCCGTCCATTTTGTTTGCAAGCGCCATGCCGTTAGCTATTGAAAGCCCCTGCCCCAAAGAACCGCTCGATATCTCTACACCCGGAAGCCCGATCTGGGGGTGTCCCTGTAATCTCGAACCGAGTTTTCTTAAAGTCCATAGTTCTTCCCGCGGAAAATATCCCAAGTCAGCCAAAATAGCGTAAAGCGTCGGGCAGGCGTGTCCTTTGGATAAAATGACTTTGTCGCGCCCGGGCCAATCAGGTTTTTTTGGGTCATGTTTTATTTTGTAATAATATAAAGCGACCATAATCTCTACTAAAGAAAGGCTTCCGCCCGTATGTCCGCTCGCCGCTTTTTCAAGCATAGTTAATATATCTTTTCTGATTTGCACGGCTTTTTTCTTAAGTGCTCTTATATCCGGGTGCGCCTTTTTGGCCATGTTATTCCTTTCCCTGCATTTTTTTATTTGCTTTTAGCGCTTTTATTTTTTGTCTTACTTTTTCCTGATCGGGGTTAAGTTCCAAAGACTTTTCCCATTGGACTCTTGCTTTACTAAAAAGGCCTTTTTCGAAATAAGCGTCCCCCAAGTGGTCTCTTATAATCGAGTCTTCTTTTTCAATGTCATTTGCCCTTTCAAGCTCTTTAACGGCTTCGTCAATCATGCCTTTTTTCAGATAGAGCCACCCCAGGGTATCGATATAAGCGCCGTTATCCGGTTCGAGTTCCAGGGCTTTATTTGCCAGCTCAATAGCTTCATCCAAGTTCGTTTCGTCTTCGGCAAATGTATAAGCTAAGTAATTATATGCTTCCGCGAATTTGGGATCAAATTCTATAGCTTTCCTAAAGTTTTTTATTGCTATCTCTTTTGGGGGCCCGTCACTAGGCGCCTCGAGAGAAGAAGACATTCTTTCGTAAATTACCCCCGTGTAAAAATAAGCCATTGCATTTTTGGGATTCTTTGCCACTGCATCTTTCAATACGTCCAGGGCTTCTTTATATCTTTTTTCTCCCGCGTATAGATAGCCTAGCGAAACATACCCCTTTATGTCTTCGGGGGAAAGGCTAATCGCGATCCTGTATTGCTTAATAGCGTCTTCTGTTTTTCCCGCTTCAGAGTATACGCGTCCGAGACGCGTATAAATTTTTGCGTCTAACGGATCTATTTTTAAGGCGTCTTTATAACTTGTTGCGGCTTTTTCGTAGTCTTTGTTCATTTCGAGTAAAACACCGCGCATTAAATACGCTTCCATGTACCCCGGGTCTTTTGCTACCGCCTCTTCCATCTCGACAAGGGCTTTATCTCTCTTACCCAATCTGTTATATATTATCCCCAGATTAAAATGGAGAACGGCACTTTCCGGGTCTTTCTCGAGGAGTTTTTCATACACATTTTCAGCGGATTCCATCTTCTCCTGTATAACAAAGATATCAGCGAGTGACGATAAGGCCCTTAAATCCCCGGGTTCCTGCTCTACAATTTTTTCGTACTCTTTTTGCGCTTCGGTAAAATTACCGCGCGATGTATAGATTAACGCAAGAAGAAATCGCGCGTATACATTTTCGGAATCGGTTTTTTTTATGAGTTCAAACTCTTTAACAGCTCTTTTATCATCGCCCAAAATAAGATAATCCATCCCCAGCTTTAAACGGGTTTGCGTAGAGTGCGGATTGTATTTCAGGCTCTTTCTGTACTCACCGATAGCTTGGTCTATCTTGCCTTCTTTGTCATAGATAACGCCCATCGCGTAATGAGCAAGCGCCTTACTTTGCTGTCCTTTTGCTAAAGTGCGGGTATCTTGCGGTTTTTCTTTTTTAGAAACCCCGGTCCCGGATGCAAGAGTATCTTTAGCCGCCCGAGATTCTCCTCCGAGAGGGTGTAGGGTTAAAATTACCCAAAGAAGTACAACAAAAATTCGGTTGAAAGTCACGTATTTTCAGCTGCTTTCCGTAGCGAAACTAATTAGCGATTTCTCTTCTTATGCCTGTCTCTTCTTAGTCTTTTTTTTCTTTTGTGCGTTTTAATCTTGTGTCTTTTTCTTTTTCTTCCGCAAGGCATACTTTCCTCCTTGTTTAATATATAACTTTGTTAAGCGGATACTCTATGATCCCTTGAGCGCCTGCTTTTTTCAGGTTCGGGATAATTTCTTTCACGGTCTCTTCGTCTATTATCGTATCTATGTCAAACCATCCTTTTTGCGAAAGTTGTGAAATAGTGGGTTTTTTCATGGCAGGCAATATTTTAAGCACTTTGTTTAAGTCCTTCTTTGATACGTTCATCTTTAAGCCCACTTTCTGGGCTGCCAGAATTGCTCCCTTTAAAAGAAGAACGATTTTTTCTATCTTTTTTTTCTTCTTGGGGTCCTTCCACGCTTTTTTATTTGCGATAAACTGCGTTGTTGATTCACATATCGTGTCTATAATCCTAAGGCCGTTGGCCCTTAAGCTTGCGCCGGTTTCGGTAACTTCGACAATGGCGTCCATGCCCATTCGCGCCTTAACCTCTGTGGCACCCCAGCTGAATTCAACGTCGGCTTTTACGCCCTTTTTCCTCAGGTAGCTTTTTGTAACATTGACGAGTTCAGTCGCTATGCTTTTATTCCTAAGGTCTTTTACGCTTCTTATGGGAGACCCTTCGGGAACCGCCAACACCCAGCGCACCGGTTTAAGGCTCTGTTTTGCGTAGACAAGTTCTGCCACTTTTACGACCTTAGAGTTGTTTTCCAAAATCCAGTCTCTTCCGGTAATGCCGCAGTCGATTATGCCGCTTTCGACATAACGCGACATCTCCTGCGCCCTGAAAAGCACCGCCTCAATCTCTTTGTCGTCTATGGACGGAAAATAGCTTCTCTTTGAAATATTGATGGTAAAGCCCGCTTTATCGAAAAGCTTAACCGTCAAATCCTGTAAACTGCCCTTTGGTATGCCAAGTTTTAGTTTCATTCTTATGCCCTCTTCAGCTCTTTCTTAAGCTGTTTTTTACTCGTCTTTCGCGAGTATATTTTCTTGCTCTCTTTAACGCGGGTCCTCGGGTTTATGACCCACTTTTTCCTTATTTTTACCCTGCGTTTACGCATCTTATTCATCGGTATAACCAAATCGTGTATATTATATCTATATTAGGGTATAGTGTCAAGGTATTTGGGCGGAGTGAATATGCGTTAAAATGCTTGCGTAAGTCACCGAAAAACCATATAATAACACAAAACAAAAGGAGAAAGATCATGCTTACCCTTTTAAGAAAAAAGAAAATAGCTAAGAAAGTTCTGTGGGGCCTTGCCATTATAATTATCCCTGCTTTCGTCCTCTGGGGCGCAGGAAGCCTTTCACAAAAAAGCACGCCTTTTAAATACATCGGGACGATTGATGGGAAAAAAGTGCCTGTTGATGATTTCGTGGAAAGCATAAAGGATGTGCAGGTTGGCCTTTTTTTGAGTTATTTCAATCAATCCGAAGTGCTCGATAAGATACAAAAAGACAGGCCTCTTTTAAACCGCCTGGCCTGGGAAAATTTAATGATAAAAAGAACCGCCGGAAAAGATAAAATTACCGTCTCCAATAGAGAAGTTGTAGGGTTCATAACACGCCACCCTCTTTTTTCGAGGGGTCGTATATTTGACGATAAACTATATAATTATATTCTGAAAAATAGTCTTGGTATGACACCGCGCACCTTTGAGGAGAATGTAAGAAACTTCTTAGTTAATGCAAAATTCAAAGAAGCAATCATAAAAAATGTTAATGTATCCGACGAGGAAGTCCTTAAGTCGTATAAAAATGAATTTGAAAAGGTTAAGCTTTCTTACGTGGTAATCGACAAAGATCTTTTTAGGAAAGACGTGGAGGTTTCTGAAAGTGCGATAACTCTCTTTTATGAAAAAAATGAGGGGCTTTTTGCGGAGCCGGAGAAAACTGTTCTTCAATATGTCGCTTTTCCTCATAAGGAAGAGGGCGCGAAGGAAAGCGTACTGTCCGACTTAAAAACTTCCTATGACAAGTTGAGGCGCCACGGACGTGACTTCACAAAAACAGCTAAACGCTTAAATCTAGAAGTCGGAGAAACGGCTCCTTTTTCAAGAGACGAGATTGTTCCTGAATTAGAAAATGCGGGCGAGGCCAGCATTCTCTCATCCAGGTTAAGACCGCTTATGGACGTGATTCCTCTTATTTCCGAGAATGACATAGGAACTTCCTACATCATCATGGTAAAAGAAAAGCTTTCCCCCGGAATTAAATCAAGAGAGCTGGTTTCGACTTACATTAGAGATGTCCTAAAAGATGAGGAAGCGAATGTCCTGGCCGGGCGCGAAGCGGAAAATATTTATTCTGAGGCCAAAGACAAAAACATGTCTCTGAAGAAAATAGCCGCCAAATACAATCTGGAACTTCGCCAAACCGACTTTATTACAAGATTCGATTATGTCGAAGGTGTCGGGGAAGCATATAAAATCGTGGGAAGCGCCTTAAGGCTTGAAGTAGGTGAGCTTTCTTCACCCATAGAAGTACGAAAAGGCTTCGCCCTCATAGAACCGGTAGAGATTGAGCTTATAGATGTCAAGAAATTCGAAAACGAAAAGGAAGACTACAAAAACAAGGTCTTCACCATAAAAAAGATGAAAGCCCTCGAAAGCTGGCTCAAAAACGAAAAATCCTCCTCTTCTCTCGCCGTCGACCTAAATAGGATCTAACGCAAACCTAGTAAACTTACGGAATGAGAGGGTATTGGTGAGGGCGGCTTTTTTGCCGATTATAGGAGATCCTTTCTTTCCAAAATAATAAAAATACATTTAGCGTACTACAATTTTTTGAAGAAGGAAGAGCTCCGTCGAACGTACACGCCGCACTCGCCAATG
>JABMQJ010000013.1 GCA_013203315.1 Candidatus Omnitrophota bacterium | reverse complement strand
GCGCTGGAGCTTGCGCTTAGCCAGATCGAAACGCAGTTCGGAAAGGGCGCGATCATGAAGATGGGCCAGGATTTTAAGCTGGACGTGCCCGCCATCCCGACAGGCTCGATTTCACTGGATATGGCGCTTGGCGTCGGTGGAGTGCCGCGTGGCCGCGTAATAGAAATATTCGGGCCCGAATCAAGCGGTAAGACCACGCTTTCACTCAGCATAATCGCAAGCGTGCAAAAACTAGGCGGCCAGGCCGCGTTCATAGACGCTGAACACGCTTTCGACGCCGGTTACGCGAAGAAAATCGGCGTGAACCTGGATGACCTTTTGATTTCCCAGCCGGATACAGGTGAACAGGCGCTTGAGATTACCGAGACGCTTGTTCGCAGCAACGCCGTTGACGTAGTTGTGATAGACTCTGTCGCCGCTCTTACGCCACGCGCCGAAATAGAAGGTGAAATGGGCCAGTCATTCATGGGCCTGCAGGCGCGTCTCATGAGCCAGGCGCTCAGGAAGCTCTCGGGCGCCATTTCAAAATCGAAGACATGCGTAATTTTCATTAACCAGATCCGCGAAAAAATCGGGGTCATGTGGGGAAACCCCGAGACAACGCCGGGCGGCAGGGCTTTAAAATTTTACTCCTCTGTCAGGATAGACTTGAGGAGAATAGCGTCGCTTAAAAAAGGCGAGGAGGTCGTAGGAAACAGGGTCCGCGCCAAGATTGTTAAAAATAAAGTAGCGGCGCCTTTCCGGAAGGCGGAATTCGACATCATGTACGATGAAGGCATTTCAAAGGCCTCCGACATGCTGGACATGGCGGAAACCCAGGGAGTCATAAAAAAAGTAGGCACCTGGTACGCATACGGCGAAGAGAAAATAGGCCAGGGCAAGGAAAACGCAAGGCTTTTCCTGAAGGCGAATCCCAAAATAATGGAAAAACTCGAAAAAGAAGTAACAGCGAGTCTAAAAGGAAAGGAATAGAAACATGCGAAGAGCCGTTTTCTATTTAGTCATTTTATTGATAGCGATTGGATTGGTGCTTGGGATATACGTGCGCAGTAAACGAAGTGCTGCTCCTGTGGAAGAGGCAACAAAGTCCACATGCACAGTTGCGATAGCCAAAACACCAGCTCCGAAGGTAAATAACACAAAAATCAAAATAGTAAAAGGTGAAATCGACATTCGGAACGCGTTCATAAACGTAGCCGACAAAGTAGGAAAGGCAATCGTTACCATATCTACCGAAAAAACGCAAAAGGTAGGGTTTAAGAGACCGCCGCAATTTAATTCCAAGCGTTTTGGATCCAGAACCCCGTTTGGCGACGGGGAAGATCCATTCGAGAAGTTTTTCGAGGATTTCTTCGGGCCGTTTGGAGAGAGGGAATTCAAGCAACGCGGCCTTGGCAGCGGTTTCATTATTGATAAAAAAGGCCACATACTCACTAATTTCCATGTCGTAGACGGGGCCGACGAGATTAACGTAACACTTCCTGACGGAAGAAGCTTTGAAGGTGTTATAAAAGGCGTGGACCCGAGAAGTGATCTTGCGGTGGTAAAAATAAACGCGAAAAATTTACCGGTTGCCAAACTCGGCAATTCGGATCTGGTTCAGGTAGGTGAATGGGTTGTCGCTCTCGGGAATCCCTACGGCCATGTCCTGAAAAGCCCCAAGCCCACGATTACAGTCGGCGTGGTGAGCGCGCTTCATAGGCGCATACCGACTCCGTCACCCAGCGGTGACAGGGGCTATCTTGACATGATACAGACAGACGCTGCTATAAACCCCGGCAACTCCGGTGGGCCGCTTTGCGATTTGAATGGGAATGTAATCGGCATAAACGTCGTTATATTTTCCACCAGCGGCGGATACCAGGGCGTGGGATTTGCCATCCCGGTTAATGAGGCGAAAAAAATAATTAATGACTTGATAGAGGGCAAAGAAATCGCATACGGATGGCTTGGCGTGAGCGTTCAGGAAATAACGCCTGAGATGGTGGAATACTTTAATCTGCCGGACAGAAAAGGCGGCTTAATTGCGGCAATATTTCCGGATAGCCCCGCCCAGAAGGCCGGCTTAAAAGAAGGCGACATCATAACCTCTGTTGACGGTAAGGAGATAAACACGCTACACGACATCTTAAAACATGTGAATAAAATAGAGATCGGTGCGGTCGCGCGCGTAGACATCATCCGTGACAAAGTAAAAAAGAGAATAAAAGTAAAAATCGAGAAAAAGCCACAGACAGTAGGGGCCACCGAAAAAAATATATTTGAAGTCCCGGCGCAAAGCGAAAAATGGCGCGGCATAAAAGTACTCAACATCACGGATAACATCGCCGGAGAATTAGGGTTGGAGGATAAGGTAGGCGTTGTGATCGTTGAAGTTGCCCGCTCGAGCACTGGCCATAAAGCAGGGCTTCGGAAGGGCGATGTAATTCGGGAAATCAATAAAACGAAAATAAAAAATTTAATAGACTATGAAAAGATTACATCCGAAGCAAGCGGCATTGCGCTTGTGAGGACCGACAAGGGATACGCCACCATTAAGGAAGAATAAGCGAAGTGAAGAAAAATAAAGACGATAAAGCCGCCGGCTACGCTTACCGGCTTCTTAGCATAAGGCCGAGAAGCGAGAAGGAATTAAGAGGAAGATTATTCAAAAAGGGCTTTGGCCAAGCGGTCGTTTGTGAGGTTATTTCATCTTTGAAGGATAAAAAAATAATAGACGATCTGAAATTTTCGAGGCTCTGGATTGAATCGAGAATGCGCACCAGCCCGAAGGGCGATATGCTACTTCGGAAAGAACTCGCCGGAAAAGGGGTAGCGCCTCTTACTATCGACAAGGCGCTGTCGGAGAAAAGTGGAAACGAGGGCGTGGTAGTCGCAACGCTCGCTCAAAAAAAGATAAAGAGTTTGGAAAAATTGCCGAAACCGGAAGCCAAGCGCAAACTTTTTAGCTTCCTTGCACGAAGGGGCTTCAGTTTCGGTGTTATCGAAGAAGTAATAAGAGAGAACTTAGGTGCTTAGCAAAGACATCAGAAACAAATTTTTGGAATTTTTCAAATCAAAGAAGCACACGGTTGTGCCGAGTGACTCTTTGGTTCCGAAGGCCGATCCCACGCTTTTATTTACGAGTGCGGGGATGAACCAGTTCAAGGAACAATTCCTTGGGCATAACGTGACATATAAAAGAGCGGCGACCTCCCAGAAGTGCCTGAGGACCGCTGACCTGGATAAGGTGGGAAAGACCCCCTCTCATCACACGTTCTTTGAGATGCTGGGAAATTTTTCGTTCGGTGATTATTTTAAAAAAGAAGCGATTGAATGGGCGTGGGAGTTCATGACAGAGGTTCTCGGCATAAAGAAAGAAAAGCTCTGGGTCTCTGTTTACAAGGATGATAAGGAATCCTACGACATATGGCTTAAAGACATAAAGGTCCCGAAGAAAAAAATAGTGAAAATGGGCGCAAAGGATAATTTCTGGCCGAGCAATGCGCCTAAAGACGGGCCGAACGGACCATGCGGGCCGTGTTCTGAGATCTTTTATGATTGGGGGAACGGTAAATCCGTAGAAGTGTGGAACCTGGTTTTCACGCAGTTTGAAAGGAAAGAAGGCGGCAAGCTTGATCCGCTCCCGAATAAAAATATTGATACGGGCATGGGCCTTGAGAGAATTACATCGGTCATGCAGGGGGTTAAGACAAATTTTGAAACGGATCTTTTTATACCAATTATCGAGGAGATTAAAAAACACAACCCGAAGCTTAAAACAAGGAACCTAAATGCGATAGCCGATCACGTGCGCGCAGCGACATTTGCAATAGCAGACGGCATAGCGCCTTCAAACGAAGAGCGTGGATATGTTATAAGAAAACTCATACGGCGCGCCTATCTTCATTCAGGCGCGGAGGAACCGTTTTTATATAACTTAGTGCCAAAGGTAGTCGAAGTCATGAAGGAAGCTTATCCGGAACTCCTTCAAAAAAGAGAAGAAATAACACTTGTTGTAAAAGAAGAAGAAGAAAAGTTCTGTCATACTATTTCGGTGACCATGCCGCTTTTGCATGAAGCGCTTGACGCCGTAAAAGATAAAACCTTAAAAGGGAAAGAAGCGTTTAAGCTCTTTGATACTTACGGACTTCCCTTAGAAGTAATTGAAGAAGAAGCACGTAAAAAACATATTGGCATAGATACTAAGGCGTTTCAAAAACTAATGGACCAGAGGCGTGAGCTTTCACGAAAAGGCGGCAAGTTTAAAGGCGGTATTTTCGATGTAGGAGCGGACACCGAAGGCAAGAGGAAGATCAAAAGGAATCACACGGCAACGCATCTTTTGCAGGCTGCGCTCCGGAAGGTGCTGGGAGAGCACGCGCATCAGGCAGGGTCATTTGTGGAAGCGGGCCGGCTCAGGTTTGATTTTACGCATACGAAGAAGGTTACAGAGAGGGAGCTTGAAAGAATCGAGAGCCTTGTAAACGATTGCATAGAAAAGGGCTTAGAAGTACGGAAAGAAGAAAAAACCCTGAATGAGGCGAAAGCCGAAGGCGCGATCGCGCTTTTCACGGAGAAATACAGCGGTAAGGTAACGGTTTATTCATGCGGGGATTTTTCTAAAGAAGTCTGCGGCGGGCCGCACGTGGAAAATACGAAGGACATAAGTTTTTTCAAGATTACGCACGAAAGCTCTGTCGCTTCGGGAGTGCGCAGGGTAGAAGCGTTTACTTCAGACGAAGCCCGGAAATGGGTAGAAGAAAGCGAGAAAAAGAAAACCGAAAGCGAAAGGGCCGAAAAGAAAAAAGAAGAAAAAAAAGCCCTCGAAAAAAAGAAACTAAAAAGTGCTGAAGGCGATATAGATGTTATCATAAGCGAAGCAAAGGTCATAAAGGATGTGAAGGTCATAATCAAAGAGATCGAAAACGCCAACATGGGGATTTTGCGGAGTTTATCCGCTAAGATAAAGTCAAAGACAAAAAGCGCTTTTATTTTCCTGGAAAGTAAAGATGGCGATAAAGTAAATATGGTCCTGACCGGTACAAAAGATCTGATTTCAGGAGGACTTGACGCCGAGAAAGTAATAAAAAAAGCGGCACCTATAGTTAACGGTTCAGGCGGAGGGAGGCCTGATTTCGCCCAGGCCGGTGGCAAGGATCCCTCAAAAATCAGTGAACTATTCGAATTTATAGAAAAGACGGCCACAGATATTATTTAAGGAGCACCGAAATGAAGCTAGTAAAAATAGGAAGCAAGAATTTTAAAAAACTTATCGACCGTAATTCGCATTTCAAAAAGCGGGTAACGGAAAGTGTTAAAAAAATTCTTGATAACGTAAGATTAAACGGTGACGAAGCAGTCGTAAAATACACAAGAAAATTTGACAAGGTTAAGATGAAGCCAAAGGACCTGAGGGTAACCGAATGCGAGACCTCGGCCGCTTATCAGAATATTGAGCCGGAGATTGTGACGACGATCAAAAGCGTTATGGAGAATATAGATAAATTCTACAGGAAGCAGATGAAAAAGTCCTGGAAGACAAAGGCCAGAGACGGCGTCGTGCTCGGAGAGAAAATCACCCCCCTGGATTCAGTCGGGGTGTATGTGCCAAGCGGCACGGTTCCGCTTGTCTCAAGCGTGTATATGAGTGTTCTTCCTGCAGTGATAGCAGGCGTGAAGCGGATCGCTCTTGCTTCGCCGCCGAATAAATACGGCACTATAAGCCCTTACATTTTGGTTGTAGCCAATCTCTTAAAGGTAGACGAAATATACAAAATGGGAGGTGCCCAGGCTATCGGGGCATTGGCATTCGGGACAAAAACAATACCCAAAGTCGATAAGATTGTGGGCCCGGGTAATATGTACGTTACTGAAGCAAAGAGGCAGGTATTCGGCTATTGCGATATTGACATGCTGGCCGGCCCGAGCGAGATTGCAATTATAGCAAATAAGTACGCCGATACCCAGTGCATCAAGGCTGATCTTTTGGCTCAAGCTGAGCACGCAAGGGGCGTATCGATTTTGGTAACGCCTTCAAAGCGCATCGTAAAGGCGGTAAAACGGGAAATCGATAAAGGATACGTTATTTTAACCAAGAACATGGATGAGGCAGTCGAGGTTACAAACCTTCTGGCGCCTGAGCACTTACAGGTCATGGTTAAAAATCCAAGAAATGTGTTAAGGAAGATAAGAAACGCCGGCGCGATTTTCATAGGGCCCTATACGCCCGTGGCTGTCGGTGATTATATTGCGGGGCCAAGCCATGTCCTTCCGACAGGCGGCACGGCGAGGTTTTTCTCGGGGCTTGGCATAGATGATTTCATGAAAAGCTCGCACATTATTTCTTACACTAAAAAGGCGTTGGAGGAAGTCCGTGATTCAATCGGAAAACTTACTGAAATAGAAGGGCTTCCGAAACACATGGATTCGGTGAACGCGAGGTTTAAATAGGAGGAGAAGGATGACAAAGAAAAGTTCGAAGAAAAGAAAAGCAAAAATTGACAGGAAAACCACCGAGACAAAAGTGACAGGGGAGCTTGTTATTGACGGCGGTGGCACGGGCAATGTAGCGACAGGCATAGGATTCTTGGATCACATGCTTAGCCTTTTTGCCTTTCACGGCCTTTTCGATCTTAGATTAAAGGTTAAAGGCGACTTAGAAGTGGATATGCACCACACAAACGAAGATGTCGCGATATGCCTGGGCCAGGCTTTCAAAAAAGCGCTCGGCGCCTGCAAAGGAATCAGGCGTTTCGGGTCTTCGGAAGTGCCCATGGATGAGGCGCGCGCGCATGTCGCAATTGATATAGGCAACAGATTCTCTTACGATGGAATTAAATTCAGGAATGTTACTGAACAGCCGGATCTTTCTTCCATACGGAGCAACAAGACCGGTGAAAACTATTCAATGGAAGACGGTAATGATTTCCTGAAAACGCTTGCGCAAAACCTGGGCATGAATTTACACGTGGATATTATTTCACGAAGTGACATGCACCACATGCTTGAGGCGATATTCAAAGCGCTTGGCATTGCCATGGATCATGCAACAGAGATTGACCCGAGAAGAAAAAAGGCGGTCCCATCTACGAAAGGCATATTATAGTTGAAGATCGTTATAATAGACTACGGCCTGGGAAATCTAAGAAGCGTGTATAACGCGCTCATTTCTTTAGGTGCTGAAGCGAAAGTGAGTGAGTCGCCGGCGGACATCGCAAAGGCAGACAAGGTTATTTTACCGGGCGTGGGCGCTTTTGGCGATGCCATGTTGGGACTCAAAAAGAGGGGGCTTACAGAAGCCATAAAGAAGTTCCTTTCTACAGGGAAGGTCTATCTTGGAATGTGCCTCGGGCTTCAAATTCTTTTTGAAGAAAGTGAGGAAGGAAACTCTAAAGGCCTAGGCGTATTCAAGGGTAAAGTTAAACGCTTTCGCGAAGAAGATGGAATCAAGGTTCCACATATTGGGTGGAATGAGGTGAAGTTCAAAAATCCGAATTCCAAATCACAAATTACAGATGGCATAAAGAATGGAGCATATTTTTATTTTGTCCACTCTTATTATGCGGCACCCGCTGATGAAAGTTTGATAGCAGCTACCACGGATTATGGTGTAAATTTTACATCGATGATCCAGCGGGATAATATATACGCTGTACAGTTTCACCCGGAACGAAGCCAGGAAATCGGGCTTAAATTTTTGGAGAATTTTATAAAATTATGAATATAATACCGGCCATCGATATATCGGATCGGAAAGTAGTCAGGCTCGAACAGGGAAAGTTCGAGAAGGAGACGGTTTATTCGGAAAACCCGATTATGATTGCCAAAAAATGGAAGGAGCTAGGCGCAAAACTGCTTCACGTTGTTGACTTAGACGGCGCGCGGCTCGGGAAGCCCGTAAACCTGGACGTTGTGCGTGAAATCGTAGATAACGTGAAAATTGACATAGAGCTCGGCGGCGGCCTGCGAAGTGTAGAGGATATTGAGAGCGCTTTTAAAGCCGGCGCAAAATTCTGCGTCATAGGAACGAGCGCTGTTTTAGATCAGGATTTTTGTAAGCGCCTGATCGCGAAATTTACTGACAAAATTATTTTCGCCGTTGATGTAAAAAACGGAAAAGTCGCCATAAAGGGCTGGAAAGAGGTTTCGGAAGAAGAAGCTACAGAATATATCAAAAAACTTGAAAATTGTGGCGCGAAAAGAATTATATATACCGACATTTCAAGAGACGGGATGATGGTAGGCCCTAATCTGGAAAGCCTGAAAGCAGTCTTACAGGCAACGTCACTTGAAGTCATCGCATCGGGCGGGGTTTCGACATTAGATGACATAAAGGTCCTGAAAGAGCTGGAAAAAGACGGCCTCAAAGCCGCTATCATAGGCAAAGCTCTTTATGAAGGGAAGCTAAAGCTGGAGGAGGCCTTGCGTGCTGGCTAAAAGAATAATTCCGTGCCTCGACGTTAAAGAAGGAAGAGTCGTAAAAGGCGTAAATTTTGTAAATTTAAGAGACGCAGGCGACCCCGTGGAAAACGCCAAGATCTATAACGACGAAGGCGCCGACGAGCTTGTATTTTTGGACATAACGGCAAGCGTCGAAAAACGAAAGACCATGGTCGAGGTCGTAGGGCGCGTCGCGGAAAAAGTTTTCATGCCGTTTACCGTAGGGGGCGGTATAAGTTCACTCGAGGATATAAGTAGCCTACTGAACGCGGGCTGCGATAAGGTTTCGATTAATACAGCGGCGGTTAAAAGGCCTGAGTTTATAAAGGAAGCTAGTGATAAATTCGGAACACAGTGTATCGTTGTAGCGATAGACGCAAAAAAGCAAAAAAGCGGCAATTGGGAAGTCTTTATAAACGGCGGCCGTACCCCAACAGGAAAAGATGCAATCGAATGGGCAAAAAAGGTCGTATCATTAGGCGCGGGGGAGATTTTACTTACAAGCATGGATAGAGACGGCACAAAAGACGGATACGATATAGAGCTTACGAAAAAAATTTCAGAAGCTATAACTATTCCTGTGATAGCAAGCGGCGGCTGCGGAACGCTGGAACATTTTCGCGAAGCCTTAACCGAAGGCAAAGCAGACGCGGCATTGGCTGCAAGCGTATTTCACTTTAAGGAATTTTCGATAAAGCAGGTTAAGGAGTATCTTAAGTCAAAGAATGTGGAAATGAGGATTTAGAGGGGGCGAGATGAGTAAAATAGACAAATTAAACTTCGACGAAAAAGGCCTGATCCCGGCGGTTATACAGGATTATAAAACCGGTAAAGTGCTAACCCTTTGCTATATGAATAAAGACGCGCTCGAAAAAACTTTGAACGAAGGCAAGGTGTATGTTTTTAGGAGATCGAAAAATAGAATCATGTTAAAAGGCGAGACATCCGGCAATATCCAGTCCGTAAAAGAGGTTTTTGTGGATTGCGCCAATAACTCGATTCTAATTAAGGCTGAGCAAAGAAGTGCTGCCTGCCACGAGGGGTATTTTACATGTTACTTCAGGCAGATCGATAAAACAGGCAAAGAAACTATCGTAGAAAAACGCATTTTTGACCCGAAGGATGTTTATAAAAAGTAAGTTCGAAAAAGTGTACAGGTAGCGCTCATAAGTCGTTATAGTGTAAAGAGATAGAGCAAGGTGAAACGTCCCCATATGTATCCGAGTAAGAAAGAGTTCATAAAGCTGGCGAGGAAGGGAAACCTTATCCCTGTTTACAGGGCGATACCGGCTAATTTTCATTCGCCGCTTTCGGCTTTTGCGAAAATAGACGAAGGAAACTTTTCTTATCTCCTGGAATCCATAGAAGGCGGCGAGAGGATAGCGCGCTATTCTTTCCTGGGGAGCAAACCATCGCTTGTTTTCATGAGCAAGGGTAGAAAAATTACTATATTACAGGGAAAGAAGAAAAAAGTTTTCAGGACGCGCAAAGATCCGCTTGAAGAAATTAAAAATATAATGAAAAAGTTCTCTTTCGTGCCCGTAAAAGGGCTTCCGAGATTTTGCGGCGGGCTTGTCGGCTACATGGGGTACGACGTTGTCAGGTTTTTTGAAAAAATACCGGACAGGAATAAAGACGACCTGAAACTGCCGGACTCTATTTTCATGTTGACCGACACCATTCTTCTTTTTGACCACGTGGACCGTAAGATAAAGATTGTTTCGAATGCCCACGTTGGTAAAGACGCATCTTCTTCGTACGATGAAGCCATAGTGAAAATCGAGAGGATCGCTAAACGGCTTTCGGAAGCAACTAAAATAACAGAATGCCGGCCGAAAAAGAAACCGGCGCGGAAAAATATTATAAAATCAAATTTTACAAAAAAACAGTTCATGAATGCTGTAAAAAAGGCAAAAGAATATATAAAAGCAGGCGACATTATTCAAACCGTGCTTTCTCAGAGGCTTAAAACGAAGATAAATTGCGATCCTTTTGACGTATACAAGACGCTACGGAAGATAAATCCCTCGCCTTACATGTATTACCTCAAGTTCGGCGGAACGAAGCTTGTAGGCGCTTCGCCGGAGGTCATGGTTCGCTGTGAAGATGGCCAGGCCGAGGTGCGGCCTATTGCGGGAACAAGGCGAAGGGGGCGAAACGCCGAAGAAGATAGGCGCCTTATGAGAGAGCTTTTAAGCGATCCCAAAGAAAGGGCCGAGCACATAATGCTCGTTGACCTGGGCCGCAATGACATAGGAAGAGTTTGCAAGTTCGACACCATAAAAGTAACTGACTTCATGACTATTGAGAAATATTCGCACGTCATGCATATCGTAAGCGATGTCTCGGGCCGTTTAAAAAAGAATAGCGATATTTACAAGCTTGTAAGGGCTTCGTTTCCGGCCGGCACGGTTGCGGGCGCGCCCAAAATTCGCGCGATGGAAATAATCGATGAACTCGAAAACGTTAAAAGGGGCACTTACGCAGGAAGCGTGGGGTATTTCAGCTTTTCGGGGAACCTGGATACATGCATAACAATTCGCACGATTCTAATTAAGGATAAAACCGCCTATATACAGGCGGGCGCGGGTATAGTTGCGGACTCAAAACCGGCTAGCGAATACCAGGAAACGCTTAACAAGGCAAAGGCAATGTTAAAGGCTATCCGCGACACCGAAGGGAGCTAATGAAAAAATCGGTATTAGTAATTGATAACTACGATTCGTTTACGTATAACCTCGTGCAGTATCTGGGCGAACTCGGGGCGAAGCTTACGGTTTTCAGGAATGACGAAATTACACCCAAAGGCATAAAAAAGCTGAAACCCTCGAAGATAATAATTTCACCCGGCCCCGGTACACCGCGCGCGGCAGGAATATCGAACGCTGTTATAAAAGAGTTTTCAGGCAAGATTCCTATCTTGGGGGTTTGTCTCGGGCATCAGTGCATGGGGGAAGTGTTTGGCGGCAAGGTTGTAAGGGCAAATTTAATAATGCACGGAAAAACATCTTCCATATATCACGACCGGAAGGATATTTTTAAAAGTGTAAAAAATCCGTTTGAAGCAACGCGTTATCACTCGCTCATAGTGGAGCGCAAATCTTTGCCGGAAATTTTAGAAATTACAGCCGAAACTAAAAGAAAAGAGATCATGGGTCTAAAGCATAAAAAGCACCCGACCTGGGGTGTGCAGTTTCATCCGGAATCAATTCTAACCGGCGAGGGTAAAAAGATTTTGAAGAATTTCCTGAAAGCAAGATAATGATAAAAGAAGCAGTAGAAAAAATAAATAAAAAAGAAAATCTTTCAGCAAAAGAGACCGAAACTGTTTTTACCGAGATCATGACAGGAAAGGTTGACACAGAAGTTATTGCCTCATTCCTGCTTGCGCTTAAAGAGAAAAAAGAGAGCGTCGAGGAAATAACCGGCGCTGCTACCGTCATGCGAAAATTCGCTACAAAAATAAACGTAAAAAGCAAACGTCTCCTTGATACATGCGGCACCGGCGGTGACGGCCGAGATACGTTTAATATCTCTACGATTAGCGCTTTTGTCGCCTCAGGCGCAGGATGCAGCGTTGCCAAGCACGGCAACAGGGCCGTATCGAGTAAGTGCGGTAGCGCTGACCTTCTCACGGCGCTGGGCGTCAATATCGACATTGATAAAACTTTAGTCGAGGAGTGCATAAATGAGATTGGCATAGGGTTTTTATTTGCCCCGAAGCTTCATCTTGCGATGAAATACGCGATGCCGGCAAGGAAAATGATTAAAACGCGATCGATTTTTAACATTCTTGGACCGCTTACCAATCCGGCGGGAGCTAAATACCAGATTTTAGGGGTTTACGATGAAAGCTTAATCGTGCCTGTGGCAAACGTGCTAAAAAATCTTGGTTCTAAAAGGGCGCTTGTCGTACGCGGAAAAGACGGATTAGACGAAATAACAACTACTGACATAACCTGCTTAGCGGAGCTGAAAAATGACAAGGTCAAGCCGCACATAATAAAGCCGAAGAGCTTAGGTTTTACGCCGGCTAAAAAGGAAGATTTAAAAGGCGGCGATGCCGCTTTTAATGCAAAAATAGCGTTAAGTATCTTAAAAGGCGCCAAAGGCCCGAAGCGAGACATTGTTTTATTGAATGCCGGTGCGGCTATATGCGTTACCGGAGTAACCGAGAGTTTTCAGGAAGGCATAAAGAAAGCCGAAGAGTCCATCGACTCAGGCCGGGCGCTGGAAAAACTGGAGAAGTTAAAAAAGATAACCAAATGATACTTTCAAAAATATTAAACGAAAAGCGAAAACAAATTGAAAGGTCGCGCGTAGCGCTACCTGAGCAAAAGCTAAAAGAGCTCGCGCAAAAAATTTATTTAAAAAGCTCTTTTAAAAGAAATGTTGCCCGCCCACATCACATAAACTTAATCGGGGAGCTTAAAAAAGCCTCACCGTCTAAGGGCATCATAAGGGGCGACTTTAATCCGCTTAAAATAGCCCTTACGTATCAGGCAAACGGCGCCAGCGCCCTTTCAGTGTTGACGGATGAGAGATTTTTTGAAGGCAATCTCAAGATTCTTAAAAGCCTCAAAGGGAAAGTCACGCTCCCGCTTCTTCGTAAAGATTTTATTATAGATGAATATCAGATTTACGAGTCGCTTTACTACGGCGCGGATGCGATTTTACTCATTGCCCATATTTTAACCGCAGAAGAACTTGCACACTTTTATAGATTATCCAAGGAACTTGGTATGGACGTTTTAGTCGAAGTTCAAAACGAAGAGGACGTTGATAAAGCCCTTAAATCCGGAGCTTCCATCATAGGTATAAATAATAGGGATCTTACAACATTCAGGGTTGACCTGGCTACTACGCAGAGGCTTATAAGACTGATTCCCGAGAGCAAGGTAAGGGTTTCAGAAAGCGGCATAAAGACTTACGAAGACGTGATGTTTCTTAAGAGCCTGGGCATAAACGCGGTTTTAATCGGCGAAACGTTTATGGAGGCTGACGACATTGGCGCTAAAGTGCGCGATGTCATGCGGTACTAACCGGAGTTAGATTATGACAAAGGTTAAGATTTGCGGAATTACAAATAAGGAAGACGCCAAAAAGGCGCTTGAGTTCGGGGCAGATTTTTTGGGATTTATCTTTTTCGATGATAGCCCGAGAAAGATAGACCCCTCGGACGCCCAGGCGATTATAGACAGCCTGCCTAAGAATGTCCAAAAGGTAGGCCTATTTTTAAACCAGGATCACCACAGTATAGTTTCGACAGCGAAGATGTGCTGGATTGATTATCTTCAATTACACGGGGACGAAAGCCCCGGGGATTGCAAGGAATTAAGAAAAGATTTTAAAATAATAAAATCTTTCAAGGTAAAAGATGAATCAAGCATCGCAGGTATAGATAAATACGAAGACGTCGATCACTACCTCTTTGACACTTATGTAAAAGGAATGCCCGGGGGCACGGGCATAAGTTTTAACTGGGACATTTTAAAAGGAAAAAAGTTCAAGAAACCTATTTTTTTAGCAGGGGGCTTAACGCCCGAAAATGTAAGCGAGGCAATAAAGAAAGTATCGCCGTATGCGGTAGACGTGGCAAGCGGCGTTGAAAAATCGCCCGGCGTAAAGAATCACAAACTTTTAAAGGAGTTTATAGAAAATGCGAAAAAAGCATAAAACACCGGATAAAAGAGGTTATTTCGGCGAATTCGGCGGTAAGTTCGTGCCGGAGACGCTCATGCATGCCCTAAAGGAGCTGGAAGGCGAGCTGAACAAGGCCTTACGGGATAGGAGTTTTTTAAAGGAATTCGATTATTATTTAAAAGACTACGCCGGCCGCCCGACACCTCTTTACTTCGCGAAGCGCCTTACGAAAAAGCTAGGTGGCGCCGCGATTTATCTAAAGCGCGAAGATCTTGCGCATACAGGCGCGCACAAGATAAATAATACACTGGGACAGGCGCTTCTTGCGAAAAAAATGGGAAAGCAGCGTATTATTGCCGAAACAGGCGCGGGCCAGCATGGTGTAGCAACGGCTACAGTCGCGGCCGTATTTGGATTTGAGTGCGATGTTTACATGGGCACCGAAGACATTAGACGCCAGGCCCTGAACGTGTATAGAATGAAACTTCTCGGCGCTAAGGTCGTACCGGTTACAAGCGGGTCGTGCACCTTGAAAGACGCTACTAACGAAGCTATAAGAGACTGGGTTACAAACGTAAGAAATACGCATTATATACTGGGTTCTGTCGTAGGGCCTCACCCTTATCCTTTCATGGTAAGGAAATTCCAGTCGGTAATAGGAAAAGAAGCTAAGTCACAGATTTTAAAAATAAAGAAGCGTCTCCCGGATTATCTTGTTGCCTGCGTTGGCGGCGGAAGTAATTCTATCGGGTTGTTTCATCCTTTTTTCAACGATAAAAAAGTAAAATTCGTAGGCGTGGAAGCGGCGGGTAGGGGTGTAGCAACAAAAGAGCATGCTGCTACACTGGTTAAAGGAGCGCCCGGCATACTTCATGGCTCAAGAAGCTATCTATTACAGGATAAAGACGGACAGATTAATATAGCTCACTCGATTTCAGCGGGGCTGGATTATCCTGGTGTCGGGCCGGAACACTCTTATTATAAAAAAATAAAAAGAGCTAAATACGTCGCCGTTACCGATAGTGATGCCCTCAGGGGATTTAGGCTTTTATCGGAATGTGAAGGCATTATCCCGGCGCTTGAATCAGCGCACGCGATACATTATGCCTCAAAACTTGCGCCGAAACTTAAAAAGAATAACACGATCGTCATTTGTATTTCCGGGCGAGGGGATAAAGACATAGATATTGTTAAAGAACATATAAAGTTTTAAGTGAGGGGCTAACAATGAATAGAATCGACGCATTATTTAAAGGATTAAAGAAAAAGCGGAAAAAAGCTTTTATAGTTTATATAACAGCAGGCGACCCGAATCTTAGCGTTACGGAAAAGCTTATCACGGAGCTTGAAAAAAGCGGAGTCGATTTAGTCGAAATCGGCATACCTTTTTCGGATCCCTTAGCCGACGGCCCGACCATACAGAGGGCCTCACAGCGCGCACTAAAAAAAGGCGCAAATGTAAAAAGCATTCTAAAAATGGTGCGTTCGGTTAGAAAAAAAGTTAAACTACCGCTCGTATTCATGACATACTATAACCTCGTGGCGCATTACGGCCTTTCAAACTTTGTAAGAGACTCCGGGAAAGCCGGTGTTGACGGCCTTATCGTGCCGGATTTGCCGCCCGAAGAGGCAAAGGCGCTTATAGGTATCGCAGGAAAGCGTAATTTCGCGACAATTTTCTTAGCCGCGCCCACAAGCACTAAAGACAGGCTTAAAAATATAGCGTCTAAGAGCAAGGGCTTTATTTACTACGTTTCCTTAACCGGTGTTACGGGCGCCCGGAAAAAATTGCCGCAGGACATTGTTAAAAATGTGAAAAGCCTTAAGCGAATTACTGCAAAACCTGTTTGCGTCGGATTCGGTATTTCGAATCCGAAACAGGCAAAGAAACTGGCCCGCTTAGCAGACGGTATTATTGTAGGAAGCGCGGTTATCAAGATCATAGAAAAAAATATAGGTAAAAAAGATTTAAATAAAAAGGTAAGTGCTTTTGTTAAGGGCTTAGCCCGGGCAATTCATTAAAATGAAAAAAGACGTATACGCTATATTGCTTGCCGGTGGAAAAGGGACCAGGCTCTGGCCCCTCTCCACGGGAAACTATTCGAAATCCTTTGTGCGCATAGCCGGTAAAAAGCCTCTTATTGTTGAGGCTATCGAAAGGCTAAAAAGCGTAATAGGCAAGAAGAATATAGTTATAGTAGTCGACAAAAGACAGGCAAGACTTGTAAGAAAATTCGCAGGAGGCGTACCGAAAAGGAATGTTATAGTCGAGCCTTTCGGTAGGAGCACGGCAAGCGCTGTCGGTTTGGCGGCCATTAACCTTGACCCCGAAAGCATAATAACGGTTTTGCCTACGGACGCTTTGATAAAAGACACGCGCGCCTTTACAAAAACGATAAAAAACGCTGTTAATTTCGCGCGCAAGAACACGGCGCTACTTTGCGTGGGAATAAAACCAAAAAGCGCTTCATCAGCGTACGGTTATATCAAGGTAAAATCGCGCTTGAAAGCGGGCATTTATTCCGTAGATAAGTTTATAGAAAAGCCGACTGTAAAAAAAGCCGCCGCGCTTATAAAAAACAAAAACTACCTGTGGAACGCGGGGATGTTTGTTTTTAAGGCAAAAGATATTTTGGAAGCAATGCAAAAACATGCGCCGCTCTTATACAGCCAGTTGCAGCGTATAAAAATGAGAAATTGCAGTAAACAAGCCGCGTACGCGAAAATGAAAAATGTTTCAATAGATTATCAGGTTATCGAAAAAGCAAAAAATCTTTATTGCATAAAAGGAAATTTTTCATGGAGTGATTTAGGGAGCTGGAATAGTCTGGAGGCACTGGGCTTAAAGCCGGACAAAAACGGAAATATTTATTTCGGCAAAACAACTTTGGTGGATACCCGCGATTCGATCGTGTATAATTCGGGAAAAGAAAATCTCGACGTGGCAGGGCTTCGTGGCATGGTAGTAGTGCGCACCGAAAACGGCACGCTCATTTGCGATAAGAAGGACGCCGAAAAAGTTAAGAAATTAGCAGGGATAGTATAATAAATGAGAATATTAGGCCTCGATATTGGATCCAAAAGGATAGGTGTGGCGCTAAGCGACCCGCTCGGCATTACCGCGCAGGGGCTTTTTACGATTGAAATAGCCAAGGTCGACCTCTATCAGCGCCTCGAGGATATAGTAAAGGAAAAGGAAGTAACAGAAATCGTCGTGGGGCTTCCCCTAAACATGAACGGTTCCTCCGGCCCGCAGGCTGAGGCGGCAGCAACTTTCGCGGATACGTTAAAAGAAAAGCTGAACGTGCCGATAAAAATGTGGGATGAGCGCTTAAGCACAATGGAAGTGGAGCGCGTCATGATCTTCGGTGGCGCCTCAAGAAGTAAAAGAAAAAAGAAAATAGACAAACTTGCAGCTCAAGTCATACTGCAAAGTTATTTAAACGCACAGAAGGGCTAACACACTATGTATAAAAGGGTAACACTAAAGAACGGGTTAAAAGTAATCACCTCACACATGCCTCACATGGAGTCGGTTTCGATCGGCGTATGGATCGGCACCGGCGGCCGATATGAAGGAAAGCGCACATCAGGCATGAGCCACTTGATAGAGCATATGCTTTTCAAGGGCACGACTTCGAGGACAGCCAGCATGCTGAAAGAGGCCATAGAAGGCGTCGGAGGCAGCTTTAACGGCTTTACATCAGAAGAGTTAACCTGCTATCTTGTAAAATTACCGTCTCACTACATGAAGCTCGGGCTTGAGATACTAAGCGACATGGTGCTCTACCCAAAACTTGATTCCACAGAGCTTGAAAAAGAAAAATACGTCATTTGTGAAGAGATAAAAATGTACCAGGACCAGCCTGCTCACCATGTTTTCGATATTTTGTCCGAAGCGATGTGGCCGAATCACGCCCTTGGCCGCCCCATAGCCGGATATATCAATACCGTAAAAAGTTTTAAAAGAAGCGATCTTGTTGATTACATGAATCAATATTACCAGCCGGCAAACATGTCTATCGTAGTCGCGGGCAAGCTAAACAGAGAAAAATGCCGGTCGCTCGTAAGAAATATATTTTCCACACCGTCTAAAAAAAGAAGTTTCCCGCTTGAACTTGCCAAGAAAAGCCATAAAGCCTCGCAGATTAAGGTTTTTCATAAAAGTACCAAGCAAACGCAGCTTGCTTTAGGATTTCACAGTTTCAACCGAACGCATAAACTAAAATATGCCCTAACGCTTTTAAACATAATCCTGGGTGGCAACATGTCCTCGCGGCTTTTCGAGAGACTAAGAGAGAAAAAGGCCCTGTGTTACGACGTTTCCTCCGGCGTAAGGCGGTATAAAGAAACCGGGGCCGTTGTCATACACTCAGGTGTCGATAACAACAAGCTCCTGGAAGCGACCAAGGAAATCGTTCGCGAGCTTCAGGACATGAAAAGAAATTTCGTTACAGCCGATGAGTTATTCCGCGCAAAAGAATACGCAAGGGGCCAGCTTCTTTTGGGCCTTGAGGATACGGGTTCGCGAATGCTATGGCTGGGTGAGGCCATAATGTCGGAAGGCAAGGCGCTGACCGTCAGCGAAATAGCCAGAAACATAGAAAAAGTAAGTGTCCAGGATATAAAAAAGACCGCAAACATCATTTTCGATAATAAAAACTTAAATTTCTCTACAATCGGCCCTGCGTCCGCTAGCATCAAAGCAAAGCTACAAAAGGTGCTTAAAATATGAAGGGCGCGATAAAATTATTTAAAGTTGCGGGCATATCGATCAACATCCACGTGACATTTCTGCTTCTGCTTCTTCTTTTTGCTACGATGGGCTTCAGATGGCTTTTTCTCATCATCGCTATTTTCTTTTTTGTTACGCTACATGAGCTTGCGCACAGCCTGGTCGCGAAAAAATTCGGGATACAAGTTAAAGAGATCACCCTCCTTCCGATAGGCGGCGTTGCCTCCATGACAAAAATGCCGGACAAACCCTATCAGGAATTTTTAATATCGCTTGCGGGGCCAGCGCTGAACATAGCTATCGTAGTAATATTTTTCCTACCCTTATATGCGCTATTGGGGAAACAAGTTTTGTTCCACCCGCTTTCAGTGAAGAGCTTTCCGCACGTAATCGCGCATATTTACTGGATTAATCTGATACTTGCGGTATTTAATTTGATCCCGGCATTTCCCATGGACGGCGGAAGACTTTTGCGCGCGCTTTTGGCGCAAAAAATGGGTTATCAAAAAGCCACCAGGATCGCCGTTAATTTCGGCCATATATTCGCGCTTATTTTCGGGTATATAGGGCTCGTTCACGGGCACATTATACTTATTGTCATAGCTGTTTTCATTTACATGGCTGCCTCGTCCGAGGAATTGCAGGTCGATATAAGAGAAACATTAAAAAGATTCAGCATAAAAGATATAATATCACATCAGTTTCTTACGTTAGGCAAGGATGCTACGCTGGCAAAGGTCCTGGAGCTCGTATTTCACTCGCACCAGGAGGATTTCGCGATTACCGAAGACGGTAAAATGTTAGGTTTTGTCACGCGTCACGATATTATAAACGGAATACACCAGCACGGTACCTCGGCCGAGATTTCCAGCATCATGAGAAAGGACATTCCCGTTTTGCGGGAATCAGATTCTCTCGATAAAGCGCAGAACATAATGCAGGAAAACAGCATAAAAGCACTGCCGGTTATACGAGGCGGTAAAATAATAGGAATAGTTACGATTGAAGATGTTACAAGGGTATATTCAATGATGGCACAGAGGAAATAAGCAGAGGAGGCAGTAGGATAAAATGGGTAGAATTAAATTCGGAACAGATGGATGGCGCGCGGTTATAAGCGAAGACTTTACTTTTGAAAATGTCGAAATCGTAGCGCAGGCAGTGGCAGATTATATAAAAAAGCAAAAAGTAAAAACAAAAAATAAAAAATCAGAACTTTACGGCAAAAAATATGCGCTGGTAGTAGGGTACGATACGCGCTTTTTGTCCGAGAAGTACGCCGAACTCGTCTCGTGCGTGTTTGCGGCAAACGGGATAAAAACGATTCTTGGCGACAAGGACTCGCCCACGCCTTCGGTGAGCTATGCCATAAGACGCAAGAATTTTATCGGCGGCATAATGATCACCGCAAGCCACAATCCGTCCCGCTATAACGGTATAAAATACAAAGGGTATTTCGGTGGTTCTGCGGGTAAAAAAGTAACCGACGCGATCGAATCGCGGCTATATAAATCAAAAGTGCAATTTCTCGATAGAGCGGCTGCGATAAAAAAAGGCCTTATAAAATTAGAAGACATTGTTTCGCCGCACCTTAAGGCCGTGGAAAAATACGCAGATATGAAGCTTCTAAGAAAGGCGGGCCTTAAGATCCTTGTGGACAGCATGAACGGAACGGGGGCAAGATACATCGAATGGCTCTTAAGAAACACAAATAATAAGGTCACTACCATTAACGGCGAAAGAGACGCGTTGTTTGGCGGCAGGCCGCCTGAGCCAAACGAAAAGCACATGGCAAGTACGGCCAAGATCCTGAAGAAAGGTCACTTTGATCTCGCGTTAGTTACAGATGGCGATGCTGACAGGTTGGGTGTAGTTCTATCGAACGGTAAGATTTTAAGCGGGCACAAGGTCATGACACTACTTCTACTTCACCTCCTGGAGGGCAGGAATGAAACCGGAGGCGTTGTTCAGACTATCTGCGGGACGGGCTTGATAGATAAGATAGCCAGAAATTACGGCCTAAAAACCTATGAAACAGCCGTCGGCTTCAAATACATAGCCGAAATCTACAATAAAGAGGATGTATTGGTAGGCGGCGAAGAAACAGGTGGTGTCGCGTTTAAAGGCTGGATGCCTGAGAGAGATAGCATGCTTTCGGGACTGCTTATTCTAGAGATGGTCGCCCAGCGCAAGAAGAGCCTGAAGAAAATAATAGATGATATAAATAAAACGTACGGCGTATACGTATACAAGCGTTTTGACGTGCGTTACTCAGTTGATAAGAAGAAGAAACTTTTATCGATATTACACAAAAAACCGTTTAAAAAAGTGCTTGGCAAAGATGTAGTGAGCGTGAAAAGTTTCGACGGCGTTAAGTTTATACGTTCCGACGGCAGCTGGGTTATGCTCCGGCCGTCCGGCACCGAGCCGAAACTACGCGTATATTCGGAAGGGCACAGCGAAAAAGAGGCGATAGCGCTTTTGGAATTCGGTAAACGTTTCGCGCTAAGCATATAAGAATAACTATGGCAAAACTTATACTTGTCAGGCACGGCCAGACGAATTGGAGTAAGGAAAAACGCGTCCAGGGCGCGCTTGATATTCCCTTAAACGAAGAGGGGAAGATTGAGGCTCAAGAATTATCGGGCGAGCTTGCGAAATTCAAAATCGGCGCCCTTTATTCAAGCCCGGTTGCCTGCAGTTTATCCACGGCCGGCGAGATAGCGGCGCCCCATAAGCTGAAAGTTAAAAAAGCGCTTGAATTCTCGGAGCTAAACCACGGTGTCTGGCAGGGCCTTCTTTTAAAGGACGTAAAGAAGCGTTATAAAAAGCAATATAACAACTGGAAAACATCGCCTACCTCGCTCTCGCCGCCGCAGGGCGAATCCTTAAAAGACGCCTGCGACAGGGCGATAAGTGCCGTGCATAAAATAACCGATAAGCGGAAGGGTGAAAATATTTGTATCGTATCCCACGACATAATTCTTTCTATAATTAAATGTTACTGCAAGAACATGGACCTTGAGAAGATATGGAAATTTACCCCCGAAAAAGCCTGGTGGGAGGCGCTTGATTTTTAAATATGAGTAAAAGCTTAATCAGAAATTTTTCGATAATCGCTCACATAGACCACGGGAAATCCACGCTCGCCGACAGGATAATTGAGTTTACCAAATCCATTTCCCATAGGGAATTCCGCGACCAGCTTTTAGACGACATGGACCTCGAACGGGAACGGGGAATAACTATTAAAGCAAGCGCCATCAAAATCGATTACAAGGCCAAAGACGGAAAGACCTACTGCCTTAATTTAATAGATACACCGGGCCATGTGGATTTTACGTATGAGGTTTCAAAATCTATCGGCGCCTGTGAAGGGGCGCTACTCTTGGTGGATGCATCCCAGGGCGTGGAAGCGCAGACTGTTGCCAATCTATATCTGGCGCTGGAACACAATTTGCATATTATTCCTGTTATAAATAAAATAGATTTACAGAACGCCGATACCGAAAGGGTTAAAAAGCAGATAACGCATATCCTCGGTTTAAAAAAAGAAGAGATCATACTTGCCAGCGCGAAAGAAGGTATCGGCACTGAGGAGGTTCTCGAAGCAATCGTGAAAAAAATTCCGCCTCCGGAAGGCGACCCTTCAAATCCATTGCAGGCGCTTATATTTGATTCCAGGTTCGATACCTATAAGGGCGCTGTTCTTTTTGTGAGGGTAGTAAACGGTATCGTAAGAAAAGGTACGCATATAAAAACAATGAATACCGGCAAGATTTACGAGATAAAGGAAGCGGGCATATTCAAACCTAAGCCTACCGAAATCGACGAGCTTGTCTGCGGCGAGGTAGGATACCTGGCGTGCAATATAAGAGACGCGGGCGAGGTTGTGATCGGGGACACGGTGACGGATAAGGAAAACCCGGCCGCTACCGCCCTCCCCGGATACAGGAAGGTAAACCCGATGGTGTATTGCGGGATATACCCGATCACCCCGAAAGATTTCCCCGTGCTTAAAGACGCGATAGCGAAAATGAAACTGTCCGACGCTTCTTTTGTGTTCGAGCCTGAGTTTTCGACGGCTCTCGGAATGGGATTTCGATGCGGTTTCCTGGGGCTATTGCACATAGAAATCATACAGGAGCGTCTCGAAAGAGAGTATAACCTAAACCTTGTAATTACGACCCCGAGCATTGTCTACAAGATTTTGACCAAAGAAAATGAATTGATGAATGTGGATAACCCGACTAAATTCCCGCCACCTGAATCAATTGCCGCTGTGGAAGAGCCCTACGCTCAAGTCTTTATCCTGCTCCCGAAAGACTCCATAGGCGACGTGATGAAGCTGGCCGAATCCAAGCGCGCCGTTTACAAAAGTACCGAATTCCTCGATGAAGATAGGGTGCGGCTTGTTTATGAGATGCCAATAGCCGAGGTTATCACAGATTTTTACGACAAAATAAAATCACTTACGAAAGGGTACGGTTCCCTTGATTATGAAATGATAGATTACAGGCCCGCTGAAATAGTAAAACTTGATATTCTTATAAACGGCGACCCTATGGACGCGCTTTCATCTCTTGTAAACAAGGAGAAGGCATATATGAAAGGAAGGGCCCTTGTCAAAAAACTTAAAGAGACAATACCCAAGCATCTTTTTAAAATTGCTATCCAGGCCGCCATCGGGAATAACGTAATAGCCAGGGAAGACGTGGGTTCTCTCGGCAAAAATGTTACGAGCAAGTGTTACGGTGGTGACATAACGCGCAAAAGAAAACTCTGGGAAAAACAAAAGGCCGGTAAAAAACGTATGAAGCAGTTCGGAAGGGTGCAGATTCCGCAGGAAGCGTTTTTCGCTGCGCTAAAAACATAAAAAAAGGAGCATCATGACGTCAAAATACAAAAAATGGCAATACTGGCGTGACGAGTGGGTGAAGCCGGTTTTATACGCCCTCATAATCGCACTTATAATCAGGACTTTTATCGCGCAACCTTTTAAGATACCAACTTCATCCATGGTTCCGACTTTTAAACCGGGTGACAGGATATTCGTGACGAAATTTATCTACGGGGCGAAAATTCCGCTTACTAACATAAGGCTTCCGAAAGTAAGGAAACCCGAGCGCGGGGATATTATAGTATTCCGTTCACCCGTAGAGCCGAATAAATTCCTGGTAAAGAGGTTGGTCGGAGAACCCGGCGATACCGTCGAGATCAAGGGGCAGCACATATGGATAAACGGAAAGCCGCTCGAAGAGCCGCTCAGCATAAAAAGCATAACCTATTATAATAGGGGCGAATACGGCCGCGCGGAAAAGCCTATAAAAGTGCCCGAGGGCCACTACTTTGCGCTGGGGGATAATAGCTTAAATTCGGTAGATTCGCGTTATTGGGGGTTTGTCCCGTCAAAAAACATAGCGGGTAAGGTCTTCCTTATACACTGGCCGATTCCGCGGATAAGGCTTGTTAAATAAAAAGTAGGTAAACCGGATGAATTTTGCCAACAAAATTACTATTTTAAGGATTCTCCTAATTCCGCTTTTCATAGCGTTTGTTCTTTATTCAAAATGGGAGTTGGCACTTCTTATTTTCATGATCGCGGCGCTGACCGATGCCATAGACGGTTATATCGCCAGGGCATTAAAACAAAGAACGGAACTGGGTAAGATTTTAGACCCGATAGCTGATAAACTTCTTATTTTAAGCGCGTTCATATGTTTAAGCGTATCAAAGGCGCTCCCGCTCACCCTAAAACCGCCGATCTATGTACCTATTATAATAATCTCACGCGACGCCATTATTGTTCTCGGAGCGATTCTTATTCATCACACAAAAGGCAAGCTTAATATAGTGCCCACGATAATCAGCAAAATTACGACATTTTTGCAGATGGCGACCGTGATAAGTATTCTTCTGGGGTCAGCTGCTGTATCACCTTTATTATGGAACATTACCGTGTGTTTTACTATTGTTTCCGGGATAGATTATATTGTAAAGGGAAGCAAACTACTTAACGAGAAATAATATGGCAGCATCCATACCTATCGTATCCATAGTCGGAAGGCCCAATGTCGGCAAATCAAGCCTCTTTAACAGGATTGTGAAAAAAAGGCACGCCGTAGTTGAGGAAAGAGAGGGCACGACGCGGGATAGAATCGAAAAACACGTGAAGTTTAAAGGCAAAAATCTGATCCTTGTAGATACCGGCGGGTTCTTCTCGAATGATTTCTTGCGCAGCGAAAAAGATAGAATCGAGGCCCTTATGAAAATGCAGATAAAGAAGGCTATCATGCGCTCGGACCTTCTCTTATTTGTCTGTGACTCAGAATCCGGGCCCTCGCCGCTTGATCTCGACATGGTACGCTTTATTCGCAAATCCGGCAAAAAAATAGTACTTGTCGTAAATAAAATAGATAATGAAAAAAAGAAAGAAAGCCTCCCGGAGTTTTACGAGCTTGGTTTGGGTGAGCCTTTCGGTATTTCCTGTCTGCATAATCGGGGCATAAATGATCTCACGGAAGAAATTGCCCGTCTTATTCCGGAGCATTCGGAATCCGAGACTCCTGAAGATCAACCGATAAAAGTTGCCATCGTCGGAAGGCCCAACGTCGGTAAATCTTCATTCTTAAATAGGGTCCTGGATGAAGAAAGGGTTATCGTACACGAAAAACCCGGTACTACAAGGGACTCGATAGATACTTATTTAAAAAAAGACGGGATCAATTTTTTACTTATTGATACGGCAGGCTTGAGGCACAAAAAAAAAGTAAAAACTGCCGTAGACATTTATAGCATGATGCGGGCGAGATCCTCGATAGACCATTCTGACGTGGCGCTTCTTTTGATTGACGGGATGGAAGGGGTTACAAGCGATGATACAAAGATTTTTGACTACATCGTAGAAACAGGCAAGGGTTGCGCCATAGTCGTAAACAAGTGGGACCTTGTAAAGGGCATAGAAACCTCCAGATACGCCGGCGCCATTTTGAAAAAGATGCCGCAAGCGAGAAATTTTCCGGTTGCGTTTATCTCGGCAAAAACCGGCAGAAACGTATCAATCGCCTTCAATCTCGTAAATGCAATAAAAACGAATCTCGATCTTTCCATAGATAAAGACGCGCTTAACGATTTCTTAAAAGAGATAAGCCCTGAGGAGGTCAGAATACCCCGCCGGAGGAGGCCACCCAGATTTTTTCACATGGCGCAGGCCGGAATGTTCCCAAAAGAATTTGCAATCTTTGTCAGTGACCCGCATGCGGTAACCGGCGCCCATAGTTCATTTATCGAAAATAGACTAAGAGAAAATTTTCCGCTTAAAGGAGTGCCGATAAAATTATTTTATAGGAAGAGGCCCAAGAAAGGAAAGACAAGATGATAAGCCTAATAATATCTTTAACGCTTGCTTATCTTATCGGCTCAATACCTACGAGCTATATATTCGCTAAGGCCTTAAAAAAAATCGACATACGCGAACACGGAAGCGGCAATGTCGGAGCCACGAATGTCTTTCGTACGGTAGGAAAAATTCCCGGCATCATCGTGCTTCTTATTGATGTAGCCAAAGGGGTTGTGGCAGTATCGCTACTCTCTGAGGTTTTTTTAAGCAACTGGACAGGGGTAATTCTCGGTCTCGAGTTCTACAAAATTTTATTAGGCATGTGCGCGATTGCCGGACACGTTTTCAGCGTGTTTTTAAGGTTCAAGGGTGGGAAGGGCATAGCTACTACGGGAGGTGTTTTGATAGCCTTAGCGCCCGGTACACTTCTCGCGTGCCTTGCGATTTGGATCATAGTTTTTGCCGTATTCCGGATAGTCTCGATCGCATCCATAATCGCGTCTCTCTCATTACCGATATTTGCAGTTATTTTTTACAGGTCCTTTTATTTTGTTATATTTTGTGTTATCCTTTGCCTGGCGAGCGTCTATAAACATAAAGCGAATATCAAGCGCCTTTTAAGAGGGGAAGAAAAAAGGTTGATTTAAAAAGGGCCTAATGTTAGGTTATAAAAAAGCTAGATGCCTGCTCTTGACACCATTAAAGTAGTCAGGTATACTAATGGTTGAATGAGACGTTAAACGAGCCCTGTAGTCTGCGTAGAATTAAGGGGCATTTTTTAATTGCACTAATTAAAAAGCTTTAATAAGTCCTGAAAGGACGGACAAGATGAGAGAGTTAATATTTAAGAACTTAACTGCTATTCCCTCTAAGAAAAGGGACATCTCTCTTGAGGAAATTGTCCACCGAAACGGTATAATTTCCACAACGAAAAAAAGGTCCATGTATTTTGTCCGCGAGATCCATAAAGTAAAATCCAAAAAGGAACTTGCGGAGTGGATACATATAAGGAAGAAGAATGGCGCAAAAGACAAGAAGTTCTTCCATATTTTGAGGAAATGCTCATCTGCAAAGAAAGAGGATAAACTGATATGCAAGATGAGGGGAACTTTCTACATAGTAGCAGATGTATCTATATATAACATCGTGTTCGTGCACACGATAAAAATAAACATAAAAAATGAGGAGTCAGCAAAATGCATATAGAACATTACAAGAGCATAATGCACATGGCCCTGTTCCTTATTGCCCTGGTGAAGATTCACTTCGTCGATAAGAAACTTAGCCTTCTGGAAAAGAGATTCATAGTCAAATAAATATATAAAGCCAGCACAAGAAAAGCGGCTTTTGGGGGGAATATAAAGTTTTATATTCCTCTTTTTTTGTCCCCAATGTTAGGAATATACAAAATTTAGCCTATTTTGTGAATTATTTTGCATATAATAGTATTATTATATTATATAGGGCAAAATAAATAATACTCTGAATATATGTACTCGGCAGGGTGTATTTTTTTACCCGCTTATTTAAAGTTTTCAAAAAGTTGGGAGATTATTAAATAATGTTACGTACTCGATTTAATAATCAAGATCATAATTATATTTGCAGGTTTAAAGGACCAATTAGGGTAATAGCTTTTATTACTCTTTGGTCCTTTTTGTTTACTAATATTAGCGGAGAATTCCTTTTGGAAAAAGCCTGGGCCAGCAGAACACCGTTAGAACTGTCGAGTACCAGTTCTAATAGGCCTGCCGGCCCGGGTTCTATTAACGCATTAGATGTCGAGTCATTTGACCTGCCAGAAGAGCTTGCCCACATACGAAGCATCGATAACGCCAATTCGGGGAAAACAGTAATCCACATCCAGGATGCGCACTGTAACTATTTTGCCCAGCACAAGATAAACGACATAATCGAGCATCTCAGTGAAGAGTACGGCATAAGCTCGATCAATCTTGAGGGTGGGAAAGGCGCGTATGACCTTTCGGTATTTACCGGAATCGCTGATGGGCGCATAAGAGAGAAAGTAGCCGATTACTTCGTAAAAGAGGGTATCGTAAACGGCGGTGAGTACTTCGCCATAAATAACCCCGATAAAGCAAGCCTCTGGGGCATAGAGAATACGAAGCTTTATCTCGAAAACCTTAAGCTAACGAAAAACTCCCTAAAGCACAAAGACGCAATCGATAAATACCTGAAGTCTCTTGAGCATGTTCTGAATAACCTGCGCCGCAACATATACTCAAAAGAACTTCTCGAATTTGACGAAAACTACGTAAACTACCGGGAAAACACTTTTGGCTTCAAAGACTATCTTTCCTACCTCATAAAGACTGCGAAAGAAGAGAATATAGATACCGAAGCCTTCCCCAACATATACCTCCTGGAAGAGTCTTTCGGACAGGAAGATGGTATGGATTTCAAAGAGGTAACGAGGGAACGAAAGAAACTGATAGACGAATTCCAGAAGATACTTTCCAAACGGGCGCTTGAAGAGATTATTTTAAAGACAGTCCAGTTCAAAACTAAGAAGATATCACAATACGACTTCCATGCCTATCTTTTCGAGAAGGCAAAATCAGTAGGCATAAACCTAAACCGGTTCCCCCAGTTCCAAAAATACATTTCCTGCTCCTCAAAATACAAGGCTATCGATAAATCCAAAATAATGAAAGAAATAGATAGCTTAAAAGACGTGGTCAAAGCAGCCCTCCTAACAAACGATAAGCAAAGAGAGCTTAGCGCTTTACATAAAAACTTCACTTTAATACGGGGCATGTTTAATCTGGCCATAACAAACGATGACTACCGGTACTACAAAGAAAACAAAGACTCATTCCGCATAAAGAATTTCACCGCGTTCATAGAAAAAGAGGCGCCTCTTTACAGGATAACCGCAAGGCCCGATGAGAACATGCAAGAGCTCGACCGCCATGTCAAAAACATGGCTGAATGTTACGAGTGCACATTTAAGCGTGACGAAGCCTTTTTAAAGAATATAAAACTAAAAGATACGGCCATTCTCATAACCGGTGGTTTTCACTCAGGCAATCTTGCAAAACTCTTCAAGCGAAACAACATCTCCTACATTGGCATACTACCAAACTTCAAGACTAAAAAAGGCTACGAATCTCCGTATTTTAGTCTCTTAGCGGGAAAAGAAACTAAATTAGACAAGTTTCTAAATAAAGCCATATCGTATACCACCCAGCACTCTGCTCTTGCCATTAGTAGCTTATTCTCTCAAATGGGTGTTGTTGATATAAAAGATAGGAATCAAGTTTCACTAAAGGCCCAAATATTGGCGGCAGTATTTAGCAATAAGCCATTTACCATAGGAACCCTGATAGGCTGGGATATAGTCATATCTCCAAGTGATATACCTGAAAACCCATATTACACATATACCGAAGAAACCGAAGGCCTCACACTAACAGCAGGCATATATAAACAACCTACCGGTCAAAGAGATGCTGAAGGCGCTGACATTATACTCGCGGATCTTGTTGCAACACCAGCCGAAGTCAAAGAACCTTACCCCATAGCCGCTATGGCGAAGGAGGCGTCCCCGGATTCTATACAAATGACACCTGTTTCGCCTATGATTGCATGGAATTCTACCCGTTTTATAAGAAAAAGTTTGGCAGGTATTCTTACAGCTATTTTAGCACTTGATATTTTTGTTCACGAATCAGGTCATATATTTGTGTACATCCTGCTACACCCTATATCCAGTTTCTTTGGTGGAAATAGACTTACAATAAAGCGAATACTCGATACATATAGAAATAAGGAGTTTGACCCGCCTATAAAAGATAGAGGTTTAAAAGGTATTCTAATAGGATCCGGCGGACCGTTGGCAACACTAGTTGTTTCAGGTTTGTTATTGTATTTAGGAATACCCGCCGCGAAAGAGATATTGTCAGGAAATCATGCAATTTATATGTACGTAATTTTAATTTCTACAGGTCTTTTGTCACTTGAATTTGCGTTTAGCACTCTCGAATGCACTATATTGGGATGGATACTGGGGAAGGAAACTTGCGATTTGTCCCGCATAATCGCACTTGCGAACTATAAGAAATGGGAGTATGCGCGAGAGCTAAAGGCAAAATTACTATTGCGTCCAGGACTAGATATCCCGATTATATTGCTTTGCAGGTTGTTTGAAGATGTCGGCTGTAACGATGCAGGAAGCAGCCGAATAAATGAACTCTTTAATACAGCAAATCCTGCCCAATTGCAGTCAGCGATACGTGAATTAAATAAGGAGCTTACCTTAGCGAGTTATGCCCGCGACAGAAAAGCACAAAAAAAGGCGATTTCTAATGCTATTGCTAAATTAACTTCAGCATCCGACATTAGCGCAGAAAGCCTGCGAAAAGATGATGATGTGTGGGCGTCGACAAAAGGTGAACCGTCCCCGGCCTCCAGCAAGGAACCTTGGTGGAGATCAATAGGCAGAAGAGGATTTCTTCGTATCGCTGGTGCGGGTATTGCCTCAATATTTTTACCCAAAGAAAGATCCATCGCGGCAGATAAGACTAAAACTACGGACGATGCTTCTTATACGCGTATTAAGGATCGTAAGACAGGCGCAGTGTGGGAAAGTGTAGAAAGAGGAACTAAAATAAGCGCAGAAGAACATCCTCGGATTTTAGCAGGTAAAGATGATCGTTTTAGGATGATAGCGGAACCCGATAGGAAATCAGTAGATCCAAAGCTTAATATAACAGTATATGATCTGCATAAGTCTGTTAGCTGGATGGCGGGTTACAATTCATATGGTAAAGGTATAAGAGAAATAGGCTGGGATAGGGAAGACGGTAAAGTAGCGGCCGAGCTTGATTTGGCAAAAACAGAGGACGACGGAGATGGGCACGGAGGTTTTGGTATTGACGTGGAATATGCCGCCTTTCCTTCTAAAGATACATCGATAGATGGACTTACGGAACATGGCAGTCATTTAGTAAAACATCGCTTTGACATGAGAGATGGTGGTTTCAAGGTTACTTTTGAAGTAATACCGGATAAAGGGTTCGAAGATGTACCATTAATGGAATTTAAGATTGGGGTCTGGAGCGCTGTTAATGGCGGGCAGATGGATTTACCTAAAAATATAAACGTTAAAAAAGGACAAAAAATAACCATGGAATTTCATCCGTCAGCGTCTCCTGACGGCAAGGCCTGGACCGGTAAGGGGTTTACGGGTGAACATGCAAGTTGGGTGCGTATTGAGGTAGGCTTTTGCTCTGATGTAGAAAAAGGAACCCGCTTTAGAGGCAAGCTTAAAATACACAAATTAGAAGTTACAGGAAAAGAACCGGTGATAAAAAATCCACCGGTAGAATCCGAACCTGAGCCGATTAAAACCGAACTTCTACGTAAGAAGCCTGTCCAAGTAAAAAAACCGAGTACTATCGATTTCTTAAGGTATTTAGGCACTGGAGGATATACCAGTCCCGAGACATATTCAAAGGTATTTACGGATGAAAGGGACGGATTTGCAGGGACTGCAGGCGTACTTGTCGAAAAGGAGTTTAGGGCCCTTGCCGCTATGAGGAATGCACTGGCAAGGAAGTTTCCTGATATGAAAGGACTGAAAGACCTTAAATTTATGGACAGGCGATTTACATTTGCAAATCTTGAGTCAGTTAAGGTTTTAGAAGATGGTACAGTCGTTATAGATCATAAGGTAGCCGAGAAAAATATCAGGGCTTATTGCGAACTTTTAAGAAAATACAAGATCCGAGGAGTTCCCGTATTATTTGATTATTTGCTGGCTAGAACTCATCCCGAGCTTTTTCTGGATCGCAAAAAGCGGGCTAATTTTCTAATGAGTATTGAACCGGAACTTAATATCTTGAAGCAATATTCGGATGTAATAAGGGCTATCGAACCTATGAACGAACCAGACGTTGATGAGAATGCGGCTGGAGGAGCCGAAAGATATCTTGTAGGCTTCACTGATCCGGTTACAGGAGAATACCGGCACATGCCTTTGTGGCTCAGGCAGGATTTTGTAGCTGATGTTGCCACGAGTATCCGGGAACAGACGAATTTACCTGTTAGTTTCAGTGCAGTTAGCAGGGAGACATTAAAATATTGGATACATTTGATGGAGCCGGGAGACTTGGCCAACTTCCATTATTACACAAAACCTCATTACACAGGGGATGACGTCAAGGAACTCCGGGGGTTTGATTCTGATAAAGCAGGCAGGGAATGGCTTAATATCTCTCCTGAAGTTGATGTGATCGTTGGAGAATATCAGCCGGTTGATATGTATAATAGACCGCTTTTTTCACATGTCTTAAGGAATACTAGAAGGCGTGGCTACAGCGGCGCCCTACCCTGGTGGGTTCATAAGGATTTTCCTATCGATCTGCATTTAAAGGCCTACATGGATGCTATGAAAGAAGTTATAGAGTCTGACAAAACTGAATCAGACAAAAAAGCTAAACCAGCAGAGGCTAAAGACGGTCGTACCTTGTCTATGAATATTTCAACTCCCCTCCTCTTCCTGGCAGCAATCGGTATAACCCTAACCTTCCTCGCAGCACCAGGATTTGCGGCTGCAGCAGGTGAAGCACTTCCGCATGCTGGGGCAGGTCTAGGGGCTTGGTCCGGGTTAGACATAGCCAAGATAATAGGTATAATTCTTGCCGCCGCCGGCGGTATATGGGTAATGGCGAGATGGTGGCATCGTAGATCTAGCAAACAAAATGAGATAAAAGCAAAAAGTCTCATAGATAATGCATCATTACCAGAAAGAGAACTTTTAAATAACTATTTGCGCGACGCTATAAAAACACGTAAAAATCTCAGTGTTTTTATTCACGATCTTGAAAGATATCTCGATATCCAAAAAACTTTTGGTACACATATTCTGCCCAGTGACACCAAGAAGATGGTTCGAGATATATTTGGTGCGGCTATTCAAGATTTGGAATCTGCTGGAGGGAAGGTCACATTTTTAGTAAAAAACTACGTTATCAGAGTCTATTATATGCATCCGTTACGCCACATGCTTAATTGTATGATAATAGGAGAAAGCGAAGCAGAGATGGCCGCATTAGCTAATAATGACAAGTTGGTTGCAAGAATGAGAAATGTTTTGAATCAACCTATGGATGTCGTAGAAAGAGCTATTCCTCTAGATGAGGCTGTAGGCATTGCACGTAACAAGGGAGACGAGAATTTGGTAGGACTGCTTGAGAACGCAAAACGTCAAAACCCGGTAATAGATATTCCGCTTATATACGCGCCAATCTACGAGAATATCGGTGTTGTAGTTCGGCAAGAAACCGACGGAACCAGGAAAGTCTATGTTGTTGCTTTTGATTTAGAAGGGTTAAAGACAAGCATAGAAGCGATGGGCATTGAAAGGCTTCCGGAAGAGATTGATGGGTACCCCACCCCTGAAGGAATACCATATGAACGGGTGGCAAGAACTATAGAAAAGATTACGGAACTTAGCGCGGACTTTGCCCCTGAGCAAGAATTTCCGGAACTCATCGCCCCAGATTCACGTAAACAAAGGTCTCGTCTCATAACCATCCTCTCCGCAGCTATTAGCAAATTCGGTAAAACCTTAAAAACACTTTTCAACAAATCCACAATGATTCTTCTGTCGATCATACTTCTTGGTGCCCTCGCAACGCCGGGATTTGCGGCTGGTTTAGAAAAGGCACCTCTTGGGCAAGTCGCACAAGCAGCAGGAGAACCTATCGTTGGCTTATTTAGCTATGGCGCTACGATAGCTGCGGCAATAGCGCTGGTTGCAGTGGCTGTAGGTGCAGTTTACTATATTATCACACGAAGCGCCCGTAAAGATCCTGCATCAAAACTTAGATCAAGTTTAATTAACAACCCTCACGACGTGCGGACGCTTAGGTTAATCACAGACGAATTGCAGACAAATGTACCTGAAGCTACTGCACATAGTTGTATTTATGTTCTGAGAGAATTACTTATAAATCCACTACAACCCACGCAATTATTAATATCAAATATTAGTAAAGTATATGGTGTAGATTTAACGATTGGCGATATCAAAGAAATATACGCTATTTTAAGAAATACCCCAAAATTCCAAGATCTCTTATCATACGAATCTGCAAGGCCCAGGGCACTAAGCATGTTTCGGGAATTCATGGGTCAGGATCAGTCAACTATACAGGCTATATTAGATGGAAAAATTGTTCCTCAGGTTTTGGAAATCCATCCTAGCTCATTTTGCCTTCTGAGATGTGCACATTGTTTCAACGCTACGAGACTAACTGCTGATGGTGAGTTGATAATTATTGAAGGAGGACCTCCAATCAGTATTGCCGGAGAGGAGAGAAGGATTGAAGTAATAGACCAATTCATAGGAATGGGAGTGAAAAAGATAAATCTTAGCGGAAGCGGCGAACCATTCTATGAAAGCCTGCAACTTTATGTAGATGAAATACGCAATAGAGGATCCGACATTTATCTTTCGATTTATACAAACGGCGAACTCTTGAGTGAATCTGATATTGAAATGTGTGTATTGAAAGTAAACAGACTTTTCTTCTCAATTGATGCGGCAACTCCGGAAACATTTGGGGCGTTAAAATTGGAAGGTGCCGGAAGAAGAGAGATGGAACATAGATATGGGAGAATTGTAGAAACCATTCGTAGATCCGTAGAGCTACGAAATGAGCGTGCATTAGCAGGAGAAACACGGTTACGAATAGGAATGGGCTTTGTTGTAGGTGAGCAGAATTATCAAGAGGTTGATGATTTTATTCTATTGGCAAAAGATTTAGGAATAGACTTTGTCAATTTTACAGCTATCCAAGGCAAGGGCGAGTATAACACCGCGATCTTGGAAGTGCTGGAAAAAACATATTATCAGAGAAAAAATGGAAAGATCAACGGCGTCTCTATATTTTTCGATGATAAATTTTCACAATATATAATGCAAAAAGAAATGCTGAATGCGAGTGATGTAATACCGCGTGAATCTTTACCACAGATGCATAATTGCCCCGTGGCTGCCGGTAATCTAAGCGTTGCTTATTCTTTTGGGTCAGACACTGTATATGCATGTATAACAAAATCACAACCTGCAAATAGAGAGCCACAGTTTGAATTATTTACTGGTACAGATGTGGAAACCGACACGGTACCCGTTTTATTGCAGAGAAAACAAAGTGATTTACTACCTATTGATCCGCAAGAATGTTTATATTGCCGTAAGGCAGATGTCTATACAAACGAAATTATAGGGCTTCTCGCTGCTGAAAGAAATGCTGGAGTGGAAATTTCAGAACTTCCCATTGTTTACGGCGAAGATTTGTATTCTGAAAAAACAGGTCTTACTGCTAAAGACGATACATCTGGCGGACTCTCCCCAACCAATTTCCTTACTCTCGGCCTGGCAGGAATCGTCCTAAGTATTATAAGAGATTTTAATGAAGATGAAGAAGGTAGTCTTGACCCAAAAAGAAAAACCCTGTGGACAGTAATTTCAGCGTTAGCAATGGTGCTCATCATTATGCCACCGGAGTTGCGTTCCATTGGTTGGCCGGTTGCATTTACGGGCTCAATTGCTCTCGTCACTATATTGGCGGTGAGACTACTTAACTATTATAAGGTGAGGCTATCAAAGCGTGTTACTAAAGGTGCTGCATTAGGCGTAAAAACACAAGATGTAGATGGTGCTACCATTAGGAGCTTGTTGCATTTGTTGCGTAGCGAGGCTACAAAAGAGGCTGTGGACAGCTTGGCGTATATCATGGCTTATTATCCGGACACGCTTGAAGATGCAAGAGCATTATGCGCGAGGGAGTTGTTTAATTTCGCTTCAAGGGACCAAATCTCTCAAGACGTTCGGGAATACGCAGTAGATACAATGTTTAATGCCCTCAAATCGGATAAAATAAGCGGAGAGATAAGGGAACTACTCCAATCACTTCTGATACGATATTATGACGAGGTAGATGGTAAGCTTACAACAAGCCCGATAGATTCTATGTTAGCGGATACCGGAGGAGAAACCGACGACACCCAGCCACCAGCCCCCCTCACCACCAAAGCTACCTTCAAAAAAGCTCTAAAGAAGCTGGGTAAGACAGAAGATACAACATGGGAAGATCTGACAAGAGAAGAGAAACTCTTTATAGCCAAGTACGCAGCCTGGAGAGAAATCCCCCAAACCTTCCTGCCATGGTTCCTATTCTTGCATGAAAATAAGACATGGAAGGACTACCTATATAGATCCCTCGGCATACTAGGCATATGGGTAGCGATGCTTATTCCCGTACTGGGCGTACCTATTATACCTGCGCTTCTTGCAAACATGCCATATCTGGAAGCCGTATATACATTAGCGCCCATAACAGGCCCAATAGCACTTCTCCTAAACTGGCTTACCCATAGACAATATAACTTAAAGTTAGGCATAAAGAGAGGATGGCCTATGCTTGTGGAGGGATCAACAAAAGGCCCTGAAGGCTTATCTTTTGATAAAAATTCTATTGTAAACGATCTGGATGTGACCGGTGTCCCTATTATTAAATATCCCGATCATATGTTTGTGCGCGAGTTTGATTCGCAAAGAGTCAGCGCAAGTAATACAATTGCTATAGTAGAAACGGGTATAGTTCCACGTTATATGACTACACCTATTGCTGCTCGTGTCTTTCGTAATCAGAACGGCAATCTGGAAGTCGAATTTGGCCGGTTGATCGAAGATAAAAACAAGTTTAAACCGTTATCGCCGACAAGTCCGAGTTATAAAGATCTCCGACCTGTTTCAGGTAAACCTGATCTAGCGGTTTCGATTTTAAACGATCCTCTTGTCGGGGCATGCGCCAGGATGGCAGCGGTCGCGGAACCGGCGAGGGATGAAAAACAAGAACCGTCTCAAGGTCAAGACGGGCGATTAAAGGGTTCCTTCTTAGCCGCCATAGGTGTAATAGTAGCCTCATTAGGCATAGTATTGAGCAAAATTGTCTTGAGTTCCTATATGCCTGAAGTTGCCAGTGGAAGCATGCAGGAGATAGTGGCGGTTCAATACATGTTTAGCCTGGCGTTTTTTGCAAGCGTCTGGATGTCCGTTGCCTATCTTATTTCTTATTTGGTGAAAGACAAAAAAGGCGAAAGAAAAAGTATTCGCGATGTCATTTCCCCTGAACGTGAATTCTATGAAAAACTTGATGTAAAAGATAAGAGGCTCGTCTTCTGGGGTTCGGTTTTTGCGCATATTATATGCGGCGCATCTTTTCATTTCGGGCTATCATTAGTCAATGTGAGAACAGCCGCTTTCGCTTCTCAAGCGGCTGTGATATTTGGACTACTTTTAGGCAGATTTATTCTTAAGGAATCCATAACGCCCAGGAAACTTATCGGAAATGCTCTTACCCTAATCGGGGTGCTGACGGTTGTAAGTTTCTTAAGTAATGGGGCAAACACAGGAATGCCGGGACTAGCGATTATCGGTATCGTAGCCGTAGTAATTTCGGCTCTTTCACTTGCAATAAGGCAGGTAATCCACAAAACATTCTTTAGCCGGCAGCGTGAATCCGAAGAATCTAACCCGCAAGCGCAATTGCTTACGGTAAAATATGGATACAAACTGGCAGCGACAGTTTTTGCTGCGGTTACTTTTGTATTATACCTCTCAGGCGCGAGCGCCTTTTCTCTCATTTTACATCCTTTGCTTATTTTCGGTACGGCAATCCTTTTCCCACTGAGTTATTACTTTATGTATAAAGCTCAAGGGATAAAGGGTTTCGGTGTTACGCATCTTGCGCCTATTGCAGCCTCCGGAACGATTCTGCTGGTTCTTCTTGAAGGGTCTATTTTAGGTGACTGGCCGGTCAATCTTCCTTTACTTATTGCCATGGGTGGCCTTGTTACTTTTGGCACATATATTGCAAACGGAGGGCCCATCGTTTCCCCCATAAAGCGTTTCATAGCACTTTTAAAGAAATTCCACCGCGACGAAAAGGGAGAAACAATCCTCGGCCCGTCGTCAAAAGAGGGCGACGATGCATATGATATTACGGATCCAGGAAATTATATCACACACGATATCAGTTCTGCTGTTAAGTTAGGGCCGGATGGGAAACTTCATGTGTTTGATCCTGTTGATTTGGATTGTTTGTCAGAATATCCTGATGGGTGGGTTCTCTCAAGAGATGTTTATACACTTTCGATATTGGCTAAAATTTACGAAGCTCCGGATGGACAACTATTTTTTGCATATAATGCCGAAGATAGCGGAATTTTGAGTAAAAGAGGCCTTAATAATGAAATAGATGTATTTAAGAGAGCGCAAGAGGTCGGTTTCGATAATTTGGCAGAAATAAGGGTATTACAAGACGGGACAACGCTTACCAAAATTACCGACACATATAGTAATGGGGAAATCCTAGAAAGGCACACCAGCTTTGAAGATTTGCTGCTCTTAACAGTTTTTTTCAATGATATAGACCGAAGTGTTGTATTGCAGCAAAATTTATATGAAAGAAATATAAGCGGCAGAAAATGTTACCTGGCATATGACCTTGGCGATAGTGAATTACCTGTTGCAGGTATTCAGGAATCGTTAGATTCTACAAACCGCCACGGTTTTGTAGTAGAACTTAACCTGTCAGAAAGACAAAAGACAGATGGGATAAATTGGGATTACATGCGCAGGCGAACCCGTGAACTAAATATGTCACCAGAACAGCGCGATCTTCTCCTCGCTGAAATCAATGCAATTGAGGGAATGACTCGAGCCGAGGCAGAGGACGATGCCGAAATGAAAGCCATCGGCGAGAGAGCACCACCCTTAGATGAAGACATGCTGCCTACAGAGGCGCGTAAGATGAATGAGCAAGCTGCGGCCGAGGAACCGGCGAAGGACGAAAAACCAGAACCGTCCCCAATTTCTACAATACCCTTGGTAAGCGGTGTAGAAATTTCCATGGAAACTATCAAAGATGCAACTAATGAAGAGGAATTAAGGGAGCTTTTGTGGAGCTCTTTTGCATTTGGGAGACCATGGATAGATCGAATGATAAATACTATGAAGAATCCTCGAGCCGTAACTTTTATCGCCCGAGCTAACGGAAAAATTGTCGGATGCGTAACATGCGCAGAACCAGGAAAGGCTGATAAGAAAAAATATATAACGTCTATAAATGCCGAAGAAGCATATTATCTAGTTGGTATAGCAACTAGAAAAGGATATGAAGGTAAGGGCATTGCCAGAGGTCTTCTAAGCGCATCTATCGGTGCTGTTGCAGAAACCGGACAATATAGATATTTTACACTTCATTCACGGGGAGAAAAGAGGCTTGTCAACATTCTTTATAGCGATTGCGCTGATATGATGGTTGAAGAAGCAAAAAGGGAGACAAAACGAGGCCGTCTTTTTGTGTTAGACTTACAGCGCAGATATGGTGTCCCGGACCCCACTGCGCACATACCGGAAAGCGACGAAGGAGGCATTGGCGTTTCAGAGGCAGGGATACTACCGCATAGAAGAGCGGGAAATCTTAACGATTGCATAGTTGAAACGCTGGGCGATAATTTAGAGGCTATTGCCGAAGCGAAAGGAATTACACCGCGGGAGTATAAAGCATTTCAGGAGTGGTACCAGAATCAAGGAAAATCCGGTGATGATGTGCCAAAAGATAAGTGGTTACCGATTGAGAAGCTTGCGCAAGGTAATTACATAACAATTGGCGAAGGCAAAAAAGCTAAGAGATTATGGGTAGTAGAACTTCCCGTAGATAAACTGGGCGAAGTGAATGGTCAACCCTTCACCGGTCACGTCGGCTTTACCGCAAGAAACAAGAACGAAGGTATTATATGGGTTGCTGCCGGGACGAAGGAATTGCCACGAGATAGAATCGAAGTCGAACTAGAAATCATGCATGAAGAACAGGAGTATAGGATTGCTTTAGATGAGGCGCAACGTCGCCATGGGTGGGATATACAAAAAATGTCCGACTGGCGCGATGGAGACGATTCAAGTGGCTTTAGTTACTTACAGGCAATGAGATTTTTTACAAAAGCCCATAAAATGGCCTGGAGAAATGTTGTAGATATATGTCAGGAAGAATCTAATGTGCTTAATAAAACTGTACCATTTGCTCCTCCTAGATCAGATAAGGCAAGAGCGCACCGCATGAAGCGTATAAAAAAGGAAAAGCAACTAGAAAAGGCCAAGGAATATTGGCAGAAAGCCGAAGAAATCGAAGTAGAATACATTTCTCCTATATCCGGCATCGGCATAACCGCGAGCAAGGAACCGGCGAAGAGCCGGGAAGGAGCAGAAGCTGCACAAGATACAAGAGGCCCCTTAGACAGCTTAAAGCTATTGGTAAGTGTAGGGATAGAGAATGAATATTTTATGGAAGCAGTCAAACATTTCAATGATGATGTATTAGTACCGAGAGAAGCAGCGAGGCTGCCGTTTGAACCACTTACGTGGGAAAAACTTTTAAATTTATATGAACTATATAGAGGAGACAATGGAAATCCTGAATATACAGCTGCGATACGCGCTGAAAGATTGCGTTCCTTGAACGAACGACTCCCAGCCGATATGAATATATTAGACGTCGCAAACAGGCAGTATGAGAACGAAGAAGAGCTTTTCGAAGCTGCAGCAGATCTTTATATATACATTGCTAAGCGCCAGATACTTCTAGAACACGACGAAAAAGTAAGCCAGGTAGGAAAAAGAGACCTTGCTCCCGGATTGCCAGGATTTGATAAAATAACAGAGCAACATAAACCGCCTAGCGCAACACAAACAGGTATACCGATTCCGCATACTGCGTCCGGTCATTACCGTCTTGCATTTTTTGTAGTACAATATTTGCTTGCGAATAACGGATATGCAGGTGCCATGTTCACAGAAGCAACAGAGCCCGGAAATGAGGGACGATACGGATACTTCTTTGTAAGAAGAGCATCTGCGAAAAGTAGATTAGTTGATTTACTTAGATCCCGGGTAACAAAAACCTCTGCCGCCGAAGCTATTAACACGGGTTATAAGCCCGGAGGAGTAGAAGAGACGTGGCAACGACTTTACCAACTTATCAGAGATTTTGTCTCGGAACTCGCTGAGTCAAGTAGAGCGATTACCGAAATCGATATTCGACAGCTAAGTTATTTATACTGGACTGCAGAACATGGTACCGTCAGGGAGATATTATCGTTTGAACTGGCGCTACCGATTGCGCCATATCGTTCAACGTCAATTGGAGTTGAAGATTTTGACGGAAACATAGTAGCGCAGTTTGATAATCATAAAGTAATTTCTCAGCAGGTCGTCGATTTTCTAAAGTGGATTAACCTGCCGCACGATACTTGCGTAGACCCGCGTTCCTTCGCTTCACTGGGCGAATGGATCAGCGATAAGAGTTCGTGGGAAGATATTGACTTAGGAAATCCCTCAACCCACGCGGCGATCGCTTTCTGGCTTTTTCACCAAGTTATCCATCCTTTCTATGACGGCAATACGCGGACAGGCTGGGACATTATGAATATTCTGAGGCGAAGGGCAGGGTTGGAACCTGTGGAACTTCCGCGAGACAGAGAAGAACAGAAGCTCTATTTTAAGACGTTCTCAAAAGAACAGAACCCGCGTAGATTTCTTGAATGGTTCAGACGGCTTGAAGACGTGTCCCGCGCCGCAAGTCCGGAACCGGCGAGGGGCCAGGGTAAGGCTATCCCCAAACTCTTTCTCATGCCTGGTATAGGTAGTACTAATGTTACTCCGGATCTGAATAAATGGAACGCTATTCTTGAAATGATACCACAGCTTGAGGCGATAGAGAGGCCACCGAGTCCGCTATTTGACGTCAAAGGTGGAATATATGCAGCTTCAAACCCGGAATGGATCAGAGCTTTTATTGCTATGCTGGGAATCGATGAAAGCAAAACTGTACTTGAAATCGGGACAGGAAGGGGGGAATCCGCTGCGTTCTTCACAACAGCCGGTGCTAGAGTTCACACTATTGAAATAAAAGAAAAAACAGAACTTTATATAAGAGGAAACCTCGAAATGATAGCTGAAAGAGCGGAAATTCCAGGTGAGCAATTGACCTTTGAGATAGCCGATGTTTTAAATACTGATGTATCGTCGTATGACGTTATTTATTTCTACTTTACATTTCCCGATACACCGAAAAACAAATTAGAAGACGGGGTTCCCTTTGCCATGGAATTGTTAGGACATCTTAGAAGCATGAAGCCAGGGGCTTGTTTTGCCGTGGCTGGGCTTCCCGGAGCAGTTTTTGAAAATGGAGACGAGATAGGAAAATATTTCGATTACTTCAAAAGTAACAACGGAATGTTGACAGTATTCCGTAGGAATGATTATAGGGATGAACCTGCTGCTGCAGAGCCGCCACAAGTTACAGCTTTGGAACCGACAGACGTTTCTCCAAGTGTGCCAAAACCAGACACTGTCGAAGCACGTAAAGGCGCTGCGATCGACGGATACAGTAAGGTTGTCCGGGCAGGAGATATAGTTAAGGCTATAGTACCGATTCCGGTGCCTAAGGGGGCAAAGGGAATGGGTGAACATAATAGAGTCATGCAGACAATTAAGGATCTAAACAAAGATTTAGCCAAGGCCGGTTTCGGAATCCTGGAAGATTCTTCTTATCATAGGGAAATGGACACAGATCAGGTAATACCATATGAAGTAGATCCGGACGATCCCGCGAAGACAGAGGAAAATTACTGGAAAGCCGTGGATAGGGCAATGGAAACATTGCATAAGTTACAACATAAGATAAGCGAATTGGCAAAGCAAGGAAAAGCTCACAAAGAAGAAATGGAAGGCTTAATAGAAAAACTTACTAAAATGCATATCGTCTCGTTTGCTGCAGAAATGGAAGATGGCCCGCAACTTGCAGGAAAGTCACATGGCAAATATCAAGACGAGGCAAATGTTACTGTCATCCCCGATGCATGCACTGATTACGAATATCCGGACCTGGCTAACCGCGGGGCATTAGCGCGCCTTATCGCAGATTGCCGCAATACAGGTGATCAATCCGGAATCAGAGACATAAAAGACCACTTAAGCAAAATAGCTGAGAATAGCGTTGAAGGCGTTAATAGCTTAGAAGATCTATTCAAATACCTCTTTAAACACGCACTGCGAATGAAGACCCTCTTCGAGACCATTGCCGACTGGCAGAGATGCCATAAGGATGTCATGAAGTCGATATAAAGCCCTATCCCACCCACCCAACTTCTCTTTATTTCACTTAGTATTGACTATAGCATATATATATGATATTATTTTGTCTATATATGAAGAAGAAAATCGCGGTTATTGGTGACGGCGGATGGGGGACAACTGTCGCTATCCTTTTGTGTAACAAGGGTTATGACGTTACAATTTGGGGGGCGTTCCCTGAGTATATCGCTCTTTTAAAAAAAGAGCGCGTTAACAGTAAATTTCTTCCGGGTGTAAAAATACCGAAAGAAATCAGTCTAATTTCAAGTATAGCTGATATTGAAAAAATACCGGAAGAGGCGATTTTTGTAATTGCTACACCATCTAAATATTTACGTGAAACTTTAGGCAAATTCAAAGGAAAAATAAAAAGTGACAAAATAGTTTCTTTAACAAAAGGTATTGAAATAGAGACGCTTAAGAGGCCAAGTTCTGTTATATCAGAAGTTTTAGGGAAAAAGAAAATAGCCGCTCTTTCCGGCCCAAGCATATCTTTCGAGGTAGCGAGAAACATGCCGGCTACGGTTGTAGCAGCTTGCAAGGACGAAGCATTCGCAAAAGAAGTTCAAGAGATCTTCGCTACTCCTACTTTTAGAGTGTACACATCGAGTGATCTAGTGGGCGTTGAGTTCGGGGGTGCTTTAAAAAATATTATAGCTATTGCTGCCGGGATGTCAGACGGTATGGGTTTCGGAATAAACACAAAGGCAGCGATTCTAACGCGTGGAATTGTGGAGATGTCGCGACTTGGTGTAAAAATGGGCGCGCAGAAAGAAACATTTTTCGGATTAAGCGGACTAGGGGACCTTGCGACAACCTGCATGAGCGAGCACTCCAGGAACCGCTGGCTCGGCGAAGAAATAGGAAAAGGGAAAAAGCTTAAAGAAATTTTAAAAGGAACGGAGATGGTTATAGAAGGCGTAACCACGACAAAATCCGCTTATGATTTATCTAAAAGCGAAGGCGTGGAGATGCCGATAACCGAAAAGATTTACGAAGCACTATACAACGATAAGGAACCTAAACTTGCAGTTAAAGAATTAATGACACGAACTCCCAAACCGGAGGGAATATGAAACAAGTTAATGTCGGACTTATAGGATTTGGCACTGTCGGAAAAGGAGTGGCAAAAGCGCTGCTTTCCAAGAAGAAGGATTTGCGTGAGCGCTCGGGTGTATCCATCAATCTTGTAAAGATCGCGGATAAAGACCTGCGCCCCAGAAAGGGCGTGCGCGTGCCGAAGAGGCTTCTTACCAGGAAAGTCGATTCCGTAATAAAGGATAGAAGCATAGATATCGTTGTAGAACTTATCGGAGGATTCCATCCGGCGAAGGAGATTATTCTGAAGTCCCTTACTCTCGGCAAACACGTTGTTACCGCAAACAAGGCGCTTCTTGCAAAACACGGAAAAGAAATATTTACTGTTGCGTCGCGTTTTAGAGCAAGAATAGGTTTTGAAGCAAGTGTAGGCGGTGGTATTCCGATTATAAATGCGTTAAGAAGGGGATTTGTTTCAAACGATATAGAATTGATTTACGGTATACTTAACGGAACGTCGAATTTTATTCTTAGCAGGATGTCAGAGGAAGGTTGTACGTTTAAACGGGCGTTAAAAGAAGCCCAGGCCAAAGGCATAGCAGAGAAGAACCCAAAATTAGACATAGACGGAACGGATTCAAGCCACAAACTTGCGATTTTAGCATTATTGGGATTCGGCCTTAACATTAAATTAAATGATATTTATGTAGAGGGAATTGAGGATCTGGATCCAATGGACATACAATACGCCAGGGACTGGGGATATGAAGTTAAGCTTTTGGCTATCGCCAAAAAAATTGGCAATGAACTCGACTTACGTGTTCACCCGACTTTAATTTCCTCAAGTAGGATTTTGGCAAGTGTAAAAGACGAAAATAACGCGATATTTATAAAAGGCGACATGATAGGTGAGTCGCTTTTATACGGAAAAGGCGCAGGTAGCCTGCCGACAGCGAGTTCTGTCGTAAGCGATATCACCGAGATCGCAAAAAACGTCGGGGACTTTAAAAAAGAAAGATCCGCTTTCCGGCTTGGATTTAACAGTGGTGTAAAAAAAGTGCGAAAAATAAATGATTTAACCACGGGATATTACATAAGATTTGCAGCGATTGATAGGCCGGGTGTCCTGTCAGGAGTATCGAACGTACTTGCTAAAAATAAAATAAGCATTGCAACCGTAGCGCAGAAGGAAAGGAAAAAGGGCCAGCCCGTGCCGATAGTAATGCTTACTCATGACGCAAACGAAGGAAGAATGAATAAGGCGCTTGCAAAGATAAACAGGCTTCCGTTTATAACCAAAAAAATCGTTAAGATAAGAATCGAGAGGTAGTAATGGGCATAATAAAACGTTACAGAGAGTATTTGCCGGTGACGGAGAAGACCCCTGTTATCAGTTTAAACGAAGGTGATACCCCGCTCATAAGGGCCGGGCATATAGGGGGCTTAGTCGGCGGGGGCGCGGAAGTTTATTTAAAATACGAGGGCCTGAATCCGACGAGTTCTTTTAAGGACAGGGGCATGACCCTTGCTGTTTCAAAGGCTGTTGAGGAAGGTTCGGAAGCTGTGATATGCGCTTCTACCGGAAATACCTCAGCATCTGCTGCGGCGTATGCGGCGCGCGCCGGAATAAAATGCGTTGTTTTGATACCGGAAGGTTCGATTGCTTTAGGCAAACTCGCGCAAGCGTTAATACACGGTGCGCAGGTAATAGCCATAAAGGGTAATTTTGACGAGTGCCTGGAACTGGTGAAAGCAATTACTAAAAAGCATCCGATGACTTTAGTTAATTCACTGAATCCATATAGGATTGAGGGACAGAAAAGCGGTGCCTTTGAAATTTGTGACGCGTTAGGCGGAGCACCTGACTATCACGCGATTCCTGTAGGAAACGCGGGAAACATAACCGCTTACTGGAAGGGTTATAAGGAATATAAGGAAAAGGGTAAGATTGATAAGCTGCCGAAGATGATCGGTTTTCAGGCAGAGGGAGCATCGCCGATAGTAAAGGGAAAAATTGTAAAGAACCCGAAAACCATAGCGACCGCTATAAAAATCGGAAATCCGGCAAATTGGAAAATGGCAGAGGCCGCGCGCGATGAATCAGGCGGCCTGATAGAAGCGGTTACTGATGAAGAAATTTTAAACGCGTATAAGATACTCGCGTCGAAGGAAGGTGTTTTTGTAGAACCGGCGTCAGCTGCAAGTGTCGCTGGCGTTTTGAAAAAATCGAAACAAGGTTATTTTAAAGGCGAGAACCTAAGAATAGTTTGTGTTTTAACCGGACACGGCTTAAAGGACCCGGATAGGGCAATCGCGAGCATTAAAAAGCCAAAGTCCCTCCCCGCAGAACTTGATCAAGTTGTGAGGGAGATAGGGTTTTAGTTAACGTCGGGCTGTGGCGCAGCTTGGATTAGCGCGCTTGCTTGGGGTGCAAGAGGTCCGCGGTTCGAATCCGCGCAGCCCGACCACTTCTTTTACTGATTTGGTCTCGGCGAAAAAAGTGGGGAATGTGCTTTTTTCGCCTCGACACTTCCGCCTTTGGCGGAAGTGTCTTGCGCCCAAATCATTTCAAAGGGGAACCTAATGTTCCCCTTATGACGGCCGCCTGCGGCGGCCTGTATCCCCTCCTAATTGGAAGGGAGTAAGACAAAGTATTCTGGATTTAAGGAAAAACCTACGGTTTTTCCTTAATATCCTTTTCCCATTATAGGAAGGTTAGAAATAAAACCTAAAACGGTTTTTCTCTAAAACTCTTTTCCCTTATGTGGAATTAAGGTTTTTTCCTAAGATCTTTTTTCCATTAAATGAAAGTTGGAGGTTAGAAAATAGCATGAAGTACATTGTTTTAGTTGGAGATGGGATGAGCGGGAGGCCGCTTGAGGAACTAAACGGCCGGACGACGCTTGAAGTTGCATCAAAGCCTTACATGGATGAAATCGTAAAGCGGGGAAAACTCGGCACCGCTACGACTATACCCAAGGGTATGGTACCCGCAAGTGACGTCGCGAACCTGTCAATACTCGGATACGATCCCAAGAAATATTACACGGGAAGGGGGCCGCTGGAGGCTGAAAATATCGGAGTGAACCTTGCCGAAGAAGACGTTGCCTTAAGATGTAACGTTGTCACCGAAGCAGAAGATAAGATGATCGACTATAGCGCCGGACACATAAAGACTGAAGAGGCGAGGCTCCTTATCGAAGCGTTGAACAAAAAATTAAGCACTGAAAAAATAAAATTTTACCCAGGCATTAGTTATAGGCATCTCCTGGTGCTGAAGATGGCATCAAAAGAAGAAGCATCAAAAATTGCAAAGTTAGTGTGCATGCCGCCGCACGATATATTGAATAAAAAGATATCAAAAAATTTACCGCGGGGCGAAGGAAGCGAAATTTTAATTGATTTAATGAATAAATCAAAGGATATTCTACGTCACCAAGACGTAAACAAGGTGCGGATTGATCTTAAGGAAAACCCCGGCAACATGGCGTGGCTCTGGGGTGCCGGCCTCAAGCCGGAGATGCCCACTTTCAAGGAGTTATACGGTGTAACAGGGGCAATAATTTCAGCAGTGGATCTTATTAAAGGAATAGGTAAAATAATCGGGTTTGACGTAATAAACGTACCCGGCGTGACCGGTTATTACGATACGAATTTTAAGGGAAAGGGCGAATATGCGGTAAAGTCACTTGAGGACAAGGATTTTGTTTTCGTGCACGTGGAAGCGCCGGACGAGGCCGGCCACAACGGCGACATAAGAGCGAAAATAACCGCGATTGAAAATTTTGATAAATTTGTTGTAGGAACGCTATGGGAGGCATTTAAAAATAGGAATGATTTCAGGATAATGGTTTTACCGGACCACGCCACACCCATATCGTGTAGAACGCATACAACGGACCCCATACCTTTTGCTATTTGCGGTGCCGGAATCAATCCGGATAGCGCGACTGTCTTTACCGAAACTGCGGCAAAGTCAAGCAGCTTTGTATTAGGAGAGGGTTGGGAGTTAATGAAAGTTTTAATCAAGGGACAGGCCTTATAAAGAAATGACCTCGTTAATTGTAATAATCGTAAGCACCGCAGTATTTATTTTTGGATACGTTGTTTACAGCAAAAAAATAGAGAAACTGTTTAAAATTGATCCGAAGAGAAAAACGCCGGCGTACAAACGCTATGACGGTGTCGATTACGTGCCAGCCAAGCACTGGTCGGTACTTTTCGGGCATCACTTCGCCTCGATTGCAGGGGCAGCGCCCATTATAGGCCCGATACTGGCTGTTTCCATATGGGGATGGATGCCGACTGTATTGTGGATAGTGCTCGGCACTGTTTTTATCGGCGGGATGCACGATTATTCGGCGCTTATTATATCTACGAAACACAACGGTACTAGCATTGCCGATATCGCCAAAGACACGATTTCGAAAAACGCAAAAATTGTTTTCTTAATATTTTTATGGCTCACGCTCATTCTAATAATATCTGTTTTCGTGCATATATGCGCTAAAACATTTATCGTAAAACCGGAAATTGTCGTACCGTCTCTGGGGCTTATACCGATCGCGGTTCTGGTGGGGGTACTCATGTACAATTTTAAATTTCATCAGCCGACGGTTACGATCCTGGGGCTTTTGCTTATGGCGGGTTCGATGTTTTTAGGAAAATATTACCCGATTGTTTTAGGCGGCAACGCTTTGCAGATCTGGAGCGTACTTCTTCTTGCCTACGCCTTTGTGGCGAGCGTCGCGCCTGTCAATATACTCCTGCAGCCGAGGGATTATCTTGCGAGTTTTCTTTTACTTTTCGGAATAATTTTCGGGTATGCGGGCATAATCATCACGCGGCCCGCGATGGATTTCCCTGCGTTTTTGGGCTGGTCAGGTACGGACAACATGCAACTCTGGCCCATTCTTTTTGTGACGGTCGCATGCGGCGCAATAAGCGGGTTTCACTCCGTGGTCGCAAGCGGAACCACTTCCAAACAGCTTACGAACGAAAAAGACGCCAGGAAAATCGGTTACGGCGCGATGATTGCAGAAGGGCTCCTGGCGGTCATGGCGGTGCTTGTTATCACGGCCGCTTTTAAGAATAAAAGTGTTTTGCAGGAAGTCGTGCAAAAAGGCGCAGGCCCCGTGGGGGCTTTCGGGATCGGCTATAATGAGGTTACGAAAAAATTTCTCGGATCTTTCGGCGGAATCTTTGCCATGATGATATTAAACGGATTCATCCTGACGACGCTAGATACCGCCACTAGAATCGGCAGGTATCTTACGCAGGAACTCTTTAAGATAAAGAATCGATTTGCCGCAACCATAATCGTCGTTTCACTGGCCGGATGGCTGGGCCTAAGCGGGGAGTGGAACGAAATTTGGCCGATCTTCGGCTCCGCGAATCAGCTGATCGCGGCTCTCACACTTATTGTGGTCATGAGCTGGTTTTTGTCGCGGCGAAAAGTGGTTTTATACGCATTAATTCCTATGTTATTTATGCTGGCCACCGCATCAGCGGCGCTTATTTTGAAAATTATAGAATATGCAAAGACGCAAAATATGCTTCTTCTTGTTGTTGCGTCGGTTTTACTGGGCCTTGCGGGATTTGTTCTTTTCGAAGCTGTTTTGACGGTTAGAAAAATATTTATTACAAGAAAAAAATTGTTGGGACGAAATAAGCTATAAGGAAACAATATGGCAAAAAAAATAATTGTTCAAAAATACGGCGGGTCAAGCGTAGCGAATACAGAAAGAATTATAAATGTCGCCAAGAGGGTCGCATCCTATAAGAGCAAGGGCTACGACGTTGTAGTCGTTGTCTCCGCGCTAGGAGATACTACTGACGAGCTTTTGGAACTGGCCTCCAAGATAACCAAATCCCCTCCCGAAAGGGAGCTCGATATGCTTATCTCGACCGGCGAGCAGATTTCAGTAGCGCTTCTTGCCATGGCGCTTCACAAGTTCGGGAAGGAAGCCATTTCCTTTACCGGCGCGCAGGTAGGCATAATAACCGATAGCTCGCATACCAAGGCCAGAATCATTGACGTAAACGCAAAGAAAATTCGCCAGGAACTTGCCAAGGGTAAAATTGTTGTTGTTGCAGGATTCCAGGGTGTCAACATGGATCAGGAAATTACCACTCTCGGCCGCGGTGGTTCAGATCTTACGGCTGTGGCGCTTGCGAAGGTACTGGGTGCCGGCGTCTGTGAAATCTATACCGACGTAGATGGCGTGTATACAGCAGACCCGCGCCTTGTAAAAAACGCGAAAAAACTTGATAAGGTAAGTTACGAGGAAATGCTTGAACTTGCGTCACTGGGCTCGCAGGTGCTTCAGGCCAGAAGCGTTGAAGTTGCGAGTAAATTTAACATTCCTTTACATATAAGAAGCAGTTTCAGCGATAAAGAAGGCACGCTCATAACTAAGGAGGTTAAGAAAATGGAAGATGTACTCGTTAGCGGAGTTACTTTAAATAAGACTGAATCCAAGGTTACGGTCTGCGATGTTCCGGATAAGCCCGGCATAGCCGCGCGCATTTTCACGGAACTTGCGAAGGCCAACGTCAATATAGACATGATTATCCAGAACGTATCAAGAACCGGATATACCGACGTTTCCTTTACTGTCGTGGCAGGTGATTTTAATAAAACCCTTAAACTCATGAAAAGAGTAGTAAAGGAGATAGGGGCCGCGGACGTAATTTTTGATAAAGACATAGCAAAGGTTTCAGTCGTGGGGATAGGCATGCGCAGCCATTCCGGCGTTGCTGCGACGATGTTCAAGACGCTTGCAGCCGGAAAAATAAACATAGAAATGATTTCCACAAGTGAGATAAAAATTTCATGCGTTGTAAGAAAGAAAAAAGGCGAAGAAGCAGTAAAAACGTTACACAAAGCATTTAATCTCGGGAGATGATGAAATGAAAATCGAACTATACGATACGACATTAAGGGACGGGGCGCAGACTCAAGGGATCTCCTTTTCAGTGTCGGATAAACTAAGAATTGCCGAAAAACTCGACACCCTAGGTATCCACTATATTGAAGGCGGATGGCCGGGAGCGAACCCTAAAGATGTCGAGTTTTTTAAAAAAGCAAAGGGACTGAAACTTAAAAACGCAAAGCTCGTTGCTTTCGGGAGTACGAGGAGAGCGCATACCGATGTTTCCGAAGATGCCACCATGAAGGGGCTTTTACAGTCGAATGTGGACGTTATTACTATCTTCGGTAAATGCTGGAATCTCCACGTAGAAGAGGTATTAAAAACAACTCCCGAAGAAAATCTTAAGATGATCGAAGATTCCGTGAAATTCCTGAAATCTAAAGGTAAATTTACAATCTTTGACGCCGAACACTTCTTCGACGGATACAGAGAAGATCCTGAATACGCTCTTGGGGCTTTGGCAGCTGCTGAGTCAGGTGGCGCGGATAGGATCGTTCTTTGCGACACAAACGGCGGGACATTAACATCAACTGTTTTTGAAGTCGTAGAAGAGGTTAAGAAAAAAGTGAAAACACCTTTAGGCATGCATGCGCACAATGACGCTGATATGGCTGTTGCCAATACGGTAGCCGCGGTACAGGCAGGCTGCATTCAGGTGCAGGGGACCATGAACGGCTACGGCGAAAGATGCGGGAACGCTAATCTTGTTTCTATTATCGGAAATCTTAAGCTGAAGCTGGGCGTTGACTGCATTTCCGATTTATCTCTAAAAGAACTCACGGAAACAGCGTACTATGTTGCAGAGATGTCCAACACGAAATTAAACGACAACCAACCGTTTGTCGGAAATAGCGCTTTTGCGCACAAAGCCGGTGTGCACGTAAACGCCATTATTAAGAATCCAAAGTCTTACGAACATGTGGAGCCGGAAAGGATAGGTAATAGAAGGATGCTTTTAATTTCCGAACTTTCGGGAAAATCCAGCCTTCTGAAAAAGGCCGAAGAAATTAATTTAGGAATTGATAAAGAAGCGCCCGAAACAAAAAAGATTTTAAAACTACTTCAGGACCTGGAGCATAAGGGCTATCACTTCGAGGCGGCTGAAGCGTCTTTGGAACTTTTCATGAAAAGGGCAACGAAGAAGTTTAAGAGATTTTTCGAGCTCAAGGATTTTCGGGTTATTGTAGAAAAAAACGCAAAGAATAAAGGTAAGCTTACATCTGAGGCGACGATCAAGCTAAAGGTAAACGATAAACTCGAACATACCGCGTCACTCGGCGACGGCCCCATTAACGCCCTGGATAACGCACTCAGGAAGGCGCTAAAAGATTTTTATCCGTCGTTAAACGAAATGCATCTCACTGATTTTAAAGTGCGCGTTTTAGATGAAAAAGTAGGTACGGCCGCCCAGGTAAGGGTCTTAATCCAATCGCAGGATAAAACTGATTCCTGGTGGACGATTGGTGTTTCAGAGAACATCATTGAAGCAAGTTGGCAGGCGCTCGTAGATTCCGTCGAGTATAAACTCTTGAAAGATAGCGAGAATGCAGGACATTCCAAAACAATATAATCCCAAAGAAGTCGAAAAGAAGTGGTATAAATTCTGGGAAGAGAAGGGCTTTTTTCGCGCAGAGCCGGATTCCAAGAAAAAACCTTATACCATCGTAATTCCTCCGCCTAACGTAACCGGTATTCTCCATATGGGCCACGCCCTTAATAACACCATTCAGGATATATATGTAAGGTTCAAGAGAATGCAGGGGTTTCAGGCTTTGTGGATGCCCGGGACGGACCATGCCGGCATCGCGACGCAAAATGTCGTGGAGAAAAAACTGGCGGTAGAAGGAAAGACAAAAGATGACCTTGGCCGCGAAAAATTCCTGGAAGAAGTCTGGAAATGGCGCGAAGAATACGGTTCCACGATAATTAACCAGCTAAAGAGCCTGGGGAGCTCATGCGATTGGGAGAAAACGCGTTTCACGATGGACGAAGGTTTATCCGACGCGGTTTTAGAAGTTTTTGTAAAGCTTCACGAAAAGGGCCTAATCTACAGAGGAAATTATATAATAAACTGGTGCCCGCGGTGTAAAACGGCGTTAAGTGATGAAGAGGCGCAACATCGCGACGTGGAAGGCATGCTCTATTATATCAAATACCCGATTGAAGATAGCAAGAATCACGTCATTGTTGCCACGACGCGGCCCGAGACAATGCTTGGCGACGTCGCGGTCTGCGTTAACCCTAAAGATAAAAGATATAAAGATTTAAAAGGTAAAACAGTAATCCTTCCTATTTTAAAAAGGCCGCTTAAGATAATCTTCGACGCTAAAGTCGATCCGAAATTCGGAACAGGGGCCCTTAAGATTACGCCTGCCCACGATCCTGTTGACTTTGAGTTAGGCCGCGCGCACAAATTAGAACCGATAAACGTGATGAATGATGACGCTACCATAAACGAAGTCGGCGGTGATTTTAGCGGCATGGATAGGCTGGAGGCGCGTGAGGCAATTATAGATGAATTGAAAGAAATGAAATTATTTTTAAAATCAGAACCGCACAGGCATGCGGTGGGCCACTGCTATAGGTGTCACACGATGGTTGAGCCCCGGCTTTCAAAACAGTGGTTTGTAAAAATGGCGCCGCTCGCAAAACCCGCTCTCGAGGTTGTAAAAAAAGGAAAGCTTAAATTTCATCCGGAGCGCTGGACAAAGGTTTATATAAATTGGATGGAAAACATAAGAGACTGGTGTATATCGCGCCAGATCTGGTGGGGGCACAGGATTCCCGTTTATTACTGTAAGAAATGCAGCGCTTCTTCGGAAGATGTGATCGTCTCTAAGGTAAGGCCTGAAAAATGCCCGAAATGCGGCGGAAGCGAAATCGAACAGGACCCCGATGTGCTTGATACATGGTTCAGTTCATGGCTCTGGCCGTTTTCAACGCTGGGCTGGCCCAAGAAAACAAAAGAACTCGAATATTTTTATCCGACAAATGTTTTGGTTACGGCGCAGGAAATTATATTTTTCTGGGTGGCGCGCATGATAATGGCCGGAATGGAATTCATGAAGGATATACCGTTTAAGGACGTATATATCCACGGAACAGTGAGGGATGACACCGGGACCAAGATGTCAAAGTCGCTCGGAAACGTAATCGATCCGATCAACATTATAAATCAGTTTGGAAGTGATGCGTTACGTTTTAGCATAATCTCCATTACTGCGCAGGGCCAGGACGTATTTTTGGCGCCGCAAAAATTCGAACTCGGAAGAAATTTTGCCAACAAACTCTGGAACGCCTCAAGGCTTGTTCTGATGAATTTAAAAGAAGACAAGGTTAAAAAAGACTTGTGTCAAATGGCAGGTGACTCGAGCCTTACCCTGGCTGACAGGTGGATATTGAGCAGGTTCTACCAGGCGCTCGGTGATTTTGCAAAGTCACTGGAGGCCTACAGAATAAACGACGCGGCAAACAGAATTTATGAATTTATCTGGCACGAGTTATGCGACTGGTATCTTGAAATGGCAAAATTAACCATGGATGAAGAGCATACGCAGGTTACGCTTTACAAGGTGTTGGAGAAATCCTTAAGAACGCTTCATCCGATCATGCCTTTTATAACAGAAGATATATGGCAGCGCCTCCCCAGGGAACACGGTACCGAATCGATCATGGTTACAAGCTGGCCACACATGCAAAAAGAATTTATCTCCAAAAAAGTAGACGCCCAGATGCAGCTTATCATAAACATTGTTCAGGCGATCAGGAATTTACGCGCTACCTGGAGAATAGAACACAAAAAAGAAGTCGACATTTTCATAAAGGTAAAAAATAAAAGTGTCGTTTCATCTCTTAGCGCGAATGCTACCTACGTAAAAAGATTAGCACGCGTGGGAAAATTAGAAATTTCAACCAAGATAACAAAACCGAAACATTCGGCCGTTTCGGTTATAGGGGATACTGAAGTTTTCCTGCCGCTTGAGGGCATTATCGACATTGACAAGGAGAAGAAGCGCCTTGGCGAGAAGCTTCTTGGCCTTACCGCGGAACTTAAAAGAATAAACGGAAGATTGAAAAACAAAGGCTTTATTTCAAAAGCGCCTAAAAACGTTATCCAGCAAACCAAAGAAAGAAAAGAACGCGTAAAAGTAGAAATAGGCTCTTTAAAAAAGAACATAGGGCTTCTATGAATAAAATCAGACTTCAGGTAGCGCTGGCAAAAATAGGCATAGCAAGCCGAAGGAAAAGCGCTCTAATCATACAATCCAATCGCATAAGGGTAAACGGAAAACCCGTTAATCAAAAAGGCTTTCACGTAGATATTTCGAAAGACAAGATAACCCTTGACGGAAAAGTACTTTTCAAAGAAAGGGGAAAACACTATTATGTTTTAAATAAGCCCACCGGCATTGTCTCGACTTCTAGCGATGAACGCCAGAGGCCCTCAGTCGTGGATTACGTGCGCAATCTCGGTGTCAGGCTTTATCCGGTGGGTAGGCTTGACCAGAATACAACAGGCCTTATTATTCTGACAAACGACGGGGATCTTACCTACAGGTTGACGCATCCGAAATTCGGAATCGAAAGGGTCTACGAGGTTAAAGTGAAAGGCGCCATGAGGGACAAGGACATGCAGCGTTTAAAGAGCGGAATTGTCGTAGAAGGAAAGACCACGCAGGTTGAAAAGATTGTTTTCAAGAAAAAGCGCGGCGCAAATACGCGCCTTCTCATAACGCTTAGCGAAGGCCGAAAAAGAGAAGTGCGCGAGATTTTTAATGCTATCGGTTATCCGGTGCTTAAGCTAAAACGCGTAGCCTACGGGCCGCTTGTACTGGGTGGCCTAAAAGAAGGAATGTTTCGTCCGCTTGCGAAGTTTGAAGTAATAAGGCTAAAGAGATGTGTAGGCCTTCATGAAACTCGATAAAATAAGAACAAAGAGAATAATAAAAGCAGCCCTTAAAGAGGATATCGGGCTGGGTGACGTTACCACCATGAATACCGTCCACAAACTTGAGAGTGTAAAAGCCGCTATAGTGGCGAATGAGGATTTTATACTGTGCGGCATGGATGTAGCCGAATGGGCCATAAATACGATAGATTATAGCGTGAGATTTAAGCCTCAGGTCGAAGACGGCCAGCGCGTGTATGAAGGAAAGGAAATCGTTTTTCTGGAAGGCCATGCCAGGGCTATTTTATCGGCCGAAAGAACGATACTTAATTTCTTATGCTTTTTAAGCGGTATCGCAACAAATGTAAAAAGATTTGCCGAAGTTGCAAAAAAATACGGCGTTAAAATTTACGACACCCGTAAAACATTTCCCCTACTTAGGTACCTGGAGAAATATGCCGTAACGGTAGGCGGTGGATATAATCACAGGTTTGGGTTGTGGGATCAGGCACTCATAAAAGACAATCATATAAAAGCGGGAAATTTATCCGCACGAAAAAATTTAATAAGCGACATCAGAAAAAAAGTTACAAAAAATATTAAAATAGAAATCGAAGTCGAAACCTTAGAAGAATTCGGAGCAGCATTAGCAGGACGTCCCGAAATCATCATGCTCGACAACATGACACCCGGAGACATAAAAGAAGCCATCAAACTAAGAAATAAGATAGCATCCGCTAAAAGGCCGCTACTTGAGGCCTCAGGCGGAATCAATATTGAAAACGTAGAAGAATACGCCAAGACCGGCATCGATCGCATCTCGATAGGATCCCTTACAGACTCCGTGGAATCGGTCGACATGAGCCTCGAAATCGTTTAATGAAAAAATTTAAACTGGTTAGCGATTATAAGCCGAAGGGAGACCAACCGCAGGCAATTGAAAAGCTCGTTAAAGGTTTAGGTCGCGGGAAGCGTTTTCAGACGCTTCTCGGGGTTACGGGTAGCGGTAAGACCTATACTCTAGCAAACGTGATCAAAAAAGTTTCCCGGCCAACCCTTGTCATATCTCACAACAAAACCCTCGCTGCGCAGCTCTACGCGGAATTTAAGGAATTCTTTCCGGAAAACGCGGTAGAATATTTTGTAAGTTATTACGACTACTATCAGCCCGAGGCCTACATACCGCAGGCGGACATGTACATCGAAAAAGACGCCTCCATAAACGACGACATTGACAGGCTCCGGCTTTCGGCGACGAGCTCACTCATGTCGCGCGAGGACGTTATAATCGTAGCCAGTGTTTCCTGTATATATGGGCTTGGCTCACCCGAAGATTACGAAAAAATGCTTCTGATGCTCGAGAAGGGAAAAAGTTTTACCAGGGATGAGCTTCTCAAGAAGTTAATCGATATCAGGTACGAGCGAAATGACGTAGAGTTCCAGCGCGGAAAATTTCGGGTAAGGGGCGACACGATAGAAATCTTTCCGGCATATCTTGAAATAGCTTACAGGGTGGAGCTGGATTTCGATAAGATTAAGACCGTCAAAGAAATAAATCCGCTGACCGGAAAACCCATAAAGGAGCGGGAAAAAGTAGCAATTTATCCCGCGAAACATTTTGTTACCACAACCGATAAGATTGAAAAAGCGATCGTGTCGATAAAAAAAGAGCTGGATGAGCATCTGGCTAAGTTAAAATCCGAAGGCAAGCTTCTGGAGGTCGAGAGATTGGCCTCGAGAACGAAATATGATATAGAGATGTTGCGTGAACTCGGGTATTGTAACGGCATAGAAAATTATTCGCGACATTTATCCGGAAGGGCTGCGGGATCAAGGCCGTCGTGTCTTATCGATTATTTCCCGGATAATTTTCTAACCCTCATTGATGAATCGCACGTTACGGTTCCGCAGGTAAGAGGCATGTATAACGGCGACAGGGCCCGCAAGGAAACCCTGGTCGAATACGGCTTCAGACTGCCGAGTGCGCTCGATAACAGGCCGCTTAGGTTTGAAGAATTCATGAAGATAACAAACGATATGATTTTTGTTTCGGCGACACCCAGCGAATATGAGCTTTCAAAAAGCGAAGCGCCCATCGAGCAGATCATACGGCCGACCGGCCTAATCGATCCTCCGATTGTTGTAAAACCTACCGAAAATCAGATCGACGACCTTATTGCCGAAGTGAAAAAGCGCGTTGGTAAAAGTGAAAGAACGCTGGTTACTACGCTGACAAAGCGTTTAGCCGAAGAGCTTGCGGAATATTTACGGGAAATGGGAATAAAGGTAAAGTATCTTCATTCCGAAATTGCCGTTCTCGAAAGAGTAGAGATTTTACGGGATCTTAGGCTTAAAAAATTTGACTGTCTTGTCGGAATAAATTTATTGCGCGAAGGACTTGATTTACCGGAGGTATCACTCGTGGCGGTTCTCGACGCCGACAAGGAAGGGTTCCTGCGAAGCCACACCTCTCTCATACAGGTTGCGGGCAGGGCCGCGCGAAACATAAACGGGACCGTTATAATGTACGCGGATACCATAACCCGATCAATGCGCCTTACGATTGACGAAACTAACAGGCGGAGAAAAATTCAGATCGAATTTAATGAGAAAAACAATATCACGCCGTCGACGATTAAAAAAGCGGTAAGGGACGGCATTGAATCATATAAAAAGGCCAAGGAACTTATAAAAGACGTTACCGGTGAATACGACGACGAATATGAATTAAGGAGCGTCATAAACGACCTGGAAGAAGACATGAAGGTGGCAGCGCGTAACCTGCAGTTTGAAAAGGCAATAGTGTTTCGCGAGCAGATAAAGGGGCTTGAAAAGAAACTAAAAAAATAGGCGTAATATGGAAAAGAATGACAAAATATTAGAACTATTCAAGGAACAGAAAGATTCGTATTTATCAGGCGAAGAGGTAAGCCAGTCGCTGGGCATTACCCGGCAGGCGTTGTGGAAGCATATCGAAAAGTTGCGGGATACAGGGTACATAATAGAGGCGGTGCCGCATTTGGGATACAAATTAATGCGGGCGCCGGATAAAATGCTCGCCTCGGAAATAAAGTGGAACCTGAAAACTAAAATTATCGGGAAAGAAATTCATTTTTACGAAAGTGTCGGGTCGACCAATAACATAGCCTACGAGTTGGCGGAAAAAGGTGCCTCCGAAGGAAGTGTTGTCATAGCGGACGAGCAGACAAAGGGCAAGGGCCGCCTTGGCAGGACGTGGGTTTCACCCGGCAAGGGCGGTATCTATCTTTCATTTATCTTGCGGCCGGACATTTCACCAAATGAAGTGCCGATGATTACCCTTGTCGTGGCGGTAAGCGCGGTTAGGGCGATTCGTAAATTTGCGCAGGTTGAGGCGCTTATAAGATGGCCCAACGATATCATGATTTCGGATAAAAAGACAGGCGGCATCCTTACCGAGCTAAAAGGAGAACCGGACAGGGTCAATTTTGTCATACCCGGCATAGGCATAAATGTTAACACGCCGAAGGGCGCGCTTCCCGAGGGCGGGACTTCTTTAAAGGAAGAAAGTAAGTCATCCAGTGATTTTAAAAGGGTGGAGCTTGCTAAAATATTCTTTGAGATACTCGAAGAAGAATACATTAAGTTCAAAGAAAAAGGATTCCGGGCGCTGGAAAGCGAATTGAAAAGCTATTCCTGTACCCTTGGCCGAGATGTCAGCGTGACTACCGGTGCTAAAAAGAAATTTCACGGAAAAGCCGTAGATATTACTGAAAACGGCGGGCTCCGGGTAAAGCTTGATGACGGTGAAGAGAAGGTGTTTTTAAGCGGCGATGTAAGGTTCATGAGGTAAAATTATGTTATTGGCAATAGACATAGGAAATACGAACGTAAATTTCGCATTAATAGAAAAGCGGGGCAGGATAAAAGAGAGATTTTCCGTACCTACGCAAAATCTGAATTTAGCACTTAATAAAGCCGGGAAAATAAAGAAAATAGATAAAATAATCATTGTTTCCGTAGTGCCTAAAGCGCTAAAGAAACTTGAGCGCGGCCTAAAGAAAAGTTTCAAAAATACGAAGGTGCTTGTAGTAGGCCGCAATATAAAGGTACCGCTTAAGTGCAGATATAATAAAAGAGAAATAGGCCAGGATAGGCTTATCACAGCTTTTGCAGCCGAGCAAACTTACGGCTTACCTATATTAGTAATAGACTTCGGGACTGCCGTTACATTTGATTTTGTTTCCAAGGGCAGCGTATATTTAGGAGGGCTTATAGTGCCCGGCATAAAGATGTCCCTGGAATCCTTGTCTGAGAGAACGGCAATGCTTCCTAAAACATACCTCAAAAAGACGCGCTCTTTTATAGGTAAGGACACGCACTCAAGCATAAGGGGCGGCATGATATACGGCTACGCTTCACTCTGCGAAGGGATGATAGGTTTATTCAAGAAAAAGGTCGGTAAAAACATAAAAGTCGTCGCAACCGGCGGCGATGCCACGCTTATAAGTCGTTACACGCGCTCAATGAAAAGAATCGACCCAAATCTTTCCTTAAAGGGCCTCTACTTGCTATCTCGCATCTCTTCTTTAGTAGTTAAAAAAATGAATAAAATCACTTCTATCTGGCTTGCAAAAGCCAGGCTTGAAGATGAAAGTATTTAGCTAATGATGGCAAAGAAACTACTCATGCAGAAAGTAAATATATCGTCTAATTTGTGCGCTAAACTCTGCTTTCCTTTGGAAAGGTATGGCTATAAACTGCTGGAAATATTAAATAACGAAAATAGATGGCATTCCAAAATAGTATGCAATATCTTGGGCAAAGACTCCACGCAATATGTATCCACAACCTATGCAAAAAGAAGCGATTACTTAAGGCTACTTGAGACCACTACTTATTTAACATGCAATAACAAATTGTCCCCTAGAATAGCAAGAATATACCCAAATGATATTACTGCTGTCTGCTGCTATGTCGGAGAATTTTTATCTCATTATATTTTAAACAACTCTGCCAATCTTTCTCCAAGCATTGCTTCGGTTTGCGACTATCTAAAAGATTTAAACTTAATTAATTTAGGGTATAAAAAGTTTGTTATTCCCACTATTGTAAAAGAGGCTTTTTACTTAGAAGATGCGGTTGCTTGCGATTTTGTATTTTTACCTAAAACCAAAACTGCTCTGCCGCACCTTGCTAAATCAAATATCGAATTTAACTATGGATGTGGCATCGAAGATCCCCACATCTGGAATTTTAGAATTCTACAAAACAAAGATAGAAGTCAGGCTCTAACTACAGATTTTGATTACTTTACAGAGAATGTAAATTATTTTTGGGAAATGGGATATTTTTATGCCACATTAAGATGGTTTAAGAAAAGCCATTTTTCATTAGGGCATGAGGCGGAAAAAGTTCTACTTTCGCTATTGCAAAAAGAAGGGTTAAAATCAGAGTTTATGTTCTGGTTAGGCGCTCTGTCCGGTTATTGCGGATATAAAGATAGTTTACGTAGTTTTCTTACGGCAGATGAAATTGTCCAGCCGGAATTAAAAGAGCAATATAAAATGTTAAGATTTTTGGATGAAAAAGTTTCATGTTTAGCAAGGGAACTTTGCAAGACAAAAAAATGACAAGAAAACTGCAAACACTTAAGAGGGGAGATACCATAGGCGGGTTAAGTAGATTTTAATAAAGATATTCCACTTCGAAAGGAAAATATGAAAAAAAATAAAAATTCTAAAAAAATATCTCGAAAACATATGAACATAGCCCAGCTTCACTGGGGTTTTCCGCCAATCATAGGAGGAGTTGAGACACATCTTACTATTATCATGCCTGAGATGGCGCGGCTTGGCCATAGAGTAAATCTTTTGACAGGTACCGTAGATGGCGCCAAAGTCAACGATAACTATAAAGGCGTTGGTATTCATCGAACGCCGATGATGGATCTTAACTGGCTTTTCAAGCGTGGCCTTTTCGGCCTAGAAAATGAATTAAAAAAAGTTTTTAATAATTTCTTTAGTAAAGTAAAACCGGATGTTATTCATGCCCACAATATGCACTATTTTAGCAAGATCCACGCTGAGACACTGGAAAAATGTGCGCATAAACTCGGCGTTCCTCTTGTGCTTACAGCGCATAACGTATGGGACGACGTTTTATTCCTTGAGCTTACACGCGATATAAAATGGAGTCATTTTATCGCTGTAAGCCACTTTATCAAGCGTGAACTGATAGGAGCCGGTATTGACGATAGAGAAATTACAACTGTTCATCATGGTATTGATACTCAAATTTATAAGCCTAATGTAAAAACAAATAAGATTTTAAAAAAGTATCCGCAACTCAATAATAAACGTGTTATTTTCCATCCAGCGCGCATGGGTTTGGCCAAAGGATGCGATGTAAGCATTAAAGCGCTTAACATTATAAAAAAGAGTTTTCCGGACATCTTGCTTGTTCTGGCGGGAACTAAAAATATTATTGATTGGGCAGGCTCTCACCAGAAGGATATAGCATACATGGTGAACCTTGTTAAGATATTCGGTCTTCAAAAAAACGTTTTGATTGATACTTTCACATTGGAAGAAGTATCGGAGATGTATGGTGTTGCAAAAGTTTGCATTTATCCATCAAGTAGCGGTGAACCTTTCGGCCTTACAATGCTGGAATCCCTTGCGTCCGGCAAGCCTATGATTGTAACGGATTCGGGTGGGATGCCTGAAATTATCCAGGATGGCATTACAGGATACGTTATAACTATTAAGAATTTTGAAGTTCTCGCCTCGCGTATTATCCAGCTATTATCCGATGAACGCCTAAGGAGAAGGCTTGGATATACGGGTAGACAAATCGTAGAAAAAAGTTTTACTAAGGAAATAGTTACTCGTAGCACCATAGATATCTACAAAAGATTAATTAAAGAGAAAAAGTAAAGAAACCCCTGCCTCTTCCATCGCCCAGTTGTTCTATTGCTGCGTGAATTTTGCAATTCCTTTCCTCCCAACTAACGGAATGAGAGGGTATTGGTGAGGGCGGCACTGCACTTTCGACGGAGCTCTTTCTTCTTCAAAAAAT
>JABMQJ010000012.1 GCA_013203315.1 Candidatus Omnitrophota bacterium | reverse complement strand
CGGAGCTCTTTCTTCTTCAAAAAATTGTAGTAAGCTGAATGTATATATTTGTAATTATGGAAAGAAAGGATCTCCTATAATCGGCAAAAAAAGCCGCCCTCACTAATACCCTCTCATTCCGCTAGAGCTTTTTATTTTTGCGGTAGAGTTACTTGCCGAGGATCTGTTTGAATTTTTTGGTGAGGGCCGGGACTATTTGGAAAAGGTCGGCTACTATGCCGTAAGTGGCGACTTTGAAGATAGGGGCATCGGGGTCTTTGTTTATAGCTACGATTATTTTAGAGGATTGCATTCCGATTAAGTGCTGGATTTGTCCGCTTATACCGCAGGCTATGTAAATTTTCGGGCACACTGTTTTGCCGGTCTGCCCTACCTGGTGCGAGTATGGTATCCAATCGGCGTCTACCGCACTTCGTGACGCGCCGACAGCGCCTCCCACGGTAAGAGCAAGTTCGCGAATAATATCGAAATTTTCAGGCCCACCTACGCCTCTGCCGCCTGAAACGATTATGTCAGCTTCAGTGAGGTTAACCGTTTCTTCAATTTCTTCTACAATATCTATGAGTTTGGTTCTCGTAAATAAGATTTCATCGCTGTATTTTTTCTCGATTATGGTGCCTTTTCGGCCCTTTTCGATTCCGGCCTCCTGCATGACTTTGTGCCGCACGGTTGCCATCTGCGGCCTGTGATTCGGCGTTATGATCGTGGCCATTATATTTCCACCGAAAGCCGGTCTTGTCTGCAAAAGTAATTTTTCCTTCGGGTCAATATCGAGTCCGGTGCAATCTGCCGTCAGACCCGCATTGATCTTTACCGCAACTCTCGATATAAGGCTTCTTCCGATCGTTGAGGCGCCGCACAAGACAACCTCGGGTTTATGTTCGTTTATGACTTCGGTAAGCACTTTTGAATACGGGTCGTCCTGGTAATATTTCAGGTGCGGTGAATCAACGAGATAGACAATGTCCGCGCCCCTCTCAAAGAGTTCATTTGCCTTTTCTTTCATGTTTTCACCTAAGAGAACGGCACATAATTTGCAGTTTAGTTTTTTCGCAAGTTTTTTACCCTCGCCAAGCAGCTCATACGAGATAGATTGCACTATGCCTTTTTTCTGTTCGCAAAAAACCCATACGTCCTTGTAGGAGGAGTGATCGTATTTCCGCTCCAGTGTTTTTATTTCTATGGCGTTAAAATTGCACACATCCACGCATGCGCCGCAAAGGTTGCATTTATCGTAATCAATAACCGCCTTTTTGTTTTGCATGCTGATAGCGGCAAACGGACACGCCTTAACGCATAGGGTGCAGCCCGTGCATACATCGTTTAAAATTTGAATTTTCTTCTCAGCACTCATTTTTTAACTCACTCGCCAGCCTATCTACTATTTCCTTGGTATCGCCTTTTAGAATTTCCCCGCCCTTACGTGGCGTAGGTGTAAATATCTTAACTACGCGTGTCGGTGAACCGTCCAGGCCTATTTTATCAAAATCGCAGTTCAGGTCTTCGGCACTCCACTTTGGAATCTCTGCTTTCTTCGCTTTCATCTTACCTTTTAAGGACGGTAATCGCGGCTCATTAATTTCTTTAACTACCGTAAAAAGGCAGGGTAGCGGAATTTCAATTATTTCAAAGCCTTCTTCCATCATTCTTTCAACACGGGCGCTTTTCTCGCTTATTTCCTCTATTTTCTTTACATATGTGACCTGCGGTATGTCAAGATGTGTTGAGATACCGGGCCCTACTTGCGCGGTATCACCGTCCGAGGCCTGTTTCCCACAAAGTATAACGTTAAAATCCTTTATTTTCTTTATAGCCTGCGAAAGCACATAACTTGTCGCCCATGTATCACTGCCTGCAAAAGCCCTGTCCGTTATCAATATTGCCTCGTCACAGCCCATAGAAATAGCTTCCTTTAGCGCCTGGTCTGCCTGTGGCGGCCCCATACTTATTACGGTGACCTTCCCCCCGAATTTTTCCCTCAAGCGTATGCCCTCTTCTATGGCGTACATGTCAAAGGGGTTGATGATACTCTCTACACCGTCGCGTATAAGCGTATTTGTCTCGGGATTAATCCGGACCTGCGTGGTATTCGGAACTTGCTTTATGCAAACTACTACGTGCACGTTATTGCCTCGTTTTTACTTCTTCTTGAGTTCTTTTATCAGATGTGCCGCTATGATGCTGCGCTGTATTTGATTTGTCCCTTCATAAATCTGTGTAATTTTCGCGTCTCTCATTAGTTTCTCTACAGGGTATTCCCGCATGTAACCGTATCCTCCGAAAACTTGAACTGCGTCTGTAGTTACTTTCATCGCCACGTCTGAAGCAAATGTTTTTGCAATAGCCGACAGCTTGGATATGTCCTTCGCGCCGGAATCGATTATTCTGGCGGCCCTGTAAACCATAGCCCTCGCTGCTTCAACCTGTATGGCCATGTCAGCCAGCATGAACTGTATGCCCTGAAAGCTTGAGATAAATTGACCGAACTGTTTTCTCTCGTGAGAATATTTAACCGCTTCATCAAGCGCTCTCTGTGCTATGCCTAGGGCCTGTGCTGCAACGCCTGGACGGGAATAATCGAAGGTTTTCATGGCAACAATAAAGCCCATGCCCTGCTTCGATAGCATGTTCTCTTTGGGGATCTTGCAATCGGTGAATATAACTTCTCTCGTGGCCGAACCCCTGATGCCAAGCTTTTTTTCCTTCTTTCCGAAATCTAAACCCTTGGTTCCTTTTTCAACGACAAAGGCTGTTGCGCCTCTTGCGCCCTTGTTTTTATCCGTCATGGCTATAACCGTGTAAATCTCTGCTTCGCCACCGTTTGTGATCCACTGCTTTGTACCATTTAATATGTAATGGTCACCGTCTTTTACTGCAGTCGTTTTTATTGAACCTGCATCCGAACCGGCTTCAGCTTCCGTAATACAGAATGCCGCTATCGTGCCCTTGGCGATTCTCGGCAGGTATTTCTTTTTCTGCTCATCATTTCCAAAAAGTATGATAGGGAAGGTTCCCAGGCCCGTTGCAGCAAAAGCTAGCGATATACCGCCGCAGCCCCATGACAACTCCTCGGTTGCTATTGCCAGCTCCAGGATACCTCCGCCCATTCCACCATAAGCCTCAGGTATATAGATACCGCAGATGTCGGATTCGGCGAGTATCTTTACTATCGGCCAGGGGAACTCTTCCTTTTCGTCATATTCGGCCGCAACAGGCTGGATTTTCTCCCGCGCTATCTGGCGACATAGGTCCTTTATCATTTTCTGTTCATCGGTAAGTAAGTGGCTCATTGAAACCTCCTCATTATTTTGGTTTATATAGGGAAGTAATTATAAGATATATATATGGCTTTGTCAAGAGTGGAAATCTCAAGTATCGAATACATTCCCTCTTCCCAAAATTAAATTCCGGTCAAGAGTTTTCTTAACCTCAATCATCTCGTTTATGCCTTTCTCGCCGTAGAGTAATTTCAGGAATCCCTTTTTAGACTTCCCGATGCCGTGCTCCGCCGAAACGGTGCCGCCTAAAGAAAGAGACTTTTTTACAAATTCAAGCTGCAAATTCTTGCATTTTTCATATTCTTTTTGATCGGCAGGGAGCATGTTTACGTGCAAATGCGCATCACCTATGTGACCGAACACGAAGTGACGCAAAGCATTTTTCTCTAAACTGTTTTTATAAAACTCCAGCATGTCACGCAATTTTTCTTTCGGTGTCGCAAGGTCTGTGCTGACTTTTGGGAAACCGGAACGCTTGGCCATCTCGGACATTGTCTCTGGAATAAAATGCCTTTTATCCAGGAATTCGCGGTGCGTTTTTTCGTTCATGGCAACCCAGGTGTTATCCAGGGAAACGCCGTGTTTAGACAGGAGCTTTTCCCACTTCGCCATAACCGCATCCTCTGTTTCTGTGATTTCATCTTCAAAAAATATCGCTGCTTTTGCGCTATCCGGGACATTGTGATCCCTCTCCCCAAGGAGTTTGAGGCAATTAACATCAAAATATTCGATCGATAAAGGGCGCGCTAACCTTGAATCTTTGGCAAAGCTCCAGGCACTAGATTCATCTTTAAAAAATGCAAATGCGCTAAATATTTCTTTTGGCCTATCAATAAGCCCTAGCTCCGCTTCTACGATAACCCCAAGCGTGCCCTCCTGGCCCACAAAAAGGTCCACAAGATCCATGTCATCTTTTGCGTAATATCCGGCAGAGTTTTTTGTATCCGGCATTTTGTATGCGGGAAGGTTGATTTTGTAACGCTTTCCGGACGCTTCGAACCCTAAGATGCGCCCCTTTGCCTTAACTTCTCCCCTTTTTAATAAAAGAATCGAACCGTCGGCTAAAGCCACCCTTATGCCTTTTACATATTGCCTTGTCGGCCCATATCGAAACGAACGCGCCCCGGAGGCGTTAGTAGCGATGGCGCCTCCGACAAAAGCTGTTTGTTCTGTCGGGTCGTATGTATAAAAAAGCTCTTTTTGTTCACATGCCTCTTTTAAGTCCTTGATCAAAACGCCTGCTTCCAGAACTACGTATCCGCCTTTATCAAATTTCCTTATTTCCTTTATTGCGCTCAGTTTCTCCGTAGATAAAACTATCCCCCCAAAAGGAACCCTTCCCCCTGCCTGACCCGTTCCGGCGCCCGATACAGTAACGGGAACCCTCTTAGTATCTGCCTCTTTTAAAACGGAAGATACTTCATCGATGGTTTGCGGTATGACCACCCTTTCAGTATGGCCGCCTTTTAGATTAGAGGAGTCTTCGAGATAGGATTGAATAATTGTGGGATCTTTTTTTATAAGCATGTGAGGTGTTTATAGATACGGGGACAGGCCTTGCGGACTGTCCCCGTTAAAAATATTTAAAAGAGAGGCTACTATTTAATCCCCATCAACACTACCGAGCCTAAGAGAATTATGACAACACCCCATATTTTGTAGGCGTTATCCTTGGATTTTAGCCACCAGTCGGTTATTTTTTGCATTTTGTCTTCTGCCACGATGATCATTACCCCTTTTGCGATAGCCAGAATCCCAATCAGGATAACGATTATTGCATGATTATTGGCCGAAGCTGATAGAAACAGCAGTATTCCTATAGCGATAGGAATAGGAGCTAATTTTTTCATATCTTTCTTTTTTAAAAGCCTATTAAAAAATTTCTTTCTCACCAAGTCAGTAGCGAACACGGAAAGCGCACCGATGATTATCCAGAATATGCTTATTAGATATAAAAATAGTTTTCCCATAAAGCCACCTCCTTTTACCTTGCATATATTTTAGCACGAACCGGATAGATTACAATAAAAATATCTCTTTTATGTCAGCAGGGTTTTTACCATGCGGGCATGAATCCTTGAGTTTGAGACAAGAATTTCCTGATCGTATATAGTATATTTTGTCCCGTCAAACTTGGTAACCCTTCCGCCCGCTTCTTCTACTATTCGAAAACCTGCCGCCGTATCCCATGGGCTAAGGCGCAGCTCCCAGAATCCGTCAAAACGCCCGCATGCAACATAGCAAATGTCGAGCGCAGCGGAACCGGGCCTTCTTATTGCCTGTGAGGTTTTAAGGAATTTTGCAAAATTGTTAACATTATTGCGCTTTGCCTTTTTCACGTTATAGGCAAATCCCGTTGATAGGAGCGCTTTCTTAACTTCTCTTACTCCGGAGACACGGATTCTTTTTCTGTTTAAAAACGCGCCTTTTTTATGTTCTGCGTGAAAAAGTTCATTTTTTGACGGATCGTACACGACGCCCACGATAACCTTTTCGCGATACGCAAGCGCCACGGAAACGCAAAAAAAAGGAAACCCGTGCAAAAAATTCGTCGTGCCGTCAATAGGATCAATAATCCACGTAAAATCTGATTCGCGTTTTAGGTAGGTTTTTTCTTCGGCAAGAAAGTTATGGCGCGGGTAGGATTTTTTTATCGCGCCTATAATTATGTCTTCGGCCCTTTTGTCTATGTCAGTGACAATATTTGTCTCGCCCTTGTAGCGAATGCTTTTTATTTTGCCGACATTCTTGGCGATATAATTGCCCGCGGAAACCGCGGCGGCGGCCGCAACCTTCTTGAATCTATCGGTTTTCAACTTTTATTCTACTTTTATTGCCTCAACAGGGCATTGTGAAGCCACGTCATTTATGTCCTGGCCCTGGCATGAATCGCCTTTTACTTTTGCAATGTTCTTATCATCTATTTCGAACACTTCCGGACATAGCGATGAGCAAAGCCCGCAACCGGTACAAGTGGTTACATCGATGGTAATCTTAGCCATTATCGCTCCCCCTTTCCTTTTTTATGAAACAATATGATATCATTAAAAATTGTATGTGGCAAGCCTTTTAGGGGCTCGGGCGGATAAGTAATGACGGGGCTATCTACGCGCCTTCATTGTCTTTTGGTATCTGAAGGCCTATTTTTTTCGCGATATCATGAAATTCTCTTCTACTTAAGCCCTCCAATGTCTTTTGCTTTTTGTGGAGATGCTCATTAAATTTAACGGCTTTTTCCTGCATGAGGCCGTGTGTTTCTTTTGAACCTCCGTAGAGGCGGAAATTCTTGCCCTTTGTTATCCGCACGTGACCGTCTCTGCAGTCAAAACCCAGACCCAAGAGCATTTTTTTATACAATCTATTTTTCATATTGGCAAATTATACACTACACTTATCGTTATATCAAGAAATTTTATAAACTTTATCACCGTGCCGCACTTTAGACTTAACCTTCATTCCGATCTCCTGCCCCGAAGATGCCTTATGTATCGTTTTATGATTAACCTGCATACTCTTTACTTTTTGCTCAAAATCCGTTGTGTGCCCTTTAATGCAAATGGTATCCCCTTCGGACATGGTGTTTTTTTTCAATTTTATAACTGCTGCTTTTACATGCTGGAAATAATGAGTTATTTCGCCGATGGGAGCTCCCAATTCCTCAGTGGTTCTTTTTTTCTTAAATAAACCAAATATCATAACGCACCCCCTATTTTTTATTTAAGTATACCATATTTTTGCCGCATTTGACCAGTCTCAAGGGGCAAATTTTGCAAAGTGGCTTATTTTTTTTACAGTAATTTTTGCCTGTCTCCACTATAAGGGCATGGTACTCATTGAATATTTTCGCATCTTTAAGAAGATTGTCCGTAAAGAACTCTTGAATCTGGTGATACGTCGCATGTTCGGGTATCAGTTTATGCCGCATACAAATCCTTTTTGTATACGCATCAACCACAAAGCTCGCCTTTCCGAGCGCATAGAGAAGTATGCTGTCGGCTGTTTCGGGGCCTATCCCGTGTACGCGTAAAAATTCTTTTCTGAGGTAAGCAGTGTCATGCTGGCGCAGTTTCCTTAAATTACTTCCGCAAAAGCCTGCCAGGAATCTTACAAGCTCTTTAAGTTTCTTTGCCTTTTCGTTATAAAATCCGGATGGCCTTATAAGGGCTGCGAGCTTTCTGGTTTTTATTTGACTTATTTTTTTCTGGGAAAGAAGGCCTTCCCTTCTCAAGTTCGCTATCGCTTTTTCAACATTTGACCAGGCCGTATTTTGTGTGAGTATGGCTCCGACCATGACTTCGAACGCGCTCTTCGCCGGCCACCAGTGCCGCGGCCCGAAGTGGGCGTACAGTTTCTTGTACATACTCATTAAGGTTCGCGCTTTACCCATATTTTGGTAAGGATTTTAAAATGAGGATTTTAAGGAAGTACGTGTATTCGATTTTCATTCTGCAAGAAGTAGAGAGCAGCATTAAACAAACAAGGAAGAGCCCTTCCTCTTTTGTCGCTTGCCACTCTCTACGGTATTATTTGTTTATTTGCCGCCGCGCTGCATTTTTGCTGCACCGACGTTACCCTTCTTGTCGATAAAATAAAGATAGCCTTTCTCTTTCTTGATACGGCAATTGTGCACTACCTTTCTTCCGCCGCCTTTTTTCGTGCCGCGTGCCATTTTTGTTTCATATGCACAACCATTCTTGCCGACAAAATAGAGATAGCCTTTCTTTCTCTTTATGCCGCATTTACATACTGTCTTTGCCATTTGTTTCACCTCCTCTCATCTAATCTATAGTTTATGTCCCGAACCTCACGCTTTCGACCGCTGCGGTCAGTGTAGCTATGGCCGAAAGAGCAGCTAATTTGCTTGTTTTGGGGTTTTTCTCTGACGGGACATTTTCGGTTCTCGTAGTCATTCTACCGAAATCGCCGATTATTTCTATTTCATGCGCATTTTTCTTGAATTCCGGAGAGGTTACAATTTTTACTTTTGTTTTCTTTGCTCCGATCCCTGTAAGCGAGAGAATCGAAGACACGTTTACGTTTTTAGGGAAACCTGCGACCGCCTCTAACGCGCTACCGCTGAATACAACTGTTTCGCTTTTTATCGAATTTACGTCTATATTTTTTTCTTTGAGGTATGGCGCGCCGGCAAGGCCACGGGGCGGCTTCTTCGTAGTCAATGTAACGCTTTCTATTTTAGATACGCCGGCACTTTTTAGGCCGTCTATCCCGCATATGGCGCCGCTCGGGAAGAATAATTTGATGTTTTTCTTCTTTGCTTCTTCGATTAGGTCTTGCGATTCGATTAACCCTCCCACGCTCATTACCAAAACACTTTTCCTCTTCTCAATAACCTTTTTTACTGTCTCTCGCGCAACGCCGCCGGTTGCGGCTTCTATCACGAAGTCTGACTTATCGTAAAGCTCATCCGGGGCATCAACTGCGACATCTTTTTTTATTAACTTCGAAAGGCCGGCGCTTTTTTGTTTATCTATATCGTAAAGGGCTACGAGTTCGATTTTTTTCGAAAGTACCGTTACGCACGCGGAGGCGATCTCACTTCCTATCACACCACAACCGATAATACCTGCTTTTATTTTTTCCACGTTAGCTTTCTATGAGTTTGATTTTGCCGTGTTTTTTTGCACTTGTTGCGTTACGCTTAGCATTCTCTCCAAAGTTTTACGCGCCTTACCGGCAATTTCCTCAGAAACCTTTACTTCGTATACGAGATTTTCCAGTGAGTACGCTACCCAGCCAAGCGTTGTCAGCTTCATGTTGGCGCACATAAGGTGCGCGGTCGGCATATAGAACTTTTTACCGGGATTTTCCTTTCGCAGCCTATATAGCATGCCGCTCTCAGTACCGACGATGAACTCTTTGGCTTTTGATGCCTTCGCATATTGAAACATGCCGCCGGTAGAACAAATGTGATGGGCATTTGCTAAAACTTCGGGCCGACATTCAGGATGCGCTATAAATTCTGCTTCGGGATGCTTGTTTTTCGCCTTAACCACATCTTCTTCGGTAAGCCTAAGATGCGTAGGGCAAAAACCTTCCCATAACATTATCTCCTTCTCAGGTACCTGGCTCTGCACGTATCTACCAAGGTTTTTGTCGGGAACAAATATAATACGCCTATTTTCTATAGATCTCACGACCTCTATCGCGTTTGAGGAAGTACAGCTTACATCGCTTTCGGCCTTGATCTCGGCGCTGGAATTTACGTAACAGACAACCGCAGCATCCGGGAATTCTTTTTTCTTACGGCGAAGTTTTTGAACGGTGATCATGTCGGCAAGCGGGCAGCCGGCTTCCTTGACCGGTAAGAGCACCTTTTTTCCGGGGTTCAAGATCGCGGCGCTCTCTGCCATGAAGTGTACGCCACAGAATACAATTATTTTTGCTTTCGTATTAACCGCCGCGCGGGCGAGTGTCAGCGAATCACCCAGAATATCGGCTATTTCCTGTATCTCATCCCGCTGATAATTGTGCACGATGATAACAGCGTTTCGCTCTTTCTTAAGTCGAGCTATCTTTTGTTTAAGCTCTTCCTTGTACTGTGTTTCGCTCTTTGGGCGTTCCGACATTTTTGTACCCCTCTTCGGATTTTTCCGTGTTTATAATAATATTGTCGATCAATCGCGTTTTGCCGATAAATACGGCTAGCGCTATCAAAACCTCTCCGGAAATGTCCCGAACCTCTTTTAAGCTTTTTGTATCAACGATTGATATGTAATCTATTTTTGCGGAAGCTGACGAAGCAGATATTGAATCCCGCATCTTTTTTATGATTTTTTTCGGGTCTTTTTCACCGGAATTAACAGATTCTTCCGCCAGTTTAAGGGATGTAAATAAAATACCTGCCTCTTTCTTCTCGGGCTTCGTAAGATAAGCGTTTCTGGAACTCATCGCAAGGCCGCTTTCCTCTCTTGCGATAGGCATGATCTTCATGGTTATATCCATTCTCAAGTCTTCGATCATCTTTTTAATCACAAAGGCCTGCTGCGCGTCTTTCTGGCCGAAATACGCTATGTCCGGTTTCACGATTTCGAATAATTTCATAACTACCGTAGTAACGCCTCTAAAATGGCCTGCCCTCGACTTGCCGCACAAGCCCTCGGTCAGCCCCTCGACATTTATGTAGGTAGCGAAACCTTCCGGGTACATGTCTTCATTTTCGGGATAGAACATGACGTCTACGCCGCATTGCCTGGCAAGCTCCTCGTCCTTTTTTATGTTCCGCGGGTATTTCTTAAAATCCTCATCCGGACCAAACTGGAGAGGATTTACAAATATGCTTGTTATAACCGTGTCTGTTTGCTTTCTGGCAGTCCGCATAAGACTTAAGTGCCCTTCGTGTAGATATCCCATTGTCGGAATAAAGCCGATAAGCTTATTTTCTTTCTTCATGATCTTCGCGTAGGTTTTCATTTTATCGACTTTTTTTATTATCTTCATTTTAAGCCCCGTAACTCTCTTATGCCACGCAAAACAAATTCACGTTTATGCATTCTGGGGTGCGGAATTTTTAAATTTTTGGCGTTTACTTTTCTGTCGGCGAAAGTGAGAATATCTAAATCTATCGTGCGCGGCCCGTTTTTTACTCTTCTTTTTCTGCCGAGGTGTTTTTCTATTTTCTGCAATTCATCCAGCAATTTAAATGGGCTACGCGCCGTTTTCACCTCAAAGACGCCGTTTAAGAAGTTTCCCTGGGGCGGGCCGCCCTGCGGCTCTGTCTCATAAATCGAGGAAACCCTTAAAAGCTTTACACCTTTAATCAGGTTTACAAGCGCTAAGGCTTTTTCGATATTTGCCTTCCGGTCTCCCAGATTTGACCCCATGCCTATAAAGACGGTTTTCTTTTCTTCCGGCATTTTATCAGATAATCTTCGCGATTCTTGCAACCGCTTCCTTTAGTCGACCCTCATCTACCGTAAGTGCCATCCGCACATAGCCTTCTCCGCTTGCGCCGAAGCCGTTGCCCGGCGTAGCGATTACATTGGCTTTATCAAGAAGAGCCTGCGCCAGTGTAACCGACGTATGCCTTCCAAAAACAGGTGCCCATACGTAAAACGTGGCCTTAGGCTTTGGAACACTCCAACCGATTTTATCCAAACCATCAATGAAAATGTTTCTTCGCTTCTGGTAAAGCGCGTTTGCGCTTTTTGTAACACTATCTATTTTTTTCAATGCTGTGATGCCGGCTATCTGGATAGCGTTAAAAACGCCTGAATCGACATTCGCCTTTACTTTCGCAAGCGCTTCTATGACTTCTGAATTTCCGCATACAAAGCCAATTCTCCAGCCGGTCATGTTAAAAACTTTCGAAAAGGAATGGAATTCAACGCCGACTCCTTTTGCGCCGTCTGTTTCCAAAAAGCTCGGGTTCCTTAATCCATCAAAAGAAAGTTCGCTATAAGCGGCGTCGTGACAAATAATAATATTGTGTTTTTCCGCAAACTTTACGCATTCCTTAAAAAATGCTTTATCGCACACTGCCGCAGTAGGGTTGTTCGGATAATTTATAAACATGAGCTTCACCTTACTGAGGACCGTAGAATTTATGTGACGCAAATCCGGCAAAAACGCATTTTTTGCCAGTAGCGGCAGCTTATGTGGTTCGCCCCCAGCAAAAATCACGCCTGAATTGTATGGAGGGTAGCATGGCTCCGGGACAAGGCCTATGTCGCCCGGGTTAATGAGAGCGAGCGGTATGTGAGCAATGCCCTCCTTGGAGCCGATAAGGGGCAGAACTTCCCTATCAGGGTCCAGTTCAACACCAAACCTTGCTTTATACCAGCGGGCAATCTCGGCCCTTAGTTCCGGCATCCCTTTATCAAGCGCATATTTATGCGTCTTAGGATCCCGGCTTGCCTTATGTAATGCATCCAGGATGAATCGCGGCGTAGGCTGATCAGGGTCGCCGACACCTAAATCAATTATATCGCGGCCCGCGCTGACCGCCTTCTTCTTTGCCCTATCTATTTCCACAAATAGATACGGTGGCAATTTATTCAACCTATCGGACCTGACTATGCGCAATCCCATCTTTATAACTCCTCCAGCACATCTTTCATGGAAAAGAGGCCATTTTTTTTCGTAGCAACGAATTTTGCCGCTTTTAACGCACCCAGCACAAATATATCCCTGGTCTTTGCGCTATGCGAGATTCTCAAAACGTCCACGTCGCTTTCGAAGAATATGTCGTGGTCGCCCACGATCTCGCCTTCCCTTACGGATTGCACCGGCACGTTTTTTGACCCGGTTTTTTCGTTTACGATGTTCGCCATCAATTTTGCCGTGCCACTCGGTTTATCTTTTTTGTGCACGTGATGGGCTTCCTTTATCTTTACCTTATAGCTTTTTCCCAGAACCTTGGACGCTTTTCCTATAAGATCAAAAAGCACGTTAACGCCGACTGACATGTTCGGTGAAAAAACTATAGGTATAGTTTTCGAAGCTTCGCGTATTTCGCTCATTTGGGTTTCGGATAAACCGGTAGTACCGATTACGATTGCCTTTTTACGCTCTTTGGCAATTTTAACGTGCTCAAGGGTCGCCTTCGGTGTAGTAAATTCGATAATGCAGTCGTATTCGTCTTTGATTTTATTTAAATCACTTACGATTTTTAAACCGGGGTTGTCTTTTAGTTCAACACCGGCCACTACGCCGAGATCCGTATCCTTCCGGGCAAGCTCTGCTATGCGCTTCCCCATCCTACCCGCAGCACCACTTATAACTATTTTAACCATTTTTTTCTCTTTTATATTAGTCCGTAAGCCTTCAGGGCCTTCTTAAGCTTTGCTTCATTATCCTTCATCATCCCGCAAAGAGGCAGGCGCATCTGGCCGTTTATCCTCTTCATCGCTTTCATCGAGGTCTTGACAGGTATCGGGTTTGTCTCGATAAACATTGCCTTACAGAGAGGTATTATGCTGTAATGCAGCTTCTTTGCTCTCTCTATATCGCCTTCCAGGAAATTAAACACCATGTCGTGAACTTCCTTCGGGATAATATTGGCCACAACGCTTACAACGCCCGTCGCGCCGATCGCCATCATGGGCAGCGTAAGTGAATCGTCCCCGCTTAACACGTTTATGTCACAAAGAGACAGGATCTGGCTTACCTGATCGAGGCTCCCTGATGCCTCTTTAATAGAGACAATGTTGTCGATTTTAGAAAGCCGCGCAACCGTTTCGGGTTTAATCGATATGCCCGTACGCGAGGGCACGTTGTAAAGCATAATCGGTATATCAACATTCTTAGCAATCGCCTCGTAATGCCTGTATTGCCCTTCGGGCGTGGGCTTATTGTAGTAAGGGGTAATCGACAGCACTGCATCGCAGCCCGCCGACTTCGCTTGTTTCGTAAGAGAAATAGCCTCCGCGGTATTATTCGAGCCTGCCCCGCCTATGACAGGAACGCGTCCGTCCACTATCTCGACAGCAAGCTTCACGAAACGCTTTTGCTCCTGGTGGCTAAGCGTCGCGGCCTCGCCCGTGCATCCTGCCGGGACAATACCGTCTGTTCCGTTTTTAATCTGGAATTCCACAAGTTGCTCAAACTTTTTTTCGTCAATTTTGCCGTTTCTAAACGGCGTAACTATGGCGACAAATGATCCTCTAAACATAATCTACCTCTCCTTCAAAAGCAATTCGCGCCTGTCCTTCCAGGAAAACATCGCGAAAAGACTTGTGTTCCTTTTTAAAGCTAACCCTTAAAATTTCTTTACTTCTTGTAATAGCGCTAACCGGCTCCTTGGCTCCAAGCGCTAAATGTGAAATAATAGCCGAGGCAACCACGCCCGTACCGCACGCAAGCGTCTCGTCTTCGACGCCTCTTTCGTAAGTTCTTACCACAATAGTTGAATCGTCTATTTTCTGCACAAAGTTCGCGTTCGTTCCTTCAGGCTGAAAAACCTTGTGATATCTAATTTTTGATCCCATTTCTTTTACGGGATATTTCTCTATCTTTTCGACAAAATGCACAACATGCGGGACGCCCGTATTCACCGTGTGAACGTTCATTATTGTTTTACCGGCGCCTATATTCTGATCAAGTTTTATATTTTTAGGGGCTGTCATTTTTACCTTTACCGAATCACCCTCTACTTCAGCGGCCAGCGTGCCTGCGCCTGTTTCAATTTTCATTACGGCACCGCACCATTTCTTTTCGTAAGCGTATAAGGCGCTACACCTAATGCCGTTTCCGCACATTGTCACCTCGGAGCCGTCGGGATTAAAGATACGCATTTTAAAATCTGCCGCACTTGAATCTTCTAAAACGAGTAGCCCATCGGATCCTACGGAAAGCATTCTTCGGCATACGAACTTCGCAAAATCACCGAAATCGGCTATTTCTCCGGCAAGCTTGCCGGCTCTATTGTCCACGATTACAAAATCGTTTCCGCTGGCTACTGCTTTAGTGAAGTTTATTTTCATTTTACCCGGACGATTCCCCTCTTACGAGATCCCTGTAATTTTCTCTTTTCTTAACCACGGAAAACTTGCTTCCGCTAACCATTACCTCTGCTGCGCGCGGCCTTGAGTTATAATTGCTGGACATGGTGTAGCCGTAAGCGCCTGCGGCCATCACGGCAAGAAGGTCGCCCCGATCCAGGAGCTTCATTCTTCGATCTTTAGCGAGGAAGTCACCGGTTTCACATATGGGTCCGACTATGTCGAACTTTCCCTTCTTAGCCCCTTTCTTGGGCAGAGTGACGGGAACAATGGTGTGATGCGCCTCGTAGAGGCTTGGCCTTATAAGGTCATTCATGCCGCCGTCTACGATGGCAAATCTCTTTTGCCCTGTCTTTTTTCTAAAGAGAACTTTTGTAACCATTATTCCGCTATTACCGCAAATAAATCTGCCCGGTTCAAGTATAAGCTTGAGCCCGGACTTTTTAATTAACGGTAGAATTCTTTTAGCAAAATGTTTGGCAGTCTGCGGTTTTTCAAAAGAATATACTATCCCCAGGCCCCCTCCTATATTAAGATATTCCACGAATATCTTGTTTTCTTTTAAAAACTTCAATACCTTCTTTATCGCGTTCTGAAACGGGTTTGGATTCACTATCTGAGAACCTATGTGTATGTGTATGCCTCTTAGGTTGACATTCCTATATCTCCATTTTGAACGGAAGATACGCTTTACGGTATTAAAATCAACACCAAACTTCGTGTGCCCCTTGCCGGTAGTTATATATTTGTGCGTATGGGCACCAACGTCCGGGTTTACCCTGATCGCAACGTTTACTTTCTTGCGTAATTCGAGCGCGCATCGATTTATGAGCGCGAGCTCCTCTTCGGACTCTACGTTGAAAAACAGTATCCCGTAGCGAATGGCGTCTAGAATTTCATCGCGCTTTTTTCCGACACCCGCATAAACAATCTTTTCGGGTCGCACGCCTGAGAGTTTTCCTCGGTATAGTTCCCCACCTGAAACAACATCAAGTCCTGCACCTGCTGAAACTAACGTCTTCAATACAGCGAGATTAGAGTTACTCTTTACGGAAAAACAAATAAGCGGCGATACTTCGCGAAGCGCGTCCTCTATCTTCCGATAATGGTCAAGAAGCGTGTTCTTGCTATAGATGTAGACAGGCGTGCCTACCTCTTTGGCTATTTCTTCAACCTTCACGTTTTCGCAATAAAGTGAATTTCCTTTGTACTTAAAACGGTGCATAATTCTCCCTTAGACTTTTAAAATTTTATTCCAATTTTTAATTTGCTTTTTTACAAACACCGGATTCGTGCTTCCGATAGACTTTTTAAGCCTTACGGAAGATTCCGGATTTAGCCTTGCAAAAATATCTTTTTTAAAGCATTTCGAAAATTTATTAAGCTCCTTTATGTCAAGTGTAGAAATATTTTTATTATGTTTCTCGCAATATTTTACAAGTTTTCCCGTAATGTCATGGGCGTCCCTGAAAGCTATCCCCTTCCCTACCAAATATTCGGCTATGTCAGTTGCAAAGATTGTCTCATCCTTCAATGCCTTGCCTGCGTTTTTCTTATTTATTTTTATGCTCGCGAAAAGGCCTGCCAAAAGCTTTAACTCCTCGTTTATTGTTTCGATCGAACTAAATAACGGCTCTTTATCGAGCTGCAAGTCCCTGTTGTAAGATAGCGGCAAACCTTTTAGCATGCCAAGCACGCTCACGAGGCTTCCGTATATCTGGCTTGTTTTACCTCTTATAAGCTCCAAAACATCCGGATTTTTCTTCTGCGGCATAAGAGAACTGCCCGTGCAGAATCTTTCATCTATTTCGATCAGGTCGAATTCTTTTGTTCCATAGAGAATCATATCTTCGGCAATCCTCGAAAGGTGCATCGATATGATAGAGAGTGCGCCTAAAAATTCGACTATAAAGTCCCTGTCGCTTACCGCATCTATGCTGTTTCTAGACAGATATTTAAACCCTAAAAGTTTTTTTACATAGTTTCTATCTATCGGGAGCGTCGTGCCGGTCAAGGCTCCGCTTCCCAGGACTAAAACGTCTATTCTCTTTCTGGTATCTTCCAGTCTTTCTTTGTCCCTTTCCAGCATTTCAATGTACGCAAGCAATAGGTGCGAAAAAAGCACGGGTTGCGCATGCTCAAGATGCGTATACCCGGGGATAACAAGCGTAACATATTTTTTCGCGGCACCGAGCACAGACTTCTGAAGTAATGTGATTGATCTGATAAGCGCATCTATCGTGTCCTTGCAATACATTCTCGTATCCGTCACTACCTGGTCATTCCTGGAACGCGCCGTATGCAATCTACCGGCTGTCTTACCGATCTTTTTCGTAAGTACGTACTGAATATTGGAATGGATGTCCTCAAAGCCTTTATCTACCTTAAAGGTTCCTTTTTTAAGCGACGTTAGAATAGATTTAAGGCCCTTTACGATTTTCTTTGCGTCTTTTGCCGGTATTATCTTTGCCTTGCCGAGCATTTTGGCATGCGCTATCGACCCCAGGCAATCGTATATCGCAAGCGTCTTGTCTATATTGATGCTCGAGGTAAAAGATAGAACATCTTTTGCAAGTGCCTTATTAAATCTTCCGCCCCATAATTTCTTGGCCATAAATTACCCCTTACCCCTTTTTGTAAGGCAAACCGAAGAGCTCGATAAAGCCTTTCGCCAGGCCCTGGTCGAACTTATCGCCCTTGCCGTAAGTAGCAAGCTCTTTTTTATAAAGTGACTTCGGTGATTTTCTACCGACTATTATTACATTACCCTTAAAGAGCTTCAGGTTTATCGTACCTTCTACGGGCTCCTGGGTACTGTCCACAAATTTATCTATCGCCCCCTTTAACGGCGTGTACCAAAGACCGTCGTATACGAGCCTCGAATATTTAAGGCCAACCACTTCCTTAAAATGAAGCGTTTCCCTGTCAAGTACCAGGCTTTCCAGCGCTTTGTGCGCTTCAAAAAGTATTTTCGCGGCAGGTGCTTCATAAATTTCCCTGGATTTAATACCGACTAACCTATTCTCTATTAAGTCAGACCTTCCGATCGAATATCTCCCGCCTATTTCGTTTAGCTTGCCGATTAGTTTTATCCCATCCAGTTTTTTACCGTTTATTTTAGTAGGAATGCCTTTCTTGAAGTCAATCTTAAGATAACACGGCTTATTGGGTGATTTGACGATAGCCCTGGTCATCTGATAAGCGTCCTCGGTAGGCTCAAACCACGGGTCCTCAAGATTTCCGCTTTCTATGCTTATGCCCCAGAGATTTTTATCTATGCTATACGGTTTTTTCTTTGTAACGTCTATCGGAATCTTATGAACCTTCGCATATCTTATTTCAGCTTCCCTTGTAGGAAGGTCCCATTCCCTGAGGGGCGCAATCGTTTTAAGCTTAGAATCCAGCGCGGCGAAAGTGACCTCAAACCTTACTTGATCATTACCCTTGCCCGTACATCCGTGTGCGACGTAGCTTGCTTTTTCTTTATGCGCCACTTCAACAAGTTCCTTTGCGATGATGGGCCTCGAAAGCGCTGTCGCAAGAAAATACTTTGACTCATAAACGGCGTTAGCCTTAAGGCTCGGCCATATAAAGTCTTCGACAAACTCTTTTTTTAAATTACCCACGATCACTTTGCTGGCACCGGTTTTCATGGCTCTGGTCTTTACCGTCTGGAAATTCTGGCCCTGGCCCACGTCAGCCAGATAGCAGATGACGTTAAAGCCCTTCTCTTTTAACCATTTTACGGCGCAAGACGTGTCAAGCCCGCCGGAATACGCAAGTATTACTTTTTTCGACATTTCTATCCTCCCAAAAGCTTAAGTAAAATCGCCTTCTGTACGTGTAATCTATTTTCCGCCTGATCATAGACAATGGAATTTTTCCCGTCCAAAACAGCATCCGTTATCTCCTCGCCTCTATGAGCAGGGAGACAATGCATAACAAGCACGTTTTTTTTCGCGTGCGAGAGAAGTTCCTTATTTACCTGAAAGCCGCTAAATGCGCTTAACCTTTTTTGCTTCTCTCTTTCCTGCCCCATACTAACCCATACATCGGTATAAACCACGTCCGCACCCTTAACGCATTCTACGGGGTCGTTAGTTAATTCTATTTTTGATCCGCTTTTAGCTGCTTCGCTTTTTGCTTTCTCTAAAACTTCGGCGTTGGGTCCCTGTCCTGCCGGGGTTGCTACATGTATGTCCCTTCCTAGCACGCTACAACCCAATAGAAGGGAATGCAGAACATTGTTTCCGTCGCCTACAAATGATATCTTGATATCACTTTTGCCAAATTTTTCATCAATCGTGAAAAGGTCGCTCAAACCCTGGCACGGGTGAAGCAAGTCACTTAAGCCGTTTATAATGGGGATTGTCGAAAACTTCGCCATGAGAAGCATATCTTCATGGCTGAAAGTTCTCGCCACTATACCGTCCAGGTACCTTGACAGGACCTTGGCAGCATCCTTTACCGATTCTCTAACGCCTAATTTTAGTTCTTCCGGGCCCAGATAAGTGGCATGCCCCCCGAGGTCAAAAATTCCCACTTCGAAAGAAACCCTGGTTCTGTTCGACGGCTTTTGAAAAACAAGCGCTATCGACTTGGACGCCAAAGCATCCCTTTTTGAAAAAGGTTTCTTTTTAAAGACTTTTGCCTGTTTAAAAATTCCAAGGATCTCGGGTTTTCTTAAATCTGTTATTGATATAAAATCTCTTTTAGCCATTTTCTTATCCTTCCAGAATCTTTTCCAATATGCCTACTGCTTTGTCAATCTGCGCTTTCGTAACCGTAAGCGGCGGCATGATTCTTAAAATATTTTTTTGCGTGCAGTTTATCAGTAAGCCGTTTTCCAAGGCTTTCCTATATACCCCTTCGCCGTCCACGCCCAACACAACGCCGATTGTAAGGGCCATGCCTTTTATTTCTTTGATGAGCTTGTTTTTCTTTTTGAGAAGCTCAAGCTTTTTGGCTAAATACTTTCCCTGCTTCACGGCATTCTGCAGTAATCTATCCTTTTCTATGGCTTCAAAAACTCCTAAAGCTGCCGCGCACACAATCGGGCTCCCGCCGAAAGTCGAGGCGTGATTGCCGGGCAACAAAACGTCCTTAAACTTGGCATTGGCTACTATGACGCCTATCGGAAGGCCGCCGCCGAGCGCCTTGGCCAGCGTCATGACGTCAGGCTCAATACCATAGTTCTGGTAGCAAAACATCTTTCCGGTTCTACCCATGCCTGTCTGCACTTCGTCAACAATAAGAACTATGTCATTTTTGTCGCAAATTTCTCTTATTTTTTCTACATACTCTTTTCTTGCGACATTGATACCGCCTTCGCATTGAATTAACTCAAGCATTACCGCGGCTGTTTTCTCATTTATGGCCTTTTCCAAAGCCTCTATGTCACCGAATGGAACGTGAACAAACCCTTGAGGCATGGGTTCAAAGCCGTGCTTCACCTTATCCTGGCCCGTTGCCGCTATCATGGCGAGGGTTCTTCCGTGAAACGACTTATTCATGGTTATGACTTCAAATCTCCCCTTTTCATGGCCGTATTTTCTGGCGAGCTTAACTGCGCCTTCGTTCGCCTCGGCCCCGGAGTTACCAAAAAACACTTTTCCCGGGAAAGAATGTTCGATAATTTTTTTCGCAAGCCTGCCCTGGAGCTCGCTATAATAATTGTTCGAAACGTGCACGAGTTTTTTTACCTGCTTGGCGACCGCGCTTGCAACTCTCGGGTGACAATGACCTATCCCGCTTACTGCCCAACCCGGGAAAAAGTCGAGGTATTTCTTCCCTTCTATGTCCTCCACAAGCGCGCCCTTTGCTTTCGCGAAAACAAGCGGCACCCTCGTGTAGGTCTTCATCACGTATTTATCGTATAAATTTTCTACGCCTTGCGTGTTCATATCCCCTCAGTCGCTTTCGTTCTTCTGCCTAATTTTATAATTTCCGTTCCGATTCCTTTATCTGTAAAAATTTCCAAAAGTAATGCGTGTGGTATGTTACTGTCAATTATGTGCGCCTTCTTTACCTTGCCCTCCAAGGCCTTCGTACAGGCCCTTGTCTTCGGGATCATACCCTGGGAAATAATTTTTTTCTCACCCAGAATGTCCACGTCCGCCAGCGATAACGACCTATAGAGAGTGTCGGGGTTCCCTATTTCCCTCATGATTCCCCTTACGTTTGTAAGGATAAAAAGTTTTTCCGCCTTGAAGGCCATGGCTATGTTACTTGCGACTTCATCCGCATTGACGTTATAAAGCTCAGTATCTCGGCCAATACCAACAGGGGAAATAACCGGGATAATATTAGCCTCCATCAGTTTTTCAAGAACAGTTGTATCAACGGATTCTACCGCCCCGGCGAAACCAATGTCTTCCTTGTGCTCCATCTTTTTTGCCTGAATAAGCTTATTTTCCTTGCCGCTCAAACCAAACGCCTCGGCACCCATTTTTTTGATCTCCTCTACGAGCATGGCGTTAAGGTCGTTAAGGGCATCATCGACGATCTCCATTGTCTTTTTATCTGTAACCCTGAATCCGTCAACGAATTTTGGTCTTTTTTTGGCCTCTCTCATCTTCTCGCTTATGTGCGGCCCGCCACCGTGAACGAGAACCGGCCTCATTCCGGCGTAATGCATGAACACTATGTCCTCGAGGACGCTTTTTCGCAGGGCAGCGTCCGAGAGTGCTGAACCGCCGAATTTTATGACAAAAATTTTATGAAAAAACTTCTTGATGTAAGGCAATGCCTCTATCAGGACTTCACTCTTTTTTATCGCTTCTTCCATTTTTCTCCTAAGTCATGTAATGCGAGTTTATCTCCACATAACGTTTCGACAAATCGCAGGTCCACATCACGGCATCTTTTTTACCAAGATTAAGATTTACCGTTATTTCTACGTTTTTTCTCTTGTAAATCTTATAGAATCTCTTACTAGACGGCATCGTAAACTTGCCGCCTTTAAAAACAAGAACACCATCTAAGTAGATTTCGAATCTATTCGGTTTTATTCCGCCGACACCGCTTGCGCCCACGCTGGAGGCGACCCTCCCCCAGTTCGGGTTTTCGCCATGAATGCTTGTTTTTACAAGGCACGAATTCGCTATGGCCTTTGCGACCTTGTAGGCATCGGTTGTGGTTCTGGCATTTTCAACATAAACTGTTACAAATTTTGTAGCGCCTTCACCGTCTTCAATAATATTCTTGGCTAATTTGAATGCCACATTTTTCAAGACTTTAAGAAACGCTTTGTATTCTTTAGTGCCTCTTTTGATTGTTTTATTGTTCGCCAAACCATTAGCCAGAAGAAGCACTGTATCATTTGTGCTCATATCTCCGTCAATCGTTATCGAGTTGAAGGATTTGTCGCACGCCTCCCTTAAGGCGAACTTCAGGGCATCCTTATCTATCTTGGCGTCGGTCATTATAAACGAAAGCATGGTCCCCATGTTTGGCTCTATCATGCCGGCGCCCTTTGCTATGCCGGTTACGATCACTTCTTTCTTTCCGACATTAAACTTTTCAACGCTGATTTTTGTCTTCTTATCCGTGGTCAATATGGCCTTGGCAACGCCCAAGAGGCCTTTTTCCGAAAGAAGTTTTACGAGCTTCGGAGTACTTGCCTCTATCAAATCTATCGGCAGCCTCTTTCCTATAATTCCCGTAGAAGACACAAGCACGTTATTAAACTTTAATTGCATATTTTTGCATACAGCGCCGATCATCCTATTTGCATCCCTTGTGCCATACCAACCCGTGCAACAATTGGCATTTCCGCTATTTATAACGATAGCCCTGATCGGAGCGCCCCTTTTAAGAATAGACTTTGAAACAACAAGCGGGGCTGCCTTAACCTTATTTTTCGTAAAAACACCCACCGCCTTGCATCCTGTCTTTGAATATATTAGGGCAAGGTCTTTTTTAAACCTTTTTATGCCGCAATGCGTCCCGCTTGCCTGAAACCCTTTTGGCAATATATACTTCACAATAGCCCTTCTCCTTCGTCAAAACCGTACATCACGTTCATGTTCTGCACGGCCTGGCCGGCAGCCCCCTTAAGGAGGTTATCGATAGCGGCGACTGCCACTATCAGTTTTCCGGCAGTATCTACGGCGAATCCCACATCAAAGAAGTTAGTGAAGGCTACTTCTTTTAACTGGGGAAATTCTCCTTTTTCCTTTATTCTTACAAAAGGGCAATCCTTATATTTCTCTTCGTAAACCTTCGCAATCTTTTCATATGTTAATTTTTCTCTGGTTTTCATATATATCGTTGAAAGAATGCCTCTTTCCAGAGGCAATAGATGCGGAACAAATGCAACCCCTACTTTCTTTTTGGAAACCTTGCTAAGTATATGTTCCATCTCCGGCGAATGCTGGTGTTTGAGCGCCTTATAAGCCTTAAAATTACCCTTTATGTTTGGATTCTCCAAATTCCATCCGGGCGACCTCCCAGCACCTGTAATTCCGCTTTTTGAATCGCATATTATATGATCCGAATGAATTAAGCCTTTTTCCAGAAGCGGCGCAACGCTTAATATCACAGATGTCGGATAACAGCCGGGATTTGCTATGAAATTTGCTTTTTTTACCTTGTCTCTAAAAAGCTCCGGCATGCCGTATACAGCTTTTTCGATATTCGCCGGGTCTGTGTGCTTAGTGCCGTACCACTTTTCGTACTCTTTTACATCCAGTCTATAATCAGCGCTTAAATCTATAACTCTTTTTCCTGCATTGAGAAATTTCGGTGCCAGTTTCATGGAAACAGTGTGCGGAAGCGCCAAGAATATCAAGTCCGCTTCTTTTATTGCAATTTCGGTGTTAGGTTTCTCGCACACAAGGTCAACTTTTCCCTTTAGCGAAGGAAATATTGAAGATATCGGCTCTTCTTTTTCAATAACGGCCTGCAAGACGGTTATCCTGACATCCTTGTGCCCTGCGAGAATCCTTACAACCTCTTCGCCCGTATATCCTGTTGCCCCTATTACACCTACTTTTAGCATTTTGGACCCTTTCAACTATTCCACAGTACATATCATATAATCATAATACTACATATCTCGTCAGTATAAAACAAAAAACCTACCCTGTCAACATTTTTCTCGTCGAGAATCTGACAGGATAGGTTTTATACAGCTTCGTATAAAATTAGCGCTTCGAGTACTGGAATCTCTTTCTTGCGCGTTTTCTTCCGTATTTTTTTCTTTCTTTTGCTCTCGGATCCCTTGTTAAAAAGCCTGCTTTTTTTACTACGGACTTCTTTGTCTCGTCGAGCTTTACGATAGCCCTTGCGATTCCGTGTCTAACGGCTCCGGCTTGGCCGCTTACGCCGCCGCCCCGTACCGTCGCAATAATATCCAGCTTATTTTCAAGGTCTCCGATCTTAATCGGCTGATTAATGATTAGCCTGTGTGATTCCCGTGGAAAATAATCTTCGAACGTGCGTTTATTTACCTTGATCTTACCTTGACCCTCGCGTAAATAAATGCGCGCCGTGGATTCTTTCCGCCGACCGATCGTCATTATATACTTCGGCTTCGTCTCTTTAACTTCTTTTTCTTTTTGCTTTACCATTTTATAACTCGATTTCCTTCGGTTTCTGCGCCATGTGCGGGTGCTTATCGCCTACGCACACCTTTAATCTTTTTATCATTTTTTTGCCGATTTTATTCTTCGGCAACATACCGTTTACCGCGTGCCTCAATACCTCATGCGGCCTTCTCTTGATAAGGCTTTCAAGCTTCTCAAGCCTCAAACCGCCCGGGTATCCTGAAAAATTTTTGTAGAGTTTTTCCTGCGGCTTTTTGCCGGTAATCTTTATCTTTTCAGAATTTATGACAACTACCCCGTCCCCCATGTCTACGTGGGGTGAATAGGTAACCTTGTGTTTTCCCTTTAAAAGGGACGCGATTTTTGTCGAAAGCCTGCCCAAAACCTTATCCTTGGCATCGACAATGAACCATGTCCTTTTTACGTCTTCTTTTCTTATACATGTAGTTTTCATGCTAACCTCAATAGAAGCGAGAATATACCATATTGCCGTCGTGTTGTCAAGGGAAAAAATGGACAAAAATATACCGTTTCCATATAGACATTGCGATATGGAAACGGTCCAACAGTTTCGGGCTTATTTCTTGCCGAGCTTCTTCTCTACTACCCGGTGTATATACAGAAATAATAAATAAAGAAGCACAATTTCGGTTATAACAAAAATCCAGCCAAACTTAGCACTAGCGAGAATGCGCAAGTCCACGTTTCACCCTCGCTTTTTTATCTTTTTCTATCGTCAATACCTTCGCTGTAGTATAAATAAATCCTCCCCAGAAAACAACGCATACGAATATTATCATGAATACGGTCATCGGCGTTATGCCGATAGGGGTAAACCCTATTTCTTTTGCAGGCAGGATAATTGCAGGGATAACGCCGTTTTCCTGTAATATCTTCAAAAGTGTTAAAATAAAAAGTATGGCCACAAATATCGGCACGATTGCCTTTATCCAGAATTTAATCCACGTGTGACTCAGCTTAACCCGCGCGTTTTTGTTCATCTCGTCGAAACCGCGGTCCCCCATGAAATATCCGACGGCAATGATCGCTAAAATCCCGAATATGGGGATTGCGAGCTGCCCAATAATTATGTCCATTTTTGAAAGAAGCGCCAGTTTCGCGCCAAGCCCGCCTTTAACAAAGCCGTTGAGCAGAAAAGGTAGCCCCATAATCCAAAGTATAATCCCGGTAAAGAGAGCCGCTTCTTTTCTCGACCAACCTACCTCGGCTTTTAGCCATGCAATGGCCGGCTCCTGAATGCTTATCGCACTCGATATGGCACCAAACGCAAGAAGGATAAAAAATATTCCACCGAAAAAGTGCCCGCCCGGCATGACTTCAAAAACCTTTGGTAAAACAAAAAATGTAAGGCCGATAGATTTTGCACCACCTATTACTGCACCAAATCCTAGCGCAAAGGCAGCAGGAAAAATCGCAAAACCGGCTAAAATACTGGCCGAGGTATTGCCGAGCGTCACGCTAATCGCGTTCATGGGTATTCCCCACTCATCCTTCATGTAAGAGCCGTAAAGAAGCATCGCCCCCATGCCAAGACTCAAAGTAAAAAATACCTGCCCGAGAGCGGCAACCCATGTCTCTATGTTTAATAGGCCTCCCCAGCGCGGACGCATGTAAAATTCTATGCCTTCATTTGCCCCGGGAAGCGTAACAGATCTAATCACAACAACAATAAGGAGCACGAACAATGTAGGTATCATTATCTTGCAGGCTCGTTCGATACCTTTCTGTACGCCCATCGCCAGGATGCCGCTTGTAATGCACACTGCAGCAAAATGCGCCAGAAATATCCATTTGCTTCCTAAAAACGAGGCGAAAAAAGTCTCCGTATTTTTTCCGAAATATAGCCCTTCAAACGAGGCAAAGACAAAAAATAAAACCCAGCTTGTGATAACTATATAATAGGAGTAAAGGAAAAACGGTCCTACGATCCCCCAGGCACCTATATCACGTCCGAAAGGAAACTTTATTTTGTCAAACGCGCCGAGCGGTTCCCTTTTTGTGTGGCGGCCGAGCACCCATTCGCACATCATGGCAAAGATCGCAACGCCGAATAATAAAATAATATAAGGAATTAAGAATGTTGCCCCGCCGTATTTTCCACAAAGATACGGAAATCGCCAGATATTTCCGAGCCCGATAGCCGTGCCTATCATTGCCGCTATCATGCCCCAGTGCGAGTTCCAGGTTTCCCTTTGTTTCGTCATTTATTTACTCGCTTTATGCTTATCCCGATAGAGCTTTTTGTCGGCTTCCCCGAACATTTCGAGCTCGCTTGTTAGCGTGTCCCTGTAGGTCGTCATACCAACGCTAATGTTAAATCTTAACTCCTGTTTTTTATCCCCGAATACAAACGGCTTTCCGTTTATGTTCTGCTTTAACCTGTCAATCGCGTAAGCGGCATGCTCTTCGTCAGTCTCAGGCATAATAATGGCGAACTCATCTCCTCCGTATCTTGCAAGTATATCAGATTTTCTCAATGTCTTTTTAGTTAATGAAGAAAATTCTTTCAAAATAAAATCGCCTGCCAGGTGCCCGTATGTATCATTTATGTCTTTCAGATTATCGATATCAATGATTATAAGCGCAAATATCTTTTTATATCTTTTGGCTATATTAAAAAATAATGTAATCTGTTTTTGAAAAAATTTCACATTATACACCCCCGTAAGGCCGTCAGTCATGGAAATCTCTTCGTAAAAACCTCTCCGTCTTAGCGCGGCCTCAATCCGAGACATCAGCTCCTTTGAGTCAAATGGCTTCGCTATATAATCGTCCGCGCCGAGCCCAAGGCCTTTCACCTTATCGGAAACCGAGTCTTTGCCGGTTAAAAATATTACAGGAATGCTGGCGGTATGAGTATTTTTATTTAATTCCGCTTTTATTTCCAGGCCGCTTATTTCAGGCAATGTTATATCAAGAAGAATAAGATCCGGCCATATGCTTCGTATCTCCCGGAGAACTTCCCTCTTACCTATATTCGTATGAACTTCGTATCCCTGGCTGGAGAGCCTCACTTGCAGAACTTCTAGTAAGTCTTCGTCATCCTCGATAATTAATATTTTCTTCTTTTCCACTTATCTATTTTCCGCCCTCAGGTCCTTCGGCAGCGTTACGGTAAATCTGCTTCCCTTGCCAACCTCGGAATCGACAGAAATGTTTCCCCTGTGCTTTTTTATGATTTCGTTTATAATCGACAAGCCTATCCCGGCGCCGCGGGTTTTGCTTTTTGCCGAGGCCTCTACGCGGTAAAATCTGTCAAAAATCTTTTTTATATCTTCTTCCGGTATGCCAATGCCTGTGTCGCGTATATTGATATTAACAGTCTTGGCTGACTCATCCATACTGACCTCCACGATGCCCTTGGGTTTATTATACTTCATGGCGTTATCAATCAAATTGGTAAGAACCTGGCTCAGTTTATCCGGATCTGCCCAGATCTGAATATTTTTATCGGGCAACGTCTTTTTAAGCGAAATCTTTTTGTCTTTTACGAGGGGCCCCATTGAGGCAACAACCCCTTCTATCAATTGCACCACATCAAAAAGGCTCCTTCTCATTCGTGTAATCCGCGACTCTACCTTGGCCAGCTCCAGCAGTTCACTGACAAGGCGCTTCAGGCGTTCAATGTTATTCTTTACCGAGGCCAGAAACTCTTTTTGCTTACTGTTTATCTTGCCCGTTACTCCGTCTAAAACCAGGGACACGCCCTCGTTTATACAGGAAAGTGGCGTGCGTAATTCGTGCGAAATATTTGATATGAATTCAAGCCGCGTCTCGTCGCGCGCCACTGCCTCCTCCTGAAGCCTGGCGCTTTCAATGGCCGCTGCCGCAAGGCCCGCAACCTTCCTCAGTACATCCATGTCTTCTTCTTCAAAAATATCTCTCGTTACCTTATTATTTACGTTTATTACGCCGATAACTTTCTTGTTTATTTTGAGCGGCACGCTCAGGAGTGAATCCGTATAATATTTGCCCCCGCGCCTCGAAAATCTTACATCCTTTTTTATATCTTTAATTAGTAACGCTTCCCCGGTCTGGGCAATCCAGCCCGCAATACCGTGGCCCAACCGCACTTTTTCTTTGGTTATTTCATTACCCAGGCCCTTGGAGAATTCCAATACAAGCCCCTCTTCATATCTATCCATTAGCATAACCGATACGATTTCAACAGACATCAAATCCGCAATGCCGTCCACAAGAATCTTGAGACAATTCCGTAAATCGGCTGCGTAAGAGGCTTCTCTTCCTATATTATATGCAGCGGTGAGCTCAAACAGGCTCTTCTCAAGCACTTGGCGGTTTTTTTGGTGGATACCCTTAAGAAATTTATCCCGTGCGCTGATACGTTTGTTTCTGGTCCCTGTTCTTTTTAGCTTGTTAGGCATTATTTAAGATAGAGGGTGTGGTTTTCTTTGCCATCGCTTAGAACAACACGATCTTTTTTTATGTCGATTACCTTATACCCACCGACTTTGTCGCCTATTCCAACGATTTCATTACTGACCATGGCCTTAGGGCTTACCTCCTGCCACATTATACCACCCAGGGTAAGCGCGGAAGATGATGTGCCGGGAACGCCCGTCGGGGTAAACGGATTTCTTTTCCAGGTAGTAAACTCTGTTTTTTTTGCGCGACGCGCGGTGGGAACGATTTTGCTTGCATGTTGCGCCGTGTTATCCTGGGTTACCGCTTCCTGAGGCTTGCGGGAGGTAGCAGCGCTCCTTTTTCCACGCGAAGGCGTGGTTATGCCGTAAATTAGGCTTAATATAGCGCCGATTCCCAATATAATTAATACGACGAGCTTTTTATTTTTCATGTTATTTCTCCGAGAGGTATACTTCTACTTCAAGATCCGTTATAAATTTCGTTGGATCATTTTTATCATGAGAAATGTTAAAACTCTTTACCTTAACCAGGGTCTTTTCCAGGTCATCCAGTGACCCCAGGAATACTCCGAGGCCCGCATATGTAGACTCGAGTTCCATCTCAACAGGTAATACCTTATACTGCGTATCTTCTTTCCTTACGACTTTTTCAGGATTTATGGAGATAAATTTCACATCTTTTACTTTTCCGTGTTTGGCCAGCTCGTCTATTGAGCGCGAAACGTCTTCTTCACTCTGAAGGGTTCTCTCGCTATATACTTTTCCTGCAGACTCTATAATGCTCCTGTATTGGCGCACCTCATGCTCAATTGCCATGTATTCGGAAAATTTTATTTTTAGTTTTACAAAAAGCGGAGCGAAGAAAATAACGTATATTGTTATTGCCAAAACTAAAACTGCCGTAATTATCGCAATAATCTTTTTTTCCGGCGTTATTTCAATATTTCCTATTTTTATCATGTCTCCCCTTGTTGCTACTTCAATCTACCTGACACTCAAGCTCAAATTCATTACCTGATTTATCGCTTAAATCTCTTGTCTTTACAAGTTTTACGTTCTTAAATATTCCTCGTTCAAGCGTAAGCATGAACTCCGAGAGATGGCTTTCGCCATCCTCGGCGGCTACAATGCCTTTCATGGTAATCACGCTATCTCTCATGCTAACATTTGTAAGATGGGTATCTTTCGGTATGAGATTAGCCAATTCTCTGAAAACATCTTCCCAGTGCGGCTCATCTACCAGAACCATATTTGCCGCGTGGTGGGCTTCGGCTTTTTTGAGCGCGGGTTGTAAGCTAGCTAGTTCCAGTTTTGCTACTGAAATTCTTTTATCAAAATTTCCGATTTGTATTCTCATTCCTATATAAAGGAGTAGCGATACGAGTATTACCGCCGTAGCAACTGCTTCAATTGTCCCGCGCGTAACAACCTTTTTTGTTGCTTCTTTAATTTCAGGAGGAAGAAGATTTATGCCCCTGGCCCGGCCCAAAGCTGCGCCTATCGCCAGATCCAGCCTATAAGAATTTTTGTCTCTTTCCGGAATCGCATCCTTTTCGCACCTGATTCCTTCGGTAGGGTCTCCCAACTTAACCTCTATACCTAACTCTTCGGACAGAAACTTGATAAAGCCCGTCAAAGATGCGCCGGCGCCGAACAACACAACAGAATCTATTTTCCCGCCACCGGTTTCTTCTCTGTAATAATCAAAACACCTTTCCATCTCGCTTACAAACTGCTCAAGCGGTGTCCGAAGCATTGATGAGATCTGCGTGGTAGAAATTTTATTATCTATAATTTTCTCTTCGGCGACTTCCGGAATACCTGTTTCACGCTTTATTTTTTCCGCCTCATCTATACTAAGTTCGGTCTTTCCTCTATCGGAGACAAGGACCCCTGTCATGGCTTTTGTAAAATCCTTTCCGGCAACAGGAATTTTGCGGCTGAACATTAACGTTTTGCCTTTTAAAATTACAAGTTCCGTATGAATTTCGCCTATATCGACAAAACACGTTGTAGCGCCTTCTCCCTTTTGTGGTAACTGTTCTGCTAATTTCTGCAGGGCATACGGGCAGGGGACAAAAGAAGCGGGCTTAATTCCTGCTTTATTAAGTAGCGCCAAATACTTGTCAACTGTCATAGCGGGTGAGACCGCTACCGCTACTTCATATTTTCTCACGCCCTTTTCTACGACATCGCCCAGTATTTCAAAATCCAAGAGGGAATCATCTATCGGAAACGGGAAATAATTCTTTACCTCCAGTTTTATGCCTTCGCGCAATTCTGATTTTGGCATATAGGGCGCCTTAAGAGTCTTCACGGTTGTCATGGGGCAATTTATATGTGCGATGATTTGAGATTTTTTGGTGTCTATACCTTTAAATAAGGCCTTGAGCGCGGATAAAACTTCTTTTTCGTAAATGGCCTTGTCAACGGTTGGCTTAAACTCCCGCAACTCTGCCCTGACAAGATTTAACCCGTATTCCGTTTCTTTAAATTGCGCGATTTTTACAGACGAGGTTCCTATGTCTATTCCAACTATGTAATCTTTTTTAAAAAATGCAATAAATCCCATTATACCCTTCATGCTACCAGGAAGTAGCGAATTCGCCTCTTTCGAGCCCGATGCCTGTTGCAGTTGTTAGATATGTTTCAAATTCATATACCGACGGTCTATTACCATTAATGTCAAGTCTCACATATCTGACTGTAACCCCATCAAAAGTAACCGTAGTCACATTTCCGGCTACTGTTGTAGTCGCACCAGTCACCGAATTCCACGTGCTAGCATTACTTGAATATTGCACTGCATATGAACTAAATTGCCTTTCGTCAAACACAACCTTATCGAATTCTGTTGCGCTTCCAAAATCTAATTGAAGCTGCGAATTGCCATTAACACCTGAGCGCCATCTCGTAGAACTATTGTCGTCGTTGGCATTTGCGGCAACATTACCGCCAAATGTAGATGAATCCGAGGCTATGGCGTCTAAAGCAAGATTATTAGATGAACCGGAAACCGTAGTTATATCTTTCTCTAAAACCCTTCTCATTATGAGTGGACTGGTGTCATCGGGGATATACCCATCTGATGTAATAGTGATTGTACCATCACCATTATCAACAGTAGTAACGTTATACGTCCCCTCTCCCAGGGAAGTATCGGATTCACCCCAGACACCGGCAGTTTGCCCGTCTGTAGTAAGTGCCCACCTCGCCTTTGCGCGGCCTGCTTCCGCTATATAAAATGCTTGCATATTTAGGAGTCCCGTTCCCGCACTCTTTGTCTCCTGGCTAATCATTGTCAAAAAAGCAAATGCCACACCGCTTAGAGCAACCATAACAACAAAAACCATTATTAAAATCGCGCCTTTTTCTCTTTTAATCATTTGACTGATTTCGTGTATAAGCGCTTGTGCTAAATGTAAGCGTTTCGTCACCTTCGCTTACGGTAATTGATATAACAACAACCCGTATAGTATCCCGGTTAGCAGGAGAATTAACAGAGCTTAAAAGAGTGTCATTGCCCGATTCCAGATAATAACCCAGTGTAAAGTCTTGCACATTGCTAACCATAAGAATGTCTCGGCCACTCTCGGTGCGCTCCAGGTTATCGGCATTTGTAACATCAAACGTTATGGTTTCCACGGTGCCATTCTCGTCTAAATCTGCCTGAAACGTAATGTTACCGGCTTTGGCTTGAGTAACCTCGCTTGCCTGGCCGAGCTCCCGCGTCATCCTCTCAAGCGCTACATTGACACTCTGGCGTATGTTAGCCCTATTCAGACCCGAATCCCAAGATCTTAAACCCACTACAAAAACCCAAAGAACAACGCTACCAAGTATTAAAAAAAGAGTTACGCTAATAATAAGCTCGATTAACGTGATTCCCTTTTTCATTTTAATTTTTGCTAATATAGGTTACGAGCGGCACTTCTACTTCACCGCCTTTATATGTCCAGTATGTTGTAACCGTTACCTGCTTTAGGTCTGTTTCGGACGTTGTCACCGCAACCTCTCTCTGAAATCCGGTAAAACCGGTTACGGCGGCCTTGGCTTCATCTGCAATGCTGGCGAAGGAAAGGTTTCGTACCTCTTCCATTTTTCCTTGCGCTAAGTTCATGGCGATTGTCGTATTTTCAGCATCAGTGCTGGCAACCAAAGCGTTCGCGAAAAGCATCACAATAAGGCTAACGCTTCCCGTAAAAAGTACGATAGCCATAAGGATTTCCAGCAAGGTAAAGCCATTATTTTTCACAAGTACCCTCTTTAAATTATGGCGTCGTGTCTCTTTCTCCGTTCGAAACATAAATGCAGTTGGGTGTATCAGTAACACCGCCGGCAGTGCTAACTGCGGTAACGCTCCCGGTGCCGCCCGGACCCACTGAATACATAGCATAATAAGCCGTATTTGTATCATACACCAGCTGATATTGCGCCCCTGCACTGGAAAACGGATCAATTAAAGCCGTACCTACTATTAGCGGGGTAGCAGTGGTAAGGCTATCTGTATCTGATTGCCAGGTAGCACTATCTGTCGGATAGGCGCTGCTATTGTGGATATAGTAACTTTCTATGGCTGTTTGGAGCGTCCTTAACTCTCCCTTGGCCTGCGCAACCAAACCCTCTTCCTGCATGCCCCTGAAACGCGGAAGCGCGATACCAATCAGGATAGAAATAACCGCTATCACAATTAAAAGCTCAATCAGTGTAAAACCTTTCTTCTTCATCATCCCTGGCCTCCTTTTTTACTTATGTAGCGCAGTATACCATAAAAAAATCGATATTGCCAATAGCAGAATTCCCAGGGGTCTTCTCGTAGACTGTATTTTGTCATCCAGATTAAAAAGCACCTTATTTGTCGCTTTGGAAATTCGTTCAACGATATTCGGTGAAAGCAAAAGCATCGCGCCAAAAATAAGAAAAAATATTGAAGCAATACCTAGAAATACTTCCATTTTCGCCACCCCCTCTTTCTAATGCTTAATAACCTTTATCATGTCAAACATCGGCAAAAGTATGGAGATCATGATAAATCCTATAAGGCTACCCATGATAACTAAAAACAGGGGCTCAATCACGGTTGTCAGTTTTTTTATGGAGTACCCCACTGACATGTCATAAAAATCCGCGACCTTATTCAGCATTGTATCCAGATTACCTGTTTCCTCTCCTACTGAAATCATCTGGACAGCATCAGGCGGAAACTCTTCGCTTATCTTAAGCGGCCCGGATAATTTCTCCCCTTTTTCAACCGCGCTACGCGCGTTGGCAATAACACGGGACAGCACCTCGTTTCCCATTACTGACTTTGTGATATCCAGGGATTCGAGAATAGGAACCCCGCTATCTGTAAGGGTCCCCAGGGTCCTTGTAAAGCTGGCGAGCGCTGCCCTGCGATGCAACGATCCGATTATGGGTATTTTCAATTTTAGTTTATCGAAATTAAGCCGTCCAATTTCAGTATTTATGTAAAATTTAACCACTAAAAAACATCCGACGAAAGCCAGAATGCCTAAATACCAGAAATGCTTAATTGAAAGGCCAATTTTTAAAAGCAGGAGTGTCGGGGCCGGTAAGGCTATGCCGCTTTTTGCAAAAATCTGGGCAAACAGCGGTATGATAAAGGTTACTATAAAAAGCATAACGGCTACGCCTGCCACCAAAAGTATCATGGGGTAGAAAAGCGCGCTCCTTATTTTTTGGCGCAGGTCTTCCTGGTGTTCGAAATATTCGGCAAATTTTACCGATACTGTATCCAGTTTTCCGCTGACTTCTCCGGCTTTTACCATATTGGAAAAGAGTTGCGGGAATACCCGGGGCTGGTCCCTGAATGCCTTTGAAAGGCTTTCCCCTCCGCCGACGCTTCTGGCAATACTACCAACAGCGTCTTTCAATTTCTTATTTTCAATCTGATTACTGAGCGTATCTAAACAGGTTAAAATAGGTATACCGGCGCTGATCATATTTGAAAGCTGAACATAAAACATGAGCATGTGCTCAGTGCCTACGGGTCTTATCTTGTCGAGTAGGGTTTCGATGTTAAGGTCACCGGTGGAACGGGCCTCTGTCACCTGCGTCGTCATATAGCCCATTTTGTGCAGCCTATCGATAAGTTCGGCTTTGGTATCAACCTCCATCTTGCCTCGCACTGATTTGCCCATCGTGTCTCGGGCTTTGTACGTATATATAGGCATTATTCCTCCTGGGTTACGCGCAGAACTTCCTCTACTGTTGTACGTCCTTGTTTTATTTTCTCGATTCCGTCGTCCTGCAATGATATCATTCCTTTTGAAAGGGCATTTTTCCTAATCTCCTCGGCTGTTGTTTTCGCAATGATTAAGTTCTTTATCTCGTCATCCACCATCATAAGTTCAAAAATACCGATTCTACCCTTGTAGCCTGTTTTCATGCATTTATCGCAACCCTTGCCTCTATAGAAATCTATTTTCTCATCACCCGTGAGCCCTATATCTTTCAACTCTTCTTTTGTCGGCTGATATTTTTCCTTGCACGCAAGGCATATTGTTCTTACAAGCCTCTGGGCCAACACGCCAATTACCGAAGACGATACAAGAAATGTCTCGACTCGCATATCGATCATTCGTGTCACCGCGCCCGGGGCGTCATTGGTGTGAAGCGTTGAGAAAACAAGGTGGCCCGTTAACGCCGCCTGAATTGCAATCTCAGCTGTCTCGAAGTCCCTCATTTCACCTACCATTATTATGTCCGGATCTTGCCGCAGTATAGAGCGGAGTCCGTTGGCAAACGTAAGGTCAACCTTGGGGTTTACCTGGGTCTGCCTTATCCCTTCGAGCTTGTATTCAACCGGGTCCTCAATTGTTATGATATTTTTCTCCACCGTGTTTATTTTATCGAGCGAGGCGTAGAGTGTCGTAGTTTTTCCGCTTCCGGTAGGCCCGGTAACAAGAATTATTCCATGCGGCCTCGTGACAAGCTTCTCGTATTTTTCCAGCACTTCTTTAGAGAATCCCATGTCTTTCAAGCTAATAAGCGTGCTCGAAGTATCCAGAAGCCGCAAAACAACGTTTTCTCCGTATATGGTGGGGATACAGGATACGCGAACATCTATCTGTTTACCTTCCATTTTAATGCTGAAACGCCCATCCTGCGGTTTCCTTCTTTCAGCAATATCGAGATCCGCCATTATTTTAATTCTCGATATCACCGCAGATTGAAGGTGCTTGGGCGGAGACGGCGCTTCATGCAGCATGCCGTCTACCCTGTATCGCGTTTTAAGAACGCTCTCTTCCGGTTCAATGTGAATGTCACTGGCCCTTTCCTGCACGGCCTTTGAAATAATCATGTTAACAAGCCTTATTACTATGGGCTCCTCCACTATTCCCTGTAGCTTTTTAGCGTCGATTTCTTTACCCTCTCCTAATCCCAGGTCTTTTTGGTCTAAAGTTTTTATAAGGTCTTCCATGTTGCCCCTTGCGCTGTAATATTGATTAAGGGCCTTCTTTATCTCGCCTTCTGTCGCCACAGCAGGCTCAACCGTTAAATGCGTTTTCATTCTTACCTCATCAAGCGCAAATATGTTCCATGGATCAAGCATCGCGCACGTAAGGCGATCCCCAATTTTAAATACAGGAATAAGTTCGTGTTTTCTGGCCAGCGCCTCGGGCACCAAATCAATTATCTTCGCGTCAATCAAATAATTACCAAGCTCTATCCTGGGCACACCCAACTTGTCGCTTAAAAAAGATACGAGATCCCCTTCGTCAATCAACCCCATCTTAACAAGCACTTTACGTAAACGCTGACCCACGCGCTTCTCTTCTGCCTGCGCCTGTTTCAGCTGATCCTGAGTTATGATACCTTCGTCCACGAGGCTCTCACCGAGGGACTTTTTCTGCTTTTTTGCCATGTTCACTCCTTCAATAATCCGCTTATTTTGCCTAGTAGTGCCTCCGGTTCAAAGGGTTTGACAAGGTATGCGTCAGCACCGGCTTCTTCGCTCATTTTTGCGTCTTCTTCCTGCGCCTTTGCCGTAAATATCAGTACGGGAATTTTTGAGTATCTGGAATCTCTTTTCAAAAGGGCACAAACTTTATATCCGTCCATTTTGGGCATCATCAAATCCAATATGATTAAATCGGGTTTTTCTTTTTTTGCCATATTCAGCCCTGTCTGGCCGTCATAAGCTGCTAAAGTTTCGTAGCCGTTAGCCTCGAGGCGTATCTTTACCATTTCCACCAATTGCATTTCGTCGTCGACTATTAAGATCCTCTTTTTATCAGGCATTTTCACCCTCCGGTTCTTTACTCGCTTCCTGTATTCTTAAAATATCTTGCTATCTTCTCCAGGAGTTCCGTAGCTTCGAAAGGCTTTACAATGTAATCTTTCGCGCCTTCGATTGCAAACAAATCCTGCATTTTCGCCTTAGCGGTAAGTATGATAACAGGCGTACTTTTTATACCTTGCTCGGTTCTCATTTCCTTAATAAATGTGTAGCCGTCTTTTTTAGGCATCATGATGTCCAGAATGATTAAGTCCGGCTTTTCGGTTTTAGCCTTTTCCATACCCTCTTCGCCGTCACCTGCTGTAACAACCTCGTAGTTATTTGCTTCCAGCCTGATTTTTAGCATGGCCACTAATTCCAACTCATCATCAATGACTAATATTCTTTTCTTACTCATTTTACACCCCCTTTTTTAGGAGTTTTTCGATCTTTTTAGTTAAATCCGCCGGGTCAAAAGGTTTCAAGATGTAGTCATCGGCTCCGGCCAATTCAGCGTCTTTTTTAATGCGTTCTTTCTGTTCAGGTTTTGCGGTAAATATAATTACGGGGATATGGCGCGTTGCCTCGTCGGCTTTTAGCTCCTTGCAGACCTCATACCCGTTTTTATCCGGCATCATTACATCCAGAAGAACCAGGTCGGGTTTTTCTCTTTTCGCTATCTCGAGGCTGCGCGTACTCGTATAAAGCGGTAACACATAATAGTTCGCCACCTCAAGCCTCATCTTGACTAAATCAACCAGGTCCACTTCATCGTCTATTATCAGGATTTTCTTCTTATTCATGCACCCTCCTTTTTCATGTTAGGATTTATTTTTCTTTAATTGATCTACTATACCGCCAATTTCTTCTTTCAACTCACCGTCTTTAACAAGGAACCCGGAAGCGCCGGCCCTTTTTGCCTCTTTAATTCTATCTTCGGTCGAGAAAGCAGTCAGCATGTATACGGGTAATTCTTTATCCTTCTTTCTTATCATTTCAAGCGCAGACATCCCGTCCAATACGGGCATAAGAATATCCAGCAAAACCGCATCAGGTTTGTCTTGCGCTATCCTGTCAAGCGCCTGTTTTCCGTCGGAAGCGGTAATTACCTCGCAGCCGTCGGCCTCCAGCCTTGTTTTCATTATTTCGATAAACATTGGCTCATCGTCAACAAGTAGTATTTTCATCTTTGCCACTCATCCTCCTTTTAAGCATTGGGTGCTTTACGCGGGTCTTGCCTTTTTTAGTAATTCCTCATCAGTGATTGCCTCATCGGGATATGTTGCGTTACCGAAAGTTATGCTGATATTTTTAAGAAATTTTTCTTTGCCGCCGGATAGATAATCGCTAATTGTTTTTTCAACCCTCTTCCTCACAACCGCCACATCTTCCTTGCGCGTATCGAATAGAAGCACAATAAGATCGCCCGTATCTCTTACCACGCTATCCGCACGGCGACGCAGCGATCCCTTTGTCTCTTTCGCAATGTCCTTAAGTAAAGCGTGCGCCTTATCATAGCCCAGCTCTTCAAAAATTTGCTTGAAATTCACCACGTGCACAATAAGAAGTGAAAGATGCGTTTTTCTATCGGCTGCCTGTTTTATCCCGCTACTAATATATTCCCTAAACACCTCTTCAACATCCAGCTTGGGAATAGAAAAGATAAATTTGCTACCTTTGTGGAGCTCGCTTTCAACGCGTATGTTACCCTTGTGCATTTCAACAAGCTGCTTAACAATGGCAAGGCCAAGCCCCGTGCCTTTTGCCCCTGGGCCTATGGCCCTGCTGAACTGTTGAAATTTACCGAATAACTTATGAAAATCCTCCTTGGCAATGCCAACGCCTGTATCGGAAATAGAAACCTCTACCTCGCCTTCTTTATCTTTTAACTCAACCTTTATTTTTCCTTTATCAGGGGTATATTTTACGGCATTCGATACGAGATTAAGAAGAATTTGGTCCATCTTGTCAGGATCAACATAAATGCTAACCGGGGAATCCGGCACGGAAATTTGTAAGGTTTGATTTTTTTTATCCGCATCTATTTTCCATAATGTGCAGTCGTCCTTTATCTTACCTGAAAGATCCACGAGGGCTTTTTTCAAATCGACCTTGCCTGCTTCGATTTTGGATATATCAAGTAGGTCATTTATTATTCGAGCTAAGCGATCTATGTTATCCCTTGCCGTAGAGAGTATTTTTTCCTGTTTTCCGCTAATATCACCGGTTACCCTATCCAGGACCAAGGATATGCCTTCTTTAGTTATAGATAGCGGCGTGCGTAATTCGTGTGAAACGGTTGACACGAAATCGGATTTTAATTGGTCCAACTTCTGGAGTTCTTTATTGCTTCCCTCCAACTCTTTATAGAGAGACTTGATGGCTTCGTTGCTTTTTCTGAGCCCCCAGGTCTGTTTTTCCAATTCGTCTTTTGTGTCCTGAAAGACTTTCTCTGCTTTCTTTCTGGCTCTTATGTCCTGGGCAATATGCACGCTGCCCACCAATTTACCTTTTTTGTCAAATATCGGCGAAGTTGAAACCGAAAGTGGTAGGCCAATATTTGGGTCGTCCACCTCTTCGGTGTGGGCCTTCGAGTCGTGTTTTGTTTTTTCAAACGGACAGTTTGGCCATGGCTTATCCCGACCATGCAATAAATCATAACATTTTTTGCCGATAATGTCTTCGGGTTTCATTTTAATCGCTTCGGCAAACGCCCTGTTTGCTTTCAGTATAACGAAATTCGTATCCTGAATAAATACCAAATCCGCTATCGAATCAAATGTGCGCTGCCATTCTTCTGCTGCTTGCCTTACTTTAGTCTCTATATTCTTAGACACGGAAATATCACGGACTGTCGCTTGCAAAAATTCTTTATTTCCCATTTTCATTCGGGTCAATAATACTGTAGCGAAAAAATTCTTTCCGCCTACGTTCTTATGCGTCCATTCAAAAAAGTGCGAACCTTTTTCCATTGCCATGTCCATCATCTGCTTCGCTCTTACGCTAGAAAGTTCCCCATCGGGTTGATATTCCGGTGATAAATCAGCTGGGGTTTTAGAAATAAATTCTTTTTCATCCTTGCACCCAAACATTTCTAATGTAGCAGGATTGCCGCTTAAAAATTTCCCCCCGGGCATCAATGTCATAATGGCATCGCGCGAGGAATCGTACAGCACTCTATATCTTTCCTCGCTTTCTTTAAGTGCATATTCTACTTTCTTACGCTCGGTGATTTCTTTATTTAGCGCACTGACGGATCTAGTAGATTTTTTTAACTCGTCAGTCATCCGGTTGAAAAAATCGGCAAATTCTTCGATTTCGTCGCCCGTTTTTACTTCTATATGGTAGTCTAAATCACCCTTCGCGATTTTCTCCGTAGCATTGCGAAGCTCAATTAGCGGCTTAATGAACGCTGCACTAAACACCGCACTAGCCAAAACAAGAATTGCGGCGGCAAGAATGACAACTATAAAAAGCTGAAACATTAAAGTATTCAATGGCGCAAACACTTCATCGGCATTTTGGCCTACGCATACCTTCCACAGTATCCCTTCTCGCAAAAAGAGAGAGTAATTGCTTGCCGTGAACGCAATAAATGTTTTTTTGTTATGCTCGTTAGGTTTGCTTGTAATTATCCACCCTTTTGGGGTTTCTAATATTTTTTGCAAATTTTCTTCGCTTGTTAGGCTTTGGCTTAAAGGTGTGATGTCCTCTTGAAAAATGATAACGCCTTTTTTGTTAATCAACACTGCATGACCTGTTTTTCCGATAACAAAATCTTTTAAGGGCTCAAACAAACGGTTCACATCCATGACAGCCTTGCAGGCACCTATCACTTCTCCTGAATCGCCTCTTATGGGGACGGCTAAGCTTATGCTTATTACATTAGACGACGTATCAAGTTCTGCATCCCCGATAAAGTCAGCGCCCTTTCCGTTGTTAAAAGCTTTTTGCCACCAGATTTCGTCTGCCTGGTAAAAATCGCTTGTTTTGTTTGAGGAAGCGACTAACCCTCCTTGCACATCAGTCATGAAAATTTCTGCAATACCGGCATCTCCGGCTACTAAGCTTTTCAACCTGTTGCTGGTTTCTGTCGCTAACAATTCTTCGATCAAAGGATTGTCTTTTTGTGTCCCTTTCCACTTTTCGTCCATATCTTTAAAATATCTGCTAACGGCCTCTTCATTCATTCCTCTATATTTGAGATTTTGCTTTTCAATCATGCCCCTGCGTAACGGAAGCGACATGTATATGTGAAGATCCGAGACTTCTTCGTTGAGAATTCTGCTAACAGATTCTGAAATTAAATCGGCCATGCTGACATGGCTTTCGCCTATTGTAGTACGCAACAAATTGAATCCCCATAAATACCCCAACCCAAAACCTGTAAGCATAACGATAAGACAGGAAAATACAATAAGAAACGCGATTTTTCGCCTCAAGCTAGTCTTATGTTTGATTTGCTTTTCCATATTTAAGTGTTTTTTTATATTTCAGTTATTTTTTTTATAGCTTTGACTAAAATGGATAAGTCGCTCGTCTTTGCGTAATAATCGTCCGCGCCCATTTTTCTTGCCTTTACTGCGTCCACTGCGTCGGCTGAAGCCGTTACCATCATGTCAACTCCGTATTCCTTATCTTTCAGAGTAAATACTGTTAGTTTCATAATTAATCTCCGTATTCTATTTTTAGTCTTTCCAGATTATCCCTGCAAACACTCATGAATGTAGCAGCATTAAACCCGCCGCTATAGGCTATAATATCTCCGGGCGCAGCCCCGGACAAGAGTTTCAGGCTATTTCTGTATTCCCTGATCGCATCCTTTGTGCGTCCCTCGGTTTTGAAAACCTGAGCAAGATAAAAATGCGCCAATAAGAAATTTTTATCTATGAATAAGGCTTTTTTCAGACTTTTTTTCGCGTTATCAAGATCGCTTTCCTCCACGTATATACAACCATAAAGATAATGCGCCGGCGCGAAAAGCGAATCGAGTTTTAGCGCGGTAGAAAGCCTTGTCTTTGCCTCGCCTCTTTTTCCCTGGTTTATAAAAATCTCGGCCGCCAGATAATGAGGGTCGACCACTTTATCGTCCACTGAACTTGCTTCTTCAATAAGTGAGAGGGCCTTGTCGTATTGCTTTAGGTGCATGGCTTTAATAATCTGAATGAGCATATTCTCTATTTTTTGAGTAGGCGGCGCTTTTTTTGTCTCGGCCTCTAAGTTCGCGGTGGCTTCTGCCTTTGAGATTTCTTCCAGGACCTTATCTAGATCTATCTCCTCTTTAGCAGGCAGGGGTTCGGCGAATTCCGTATAAACAGGTGCTTTTCCTTTGGCCTTGTGATAATATATCGCGTCTTCCCAACTTATCATCTGAAGCCTGTCCTGCATGAATTGAAGCGTTTCGGAATAGCCTATGAACATGTAACCGCCGTCTAAAAGGCCGGAATAAAGCTTATTCATAACCTTTACAGTTGTTTCAAATTCGAAATATATGACAACGTTGCGGCAAAATATGATATCAAAACCCGTAGGGAAACTTTCCTCCATGAGATTGAAAAAGGCAAAATTAATCATTCTTCTAATGTTTTCCTGTATCCGGTATTTTGTATCGCGCTCGGTATTCCCTTCTTTTGTAAAATATCTCGCGAGGCGCGTTTCATCAACATGCTTTACCGAGTTCTGGCTATATGTGCCTTTTCGTGCATTCTGTAATGCATTTTCGGACGCGTCAGTGGCGAGTATTTGTACGTCCCAATCATCTATGTCTTCTATAAGATCACGCACTATCATTGCAATTGAATATGGCTCCTGTCCTGTCGCACAACCGGCGCTCCATATGCGTAACGCGGGTTTTTCCTCGCCTGATGCGCTTGCTTCTTGTCGTTTTTTCTCAATCACATTGGGCAAAACCTTTTCCCTCAGAGCCTTGAATTGTGGTTCGTTCCTGAAGAAGTATGTGTGGTTTATCGTTAGAAGATTTAAGAGTTCTCTGAACTCATCTTCTTTCTCTTCGGCGGTTGTAAGGTATGCATAGTATCCGGGAAATGAATGCATTCCGCGGGATTTCATTCGTGCGGAGATAGCGCTTTCGAGGTTCTTTAGGTCGTGGTCCTTAAAATATAGGCCGCCACGGTTGGCTACAAAAGTCTTAAATTGGTTTCTTATATCTACTGTTGCAGGCATTTACTTAGTATTATGATATTAATATTATGAGTTAATATTGTGGTGTCCTTTATATCTAAAACTCAACAAATATCCTGAACTCAATAAGTATACATTAGGAACTAACTTTTGTCAAATTTGTGCGCAGAAAAAGGAGTGTTCGAATTACTGGTATTTTTCGAGGATGAGACAGTTCTCTTGTGAATCAAGTTTTACGTGGAAGTGCTTCAGGAAGGACATGCCGAGGAGGCCGTCTACCTTGCCGGAGTCAGACATCTTGTGTATAGCGATTTTAACATTTTCGATGCGGGCATTGCCGACTTCGACTGAATCGAGCGTAGTAGAATACCCCTCTACCTCGCTTCCGTTTGCGAGTATAAGCTTGATCTTCGGAAGCGACCCTAAGTCAATCTTTAGGTCTCCGGCTGTTTTCTCGGAAATCGATACAAAACTAGCACCCGTGTCAACGAAAAGCGAGGCCCTTATTTTATCATTCAGAACCACATCCACAACGCCAAATTTATTATTCGTAAAATGAACGCGCATTCTGCCCTGGGCACGATCTGCTGCAATCACTTCTTTTTTGTATTCCGATAAACGGTATTCTTTCCACTTGCTTTTTTGTTCGGAAATATTTTTCTTATCCGTTTTGTAGAAACGCCCCTCTTTTTTCTCCTGCCAGGCTTCTTCCCCCGGGGTTGATTTTCTTATGTTTTTTATTCTATTTTTTGAAATTGAATATACAAAGCTTCCGCCCTGTTTGCTTACTACTACACCTTCGCCGGATTCACTAACCACGTTTCCTACTATTTCTTCGCCATTTTTAAGTATAATTGTATCGGCAATTATACTTGGCGCGTAGGTTAGCATAACGACGATTACCGCTGCGGCAAGCTTAGTTACCATTTCCACCCCGAACCTGCTAATACGGCGCATTCTTTTTTCGACCTAAGTAATTTTAAAAAAGCCTCGCCGTCCCCTTTTAATATTTTATGCGACAGCTTTAAGGTTACGCCCATGTCTTTATTTAATTCATTTCTAAGCCTGAAAGATACCATATCTCTTGCCGTCAATCTTGCTTCGGCGCCGAAAATTATGGCGTGAAGTTTTTGATTTTTGTATGCCATTTCGAATACAAGCCCTAGATTTCTCTTAATCTTCCAGGCACCGGAAAGAGTAATCTTGCGCTTAACCGGTTTAGGGCTGTATGAGAGCTTTACACCTAGTTCATATTTTACATAACCGGCCCTGAATATGTCAAGGCCGGTTTTAAAGTTAAACACGGAACCGGATTTTGCGTCAATTATATATGATATACGCTTTTTTCCGGAGATATCCCAATAGCCCTTAAAAATAAGGGTGTGAAGTTTTTTTCGTTTTCTTACAAGATGCGCCTTTTCGTATTTATAAATAATCTGATAGTTTTTATTTATTTCCCAGATACCGTCTAATACCAGAATATCATGCCTACCATCCTCCTTTGTTATCCTAAATGTAAGACGGTTATTTTTATCGGCCTGCCATACCCCTTGAAGTCTAAGTATATATGTTGAGCGGGTATTTTCTTTTGTTTTTGTAGTGATTGCAAAGAGGAATGAATTTTTACTCGTGTCTACGATATCGCCTTTTATGGTAAGCCGATCGCCGAAAGTCTCCCTTCCCCATTTGTCAAAAGTAAGACGGAGATTATGATCATCTGTTACTGACCATTGCCCTCTTAGCTTTACCTGATGAGGAATATTTTTGCCATGCGGGACGGGAGTTTTTACGTGGTAGGTGAGCTCATTATCGTTATCGATTTTAAAACGGCCTGTCAGGACTTTTCTAAAATACGGAAGGGGTGTTTTTCTGGCAGCTTTCCGGATAACGAGCCTATTATGCGGGTCTATCTGGTATCTTACCCTTTCCATATGGAGATAGCCTTTCTGCTATCGCTATACTCGTTCTCGTAAGTCTCTGGGTAGAATTAGATCAAATTCTGTCTCTTTGCCGGGTTCGCTTTTTACGGTTAGGCGGCCTTTGTGTAAATCCATTATTTCTTTTACGATAGAAAGCCCAAGCCCCGTGCCTTCTACATCGGAATGCCTGTCAAGCCTTTCGTATTTTTTAAATATTTTATCTAATTCGTTTGGCTGAATTCCGGGACCGGTATTTATTAGCGTGAATCTCGTGGTATTTTCATCAGTGGATACCGTCGCGTTAATCTTGCCGCCCTTCGGGGTATATTTTATGGCGTTGGAAAGAAGATTCATGACCGCTCTTGACATTTTTTTCTCGTCAGCCCATACTTTTGCGTCTTTGGCCTCAATCTTAACCCGAAGATCCTGCCCGTTCTCTCTGGCAAGATCAGACATCGCATCTACCTCATTCTTTACCATTTCGCCGAGGTCTATCAGGTCGCGCTTTATATTCGTTCTCATGAAACCCACCTTGGAGAAGTCCAAAAGTTCATCTATAAAACGGTTTATCCTGTCCACGGCGCGAAGGCAGTGATCGGCCACTCCGACGTGAACCTTGCTTAGAGCCCCACCGATACCGTCGGTGAGATTACGCATTCCCGTTTTAAGTATGGTTAAAGGTGTTTTTAAATCATGGCTTACCGCAAGAAGTAGTTCGGTTTTCTCCTCGTCTATTTGCTTGCGTTCGGCAGAATACACGACTAGTTTTCTTATCATATTCGCAATAAGAGTGTAAGCATACACAAATCCTATGAGCGAGATCATGACAGCAAAAAACGCTATCAGGCCGTTGGTCCCCAGAAAAATATCAAAAAGAAATTTGCGTCCTACGATTATGTAGAAGATGATAAGAAGCGGAAGTATGCCCATTAACACAAAAGAGGCGCGCATAATGCGAAACGGGCTCATGCCTAAATCAGAAATAACTACTTTATAGCTATTTTGATCTTCACGCGGTTTTCTTTTTCGTGTTTTATTCTTTTTCATTTACATTGCCCTATTCGTACTTATGTCTTAAGTATACATAACGGATCTATTATAGTCAAAATATTGGGCTAATATTTAACCCGTACTAGTAAAAGCGCTTTGGCAGGGGCCGTGGGGCCGGCTTTCCGGCGGTCGCGAGATGCCAGAATCTTTTTCATGCTGCCTTCCGGAAAGTATCCCCTGCCTACTTCAATAAGGGTGCCCGCTATATTACGAACCATGTTATGCAAGAATCCCGTACCTTCAACATCAATATAAATAAATTGTTTTTCTCTTTTGATGGTTATTTTTTTTATTTTTCTTCGTGTATTTTTTACAGGTGACAGATTGGCTTTGGCCTGGAAAGATTTGAAGTCGTGCGTCCCCACTAGAACACTTGCCTCTTTTCTCATCAGCGCAACATCTAACCTGCGGGGAATTTTAAAGTAATAAGCAATTAGAAACGGGTCGTCCGCGCGTGTATTTAAAATAGTATACCGATAAATTTTACTTTTTGCGTCGAAACGCGAATGAAATTCCGAAGGGACTTTTTCTATCTTTACTATTGAAATATCCGTCGGGAGGTTTGCGTTTAGCGCAGCGGTGAGCTTTTTGGGAGGAAAAATTTTTTTTGTTTTAAAATTTGCGACTTGCGCCCTGGCGTGTACGCCGGAGTCGGTCCTGCCGGCTCCGGTTAGTTTTATTTTCTCTTTAAGTATTTTTTTTAGAGCTTTTTCTATCTCACCTTGAATTGTTTTTGCGTTTTTCTGGATTTGCCAACCGCCGTAACGCGTTCCGTCATAGGCGATTGTAAGGCAAATATTAGGCATGTTTTATAAGCAGTTCCGCGATCTGGATCGTGTTAAGTGCGGCCCCTTTACGCAGGTTGTCACTGACAACCCAGAGGTTTAATCCGTTTTCGACTGACTCGTCTTCGCGAATGCGGCCTACGAAGACCTCGTTCTTTCCTTCCGCGTTAAGAGGCATGGGATATTTTTGTTTAGCGGGGTCGTCTATAACCCGGATACCGGGCGCTTTTGAAAGAATTTTTCTTGCATCGTCTGCGCTTAGCTTCTTTTCGGTTTCTATATTTATGCTTTCCGAATGGGCAAAGAATACGGGCACACGAATAGAAGTGCAGGTAATCCTCATCGAAGGATCGCCCATAATCTTCCTGGTTTCATGAACAAGCTTCATTTCTTCTTTGGTGTAGGCGTTTTCCATAAATACATCTATCTGGGGAATGAGATTGAATGCTATCTGATGCGGGAATTGCTTTATTAAGAACTTATCCACGCTGTGATGGCCCACGATCCAGTTGTCGACAGTCTTTTCGATGGTCTCGACCTGCTTTTCGAGCTCCAGGATATGTTTCTGTCCGGCGCCGGAAACAGACTGATAAGTAGAAGCGACAACTCTTTTTATTTTCGCCTGTTTATGTAAAGGGCCCAGTGCTACCACAGCCTGTATGGTTGAGCAGTTCGGGTTAGCTATAATACCTTTGTGGCTATAAGTTTCATCCGGATTTACCTCAGGGACAACCAGGGGAACATCGTCTTTCATTCTAAAAGCGCTTGAATTGTCTACACATACAGCGCCTGCCTTTACGGCGCTTGGCAAAAATTCAAGGCTCCTTGACGCACCTGCGCTTGCAAGAACTATGTCTATGCCCTTGAACGATTTGTGGGTAAGGACTTCGACCGGGTAATTTTTCTTCTTAAATTTGAGGTTCTTGCCTTTTGATCTCTCGGATGCCAGAAGCTTGAGCTCCTTAATGGGGAAATTTCTCTCTTCGAGAATTGATAAAAACTCACTGCCTACGGCGCCGGTTGCGCCCATTATCGCGACATTATATTTATCTTTTTTCTTTAACATTGTTTGCCTCTATAAATTTTTAACCACCAAGTCGCCGACTTCTGTCGTAGAATACCCCATCTTACCGGCCGACATAGATTTCATCTTTGTAGTAACTTTTTTAATCGACTCCTCAATCATCTTTGACGCTTTTTCTTCACCGATTTCATCCAGTAGCATCGAAAGCGCGGCTATGGCTGCTAGCGGATTTATTACATTTTTGCCCGTGTATTTCGGGGCAGAACCGCCTATCGGCTCAAACATGGAGACGCCTTCGGGATTTAAATTTCCTCCGGCAGCAATACCCATGCCGCCCTGTATCATCGCGCCTAAATCCGTAATGATATCGCCAAACATGTTGTCTGTCACGATCACGTCAAACCACTCCGGATTCTTCACCATCCACATGCATGTAGCGTCAACATGTGTATAATCGGTTTTTATATCCTTGTATTCCTTTGCGAGCTCGTTAAATGTCCTATCCCACAAATCAAATGCATACGTTAAAACGTTGGTTTTGCCGCAAAGAGTAAGTTGTTTTCTTTTGTTGCGTTTTCGGGTATATTCAAAAGCATACCTCAGACATCTCTCGACGCCCTTTCGGCTGTTCCGGGAAACCTGGATTGCAATTTCATCCTTGGTTCCCTTATTTTGAAATTCGCCCTCGCCCACGTAAAGCCCCTCGTTATTTTCACGCACCACTACAAAATCTATATCTTTAGGGCCCTTATCTTTAAGAGGCGTCCAGACACCGGGATAAAGCACAACCGGCCTTAGATTAATATACTGCTTCAGACTGAATCTGAGCTTTAAAAGTAGGCCCTTTTCAAGGATGCCCGGTTTTACGTCCGGATGTCCGACTGCGCCCAGATATATCACGTCTACCTTCTTTAATTCTTCAAGTACAGAGTCAGGTAAGACTTCTTTCGTCTTTTTATATCTCTCGCCGCCTAAATCGTACATTATTTTTTCATACTTGAATCCGGTTTTCTTTGAAACCGCTTCTAGAACTTTTAGGCCTTCGTGCACGACCTCCGGGCCTGTGCCGTCACCGGGAATCACTGCTATTTTGTACACTCGTGTCTCCTTTACCTCTTAATTGCGTTAAGCAATCCGCCCTTTTTGATTATTTTCTCTAGGAACGGCGGATACGCCTCTGTTTTATATTCTTTCTTCTTCGATATGTTTTTAATCACGCCTTTATGAGTATCAACTTCTACTGCGTTTCCTTCTTTTACGCCTTTCGCAGCTTCACTCGAAGTAACTACCGGAAGGCCGATATTGATGGCGTTTCTATAAAAAATTCTCGCAAAAGTCTCGGCTATGACGCACGATACACCGCAACCTTTAATGGCGATAGGCGCATGCTCTCTTGAGGAACCGCATCCAAAGTTTTTGCCACCAACTATAATGTCGCCTTTTTTTACTTTCTTCGCGAAATTCTTATCGACATGCTCCATGCAGAACTTACCGAGCTCTACGGCGTCATGTATGTTTAGATACTTCGCCGGTATGATATCGTCGGTGTTTATGTTGTCTCCGAACTTGTGCGCTTTGCCTTTGTATTTCATTACACGACCTCTTTCGGGTGCGCTATGCGTCCCCTGATAGCGCTTGCTGCTGCTACTGCCGGCGAGGCAAGATAAACCTCAGATTTAGGGTGCCCCATCCTTCCTACGAAATTCCGATTCGTCGTTGCGATCGCGCGTTCGCCTTCTGCGAGTATCCCGAGATGCCCTCCCAAACACGGTCCGCAGCTCGGCGTTGAAAAAACTCCTCCTGCATCAATAAAGGTCTTTGCAAATCCCAGTTTTACGGCCTCGAGATAAATCGCCTGCGTTGCCGGTATGATTATAAGCCGCACGCCTTGCTTTGCTTTTCTTCCCTTTAGAATCTTGGCGGCTATTTCTAAATCACTTATTCTGCCGTTTGTGCACGAGCCGATAACCACCTGATCAATATTTATATTCTTTGCCTTGGTTACGGGCTTCGCGTTACTCGGAAGATGCGGAAAACTTACCTGCGGCTCGATTTTTGAGGCATCAAATTCTTTTACATCCGCGTAGTTTGCGTCTTTGTCGCTTTTATATAATTTAAAACCTTTCCTTTTCGGTTTATTTTTTCTTATAGCGGCATTTACGTAACTTACCGTAGCTTTGTCGGGTTCGATAATACCGTTTTTTCCGCCTGCCTCTATGGCCATATTGCAAATGCTGAACCTGTCATCCATTGGAAGCGCTTTTATCGCTTCCCCGGTAAACTCCATCGCCTTATTAAGCGCCCCGTCTACACCAATCTGGCCGATCGTATAGAGTATTAGGTCCTTACCGCTTACCCACTTTTTTAGCTTTCCGTGATAAACGAACTTAATCGTCTCGGGAACCTTAAACCAGCATTCTCCTTTTATAAACGCGGCCGCCAAATCTGTTGAACCCACACCCGTTGAAAAACATCCCAGCGCCCCGTAAGTACACGTATGTGAATCAGCGCCTACAACAAGATTGCCCGGCAGGACCAATCCTAATTCAGGTAAAAGCGCATGCTCGACGCCCATTCTGCCGACTTCGTAATAATGCTCGATTTTGTGCTCTTTTGCGAATTCACAGAGCATCTTCGCCTGGTTGGCGCTTCTTAGGTCCTTTGCAGGTGTGAAGTGGTCGGGTATGAGGGCGATCCTTGTCTTGTCGAATACTTTTTTTGCGCCTGTCCTGCGGAATTCATTAATCGCTATCGGGGCGGTTATATCGTTTCCCAGGCAAAAATCCACCTTGGCGTTAATGAAATCGCCGGGGTTTATGGATTTCTTGGTAATGTGCGCCCGTAATATTTTTTCAGTTATAGTATATCCCATATAGCGTGTAATTGTACCACTTTATAAATAAAATGCAACGGTTTTTTTTAGAGGTAAATAATGTCCTGGGGGTTGTAGAGATAGAGGAAGAGCATCATATAATCACGTAAGTGGCGGGTGGATAAGAAGTTACGCCGGACATGCTCTTTGGCGTTTTTACCAAGCTGTCTGGCGTACTCGGGGCTATGAAGAAGCTCCCTTATATGGAGGGCTGCTCCTCCGACTGTGTGGCATAAAAGGCCGCTATGTCCGTGGCTTATCTGTAGCGGAATTCCTCCGACAGCTGAGGCGACAACAGGCCTTTCCTTCCAAAGAGCTTCTGTTACGGTAAGGGCAAATCCTTCCCTTATTGATTTCTGGATAACCACAGCGCTTGCGCGTTGGATGGCATTTACGTCAAGGTCGTTATTTTCCGGTTTTATTAATAGCACATGTATGTCCGGGTCGTCGCCCTTGTGCTGCATAATATCCTTATAAACCATGTCCATTTCCGGGTCATCGGCGGCTTCATTTCCGGCTAAGATAAGCTGGCAATCTATATATTTTTTAACAAGCCTATACGCATCTATCACGCCGACAGGATCCTTTAAATAATCAAATCTTGATACCTGGGTTATTATAGGCTTATCCCTTTCGATGCCGTATCTTGCAAGGGCGGTGTCAATTTCGGTTTTAGTGAGGTCTCTATTTTTTTCGCTAAAAGGATCTATGGAAGGCGCCACTAAAAACTGCGGAATATCGAGCTTACTGGCAAACTTTGGGCTTGAAAATATCGAGCTGTCATATTTTTCTATGTACTTGCGCAAAAATTCCCACACTTCCGGGTAAGGCCGCGAGACATCAACATGGCAACGCCAGAGCCATTTATTTCCCCTGCTCTTCGCATCTACCAGCATCATTGGCTGCGGATCGTGAACAAAAACGATATCGCCGTATATTTTAGTATCCTTTAAAATCTTTTTCCCGGTGCTCAAAAACTTATCAAACATGCTTTGATTGATGTCGACTTTTCTGCCGTGCAAGGCATTATGAAAAGCCTTGGTTACATTAAAATAATCGGTGTCCGCGGCTATCACGTCCCATGTGGCGTCAATTCCCAAATCGTTTAAAAGAGGAATGAGCCGGGAAAGTATTTCCGCGACGCCGCCGCCAACACGCGTGGAATTTATGCACTGTATCTTCTTTCGTTTAAGTTTCTTGGCAAGAAGCGTCAGTTCGTAAATTATGTCCTTACCTACTAATTTCTCGTAATCCGCTATTTTCATTTTAGGCCCTATTATTTATGCGTGGTACACCAATCGTTTATGATCTTTATCAATTCCCGCCTCAAACCCTCTCCGGTAAACGTATAAGGATCGAGCGATTCGATAATCTTTGCAAGCTCCGGAGAGCCTACCGAAGTACCTATCCAGAATGCAAAGTCATTGACGGCTTTCTCCAGCCTTAATCTTGCCTCAAATATATGAAAATATATCGAATGAATGGTAACCTTCTCCAGGATTGTCGCGAATTCTTTAAGGTTATGCGCCGTAAAACCGGCAGGCATGACAATGCTGTGAGCTTTTATAAACTCGAATTCTTTTCCCTGCAACGCATATCTCTGGGGCTCTTTTGTTTCGAATAAATGATTTTCTATTGTTTTTATTATTCTTTCTCTAAGCTCACGAATAGTGCTAAACTCGCATATATCTATGCTTGCCAATTCCTCGCTTAATTTGTTCTCCCCCAAAGTAGATGACACCCAAAACGCGAAATCGTTCGGCGGTTCCGGTGAAATGTTCTGATGCCTCTGCAGAAAAACGTGTGTATGATAATATATGACCGAGCCCGAAACCTCTTTTATAATTTCCACAAGCTCCCGCAATGTACGGGCTTTTCTCCCCGTTACCTCTCTTAGCTTAACGCTCGTGTAAAATTGAAAAGGATTCGATGATTTTTTAGTCCACCAGTTCATGCCTGCACCATTTTAATAAATTCAAAACTTCCTTCGGAGATTTTAGCCTGTACTGCGCTCGTGTTTTTCTGGACTTTCTCGAAACGACTATGCTTACTCCCTTTTTCCCGAGCGCCCTAAAGGCATCTTCGTCCGTCTTATCATCGCCTATACAAATAGCCAAGGTGCCTTTTTGCCCCATGCCTCTTAAAACCTGATTTAATATTTTTCCTTTATCCCACTTTATATTCGGCCGGACTTCTAAGACTTTTTTGCCCTCGGTAACCTTTATCTTTTTTTCACTTTTAGCGCGCTTTAATGTTTCAAAAAAAACTTTTTTTAGGGCCTTCACCTTACCCGGATCAACCAGTCTATAATGCAAACTCAAGGTGTAAGTCTTGTCTTCTAAAACAACACCTCTTAAGTGTACCCTCTTTTTCAGCATTTGGCAACTTTTTTGCATAAAAGTTTTTAAAGCATTTGCTGATTTGTTTACGTATTTTAAGCGTGGGCCCTCGAGTTCCATGCCGTGGTTGCCTATATAGTAGAGGGATTTTATGCCGACCAACTTTTTTACGTCTTTTAATGAGCGGCCGCTTATGATGAAAATTTTTGCAGGAGGAGTATTTGCCAGTTTCTTAAGGAGGTTTTTTGTATTTTTATGAATTTTGGCGAGGGATGGTCTCTTCTTGATGGGGACTAACGTGCCGTCGTAATCCAGGAAAAATATTACTCTTTTCGCGCCCTTAATTCGTGCCGCTAAATCTTTTTTAATTCTTCTAAGAATTTTCCCGCCCATTTGTAAATATTATTTTCCTTTACGACGCTTCTTAAGCGTTTCATCCTTTTTTTCTTTTTTGAATCGGGAAGTTCTACGGCTTCTTTCAGCATTATGGCGAAATTCTCCCTGTCGTAAGGATTTACGAATATCGCATCGTCCAGTTCCCTGGCTGCGCCGGTAAACTGGCTCAAGATTAAAACGCCGTTTAAATCGTTTTTCGTCGCTATAAACTCTTTGCAGACCAGATTCATTCCGTCGTGCAAGGGACTCACCAGGCACGCGTTTGCCATCTTATATAAAGCAATGATCCCTGTTCTCGACATGTGGCGCCTGATAAGTAAAATCGGGTACCACTTTTCGGTCGAATGCTTCCAGTTTACTTCCTCTACCAACCTGTTTAGGGTATCGTTCAGCTCTTTGTATTCGGGTATATGCATTCTGCTCAAGCCACCCTTTTGAATGAACGTGACCTTGCCTTTATATTCGGGAAATTTTTCGAAGAAACGGTCCACTGCCCTAATCTTCTCAACTATGCCTTTTGTGTAATCTATTCTGTCTAAGCCGACCATGATAAAAACGTCATTTTCTATCGAAAATTCGTGCCTTAATTTTTTCATCGCGCTTTTAACTTCTTTTGATTCGGCCTGCTCGGATATTTCCGCAAAATCCACGCTTATAGGAAATGCCCTCACAAGCGTCTCGTGCCCCCCGTAAACAACGGATGTCCTTTCGGTGTCAATCCTTGCCTCCATTTCCAGCTTAACGGTCTCCATAAAATTACTGCAGTGGTACCTTATGTGAAATCCCAAAAGGTTATTTGACAGAAGCCCTTCAAGTATCTCGTTTTTTTGCGGGCATATGCGGAATGCTTCGGGATTGGGCCATGGTATATGAAGAAAGTGAGCGGTAATCAGGTTCTTGTTTTTTTCCTTCAAAAGTTTACTCAAAAGCAAAAGATGATAATCCTGTATCCACACGAAGGCCTTTTGGTCCTTGACGATATCAAGAATCGTGTCGGCGAATTTCTGGTTTACGATTTTATAGTAAGCCCAGTCTACATCGTCGAAAGCGGGCCTTGTATAAGCCATGTGGCAAAGCGGCCACATTGCTTTGTTGGAATACCCATAATAGTAACCGTTTTCCTCGTCCTTAGAGAGCCATATTCTTCTCAGTTTATATTTGGGGTTTTCGGGAGGGACTTTTACTTCGTTCTTCTTATCTACAACGTCTTTGTCGGCATTTCCGCTTCCGTAGGCTACCCACGTTCCCTTGGTAACCCTCATAACAGGATCCAATGCCGTAACAGCGCCGCCGATCGGCCGAATATACTCAACCTTACCCTCTTTATAGGTGTGTATATAGGGTTCCCTGTTGGATGCGATAATAAGCAGCCTATCGCCTATAATTTTCTTAATTGATTCGTTGAGTTGCGTTTTTGTCCAGGGCATGACATTCCTTTATTTATTATTATTTGAGTATAATATTATACAATAAAAGCACCTGATTTGCAAGGATTCTGTACCGTTTGCAATTTTCAATGCAACCTGTCCCCAATTCTGAAATTAAAGATGTCTCTCTAGTAATGCAAAGAAGGGACACCTTTACGTTCAGAATTGGGGACAGGTTGGACGGAAAATTGCAAACGGTACACTTACAGCACGCTTGAGAGGAGGCGTTTTGTGTAAGGGTGTTTGGGTGAGCGGTAGATTTCGTCGCGAGACGCAAGCTCCACAATCTCGCCTTTCTGCATCACAGCAACGTTATCAGCCATATATTCGACAACACGTAAGTCGTGCGATATGAATACGTAAGTAAGGCAAAACTCCTTCTGGAGTTCTCTTAAAAGATTTAAGATCTCTTTTTGTATTATTACGTCCAGGCTTGAAACGGGTTCGTCAAGGATCAGAATCTCCGGATTTACTGCCAGCGCCCGCGCAATCGCGATTCTTTGTCTTTGTCCGCCTGAAAACTGGTGCGGGTATTTCATCCGATTTTTATAATTTAAGTGCACTTTAAAAAGCACGTCCCGTAGAACCGATTCCTTTTTCTCTTTATTCACCCCACTAATCGTAAGACCCTCAAGAACGATGTCCTGCATCCTCATCCGCGGATCCAAAGAACTGTAGGGGTCCTGGAACACAATCTGGATACCGGATGCGAAGGCAGTCTTCCGGCTATATCGTATACTGCCGGAATCGGGTTTTAATAAACCTATTAAAAGTTTTCCCAGGGTTGTCTTGCCGGAACCGGACTCACCGACTACGCCAAGTGTTCTTCCCTTTTTTATTTCCAAATTCACATCTCTGACCGCACACACCCTATTTTCATCTTTTTTAAAAATACCATTTTCGATTATGAAAGTCTTATTCAGTTTTTCAGCCGTTATCGCGCTTTTTTCACCGGGCATTTCCTTTTTCCCGGGTGCAAAGGTAATCTTCGGAACGGCGAGAAGAAGTTTTTTCGTGTAATCTTCTTTGGGCGCGGAAAGAATATCCTTTTTCTCTCCTCTCTCTATGATTTTCCCGCCGTTTAAGACAAGAACCCTGTCGGCAACTTTATTTATGATGCCAAAATCATGAGTGATAAAAAGAACCGACATATTTAGATCTTTTTTCAACCCTAGTAGAAGCTCCAAAATTTCGGATTGTATAGTTACGTCAAGCGCGGTCGTAGGCTCATCGGCAATCAAAAGCTTAGGTCTCATTGCAATTGCCATCGCGATCATTACCCTTTGCCTTTCCCCACCGGAAAGAAGGTGCGGGTAAGAATCGTAAATTCTGTGAGGATCGCTTATCTTTACTTTTTCTAAAAGGCTTATACTTTTTTCTTCAGCTTCTTTTTTTGATATTTTCCTGTGCGCAAAAATTGCCTCTCTTATTTGCTCCCCCGCTCTCATGACAGGATTTAGCGAGGTGAACGGTTCCTGGAAAACCATCGTTATTTTAGAGCCCCTTACGCTCCGGATTTCTTTTTCATTTGAGATCGCTAAATCTTTTCCTTCAAAAATAATTTCGCCGGATGTCGTGCAATCCTTTGTCGGAAGCAGTTTCATTATCGAAAGTGCGGTAACGGTTTTTCCGCTCCCGGATTCCCCTACAAGCCCCACGACCTCGTTTTCTTTTATTTCAAAGTCAATACCGTCCACGGCTTTCATGACTTTTCCGTCATGCGTAAATTGTATTTTTAGGTTTTTTATTTTTAAAAGCATAGTTATCCCTGTTTCGGGTTAAGCGAATCCCTTAGACCCTCTCCTACAAGATTAAACGCAAGCACTGTAATTAAAATCGCCAGCCCTGGAAAAAGAATTACCCACCAGGCAACGCCCAGAACCGCTTTGCCTTCCATGAGAATATTTCCCCAGCTCGGGTTAGGCGGCTGTACTCCTAGGCCAAGAAAACTTAACCCTGCTTCCGTAAGAATTGCTCCTGCAACACCGAAAACAAAACTCACCAGAACGGGCCCTATGCCGTTAGGTATAAGGTGTCTTGTTATTATGAAAACATCGCTCGCCCCAAGCGCCCTTGATGCCGAAACATAGTCTCTTATTTTTAAACTTAATATCTCCGCTCTTATGAGCCGCGCCATGCCCATCCACCCCGTAAGGCCTATAATAATCATTACATTAAAAATGTTGGGGCCCACAACCGCGATAACCGCAAGAATAAGGAAAAATCGCGGGAAACAAAGCATTATATCCGCAAAACGCATGATCAAAGAATCGATTTTGCCCCCGAAGTATCCTGCAACAGAACCCAGGATCACGCCTATTACTGCTGCCAGGCCCACGGCGACAAAACCTATTAAAAGCGCTATTCGAGCGGCATATACCATTCTGGAGAAAAGGTCTCTCCCGAGAGAATCCGTGCCAAGCAGGTGTTCGGCGGACGGCCGAAGCAGGGCCTCTTTTATATCGATATACGTCGGGTCATATCTTGAAATTTGCGGCGCAAAAATCGCTACGATAAGAAGAAAGAGTATTATGCCTGCACCGAATACCGTTAATTTATTCCGAAAAAGCTTCTTCATCGTTTATACCTTATGCGTGGATCCGCGTGCACGTAGGCGATATCCGCGATTAGATTTCCGATCAAAGTAAGAAGCGCGCTTATTACAAGGCCCGCCATTATAACGTTGTAATCCCGCGTAAAAACAGATTCGACCATGAGGCGTCCCATTCCCGGTATACTAAAAATTGTCTCCAAAATCACGCTTCCTGATATGAGTCCCGGAATTGAGAGTCCAAGAATTGTAATTATGGGCAGTAACGCGTTTCTTAAAGCGTGCTTGTAGATTACTGTTTTTTCGGGAAGCCCTTTCGCCCGGGCTGTTTTTATGTAATCCTGCGAAATAACATTTAACATGCTCTGGCGCATGTATCGAGACACCCCGGCCAATCCCCCGATACTCGCTACGGCAACGGGTAGAATGAGATGCTTGGAAACATCCGCAATTTTTCCAAGGGTTGAAAAATTTTCAAAATCAAGCGAGGCTATCCCCGAAACCGGTAGGATCCCGAGCCTTACCCCGAAAAAGGACATGAGAAGTAACCCCAGCCAAAAACTCGGCGCCGCGAAACCCAAGAAAACAAAAACCGTTGTTGTTTTGTCAAAAACAGAACCCCGCCTAACGGCACTTTTTATTCCGATGGGTATCGAAAGCAGGAAAATTGTCGTCATGGCCAGGACGTTTATAAATATCGTTATAGGGAGCCTCTCTCTGATCTTCTCGATAACGGGCCTATTGTCGATAAAACTTTTTCCGAAATCTAATCGCGAGAGTTTCTTCATCCAGTTTAGATACTGAACGTAGAGAGGCTTGTCAAAGCCATAAATTCTATTTAATTTTTCGCGCGCCTCAAAATCGACTTTAGGGTTTAATTGAAGCATCAAATCCGTCGGTTTACCCGGCGCCAGATGAATTACGGCAAATGAGATAAGTGTGATCCCCAGCAAGATAGGGATCATGTGCAGTAAACGCTTTAATATGTATTTCAGCATGTTAATACCTGTATCGCTGCCTAGCCTTAGGTACCCACCAATCGATGAAATTGTAACCGATGCCGATCGGTGAGACTTCTATCCCCTGAAAACGGCTATCTACCGCGACCAGTGAATCCGGTATATATAAAAACATGTACGGCTGATCGGTGTAGAGAATTTCGTGAATTCTATTATAAATTTCTTTTCTCTTTTCCCTATCGAATGTGCGCCTTCCTTCTATGAGAAGACGGTCTATTTCGGAATTTGAATAACTTATAAAATTAAATTCGCCTTCTTTTGTTTTTGAAGAATGAAATATGTCAAAGCAGTCCGGCTCCCTGCCGAGACCCCACCCTAGAATGATTGCTTCGAATCTTTTTTTATTCACGAATTCGTTCAAGAAAACGGACCATTCCAGAATCCTTATATTTACCTTAACGCCGATATCCCTAAGGCGCCTCTGCATGATTTCAGCCGTCTGGCGCCGGGTTTCATTACCTTGATTTGTAAGTATTGTAAATTCAAAAATCTTACCGTTTTTATCAAGCCAGCCGTCACGATCGGTATCCTGCCAACCTGACTCTTTCAACATTACTTTGGCTTTTTTGGGATCATAGGGCCATGGCTTTACATCCTTATTAAAGGCCCAGGATTCCGGAACAAACTGCCCCGTACAAACTCTTCCCTGCCCCAAAAGAACGCCGTCTATTATTTCATTTTTATCTACGGCATAATTAAGCGCCTGTCGGACATTTTTATCCATGAATTTTTCGTCTTTAAGATTATACGCCAGGAAGGTGTAGCCGAAAGAGGGGTATTTAAATTTTTGAAAACGCTTTTTAAAAAACGCCGTGTCTGTCTGCCTTGTAAACTGTAGCGGCGTAAGCCCCATTTCATCTATGCCGCCTGTTTTCAATTCCAGGAACATTGTCGCCGTATCCGGTATTACCCTATATATATACCTGTCTATGTAGGGGCGATGCCTGAAATATTCGTGATTGGATACAAGATCAATCCTTTCGCCGGTTTTCCATCTTTTAAATTTATAAGGTCCGGTTCCTATGGGGTTGCGCGCGAAATCCGTGGTAAGAAGATCTTGGCCTTCCAGGATGTGCTTGGGCATAATCGGCATGCCCCAACTTGTCAAGCCCGGGGCAAATGGTTCTTTATAAGTTATTTTTACGGTATAATCGTCAATGACAGCGAGTGTTTTAATCATTTTAAAATCACCGCTATACGGGGTGGGTACGTTCGGGTCTATTATTGATTTGTACGTAAATTCAACGTCTTTTGCTGTAAAGGGGTGCCCATCATGCCACTTAACATTTCTTCTCAAGAAAAATACTATTGATAAGCCGTCGTCTTCTATCGTCCAGGATTCGGCCAAGTCGCCTATGAGCTCTACGTTTTTGTCATATTTTAGAAGTCCATTGAATACAAGGGCCACGATATAAGAGGATGGGCTGTCTGAGGCTAATATGGGAACTAACGTGCGCGCATCGCCTATCTGGCCGACTACGAATGCGTCTCCGTAGACAGGTTCGGCGGGGACAGGTCTTTCATCAGGCAGTATAGTGTCAGGAGAAGACCTGTCCCCGTTCGCGCTCGGAGTGGTTAGGTATAGTAAAAAAAATACCGCTATTATAAAAAATAGCGGTATTTTTTGTATATTACTCTGTAGGCTTCTTGTCGGGTTTCGCAAGAGGGAGATCCTCTTTGTCGGTAACTTCGACTTCTTTAGACTGTTCTGTTAAATTCTTCGGGATGGGAACCGTACCGGGAAGAGCCACCGCCCTTCGCCTTTCCATTTCGACTAAGCTCCTTCCCCTCCTGGATGTCATTATCCCTAAGAGCAGAGATGTAATCAGAAAAAGGCATGCCGCAACAACCGTGGCCTTTGTTAAAAAAACGGATATCTTCGTGCCAAAAATAGTCTGGCTTGATTCGCCGCCGCCGAAGGCCTCACTCAATCCCCCGCCGCGACCTGCCTGCAGAAGTATTACTACAATTAAAATCAGACACGCAATTACATGAACACCTATAGCTAAACCGTAAGCCATATTTTCTCCTATTATAAGAGACCTCAAGCGTCTCTATTTATTTCACAACCTGCGAAGACTTTTTCACAAGTTCAACAAAACTCTCTGACTTAAGGGACGCGCCTCCTACTAAAGCGCCGTCTATGTCTTTTTCCCCGATAAGACTCTCGATATTGGAGGGCTTCACGCTTCCCCCATACTGAATTCGAATCTTCTCCGAGGTATCCTTACCGTATTTTTTTGCAAGTAATCCCCGAATAAACTTATGCACTTCCTGGGCCTGGTCAGGCGTTGCGTTCTTGCCGGTTCCTATCGCCCATACGGGTTCGTATGCGATAACTAAATTTAAAATTTCTTCAGGCCCGATATTTACGAGGCCTCCTTCTATGTGCCCTGAAATTATATCGAAGGCTTTGCCGCTTTCGCGTTCTTCCAGTTTTTCGCCCACGCACATTATAGGAAAGAGCCCTTCTTTTAAGGCGGCACCTACCTTATTATTCACGGTCTGGTTGGTTTCGCCGAAATATGCCCTTCTTTCAGAGTGCCCTATTATAACATATTTGCACCCTATCTGCTTCAACATTTTTGAAGAAATCTCGCCTGTCTTGGCACCCTCGGCTTCCCAGTGCATATTCTGCGCGCCTAAAGAAATATTTGTTTCAAGAATTACGTCTTTAACGTCACCCAGCGATGTAAACGGCGGGCAGAGAACGATTTCCACGTCTTCTATGTCAAATACATCTCTTTTTATCGCGTTTGCGAGTACAATTGCCTCTTCAACGGTTTTATGCATCTTCCAGTTTCCCGCTATTATCGGTTTACGCATATTGCTCCCCCAAAACTTATTTATCCTGCAAAGCTTTTATGCCCGGCAGTTCTTTCCCTTCCAAATACTCCAAGGATGCACCGCCGCCGGTTGAGATGTGGCTCATCTTCTTGGCGAGGCCCAGCGCGTTTATCGCCGCAGCCGTGTCGCCGCCGCCTATTACGGTTGTGGCATCAAGCCGGGATATGAATTTTGCGATATCGGTTGTGCCCCTCTTAAAAGGTTTCATTTCAAAATAGCCCACCGGGCCGTTCCAGAGTATGGTCTTTGCGCCTTTAAGGGCGTTTTTGAACTTTTTGATCGTTCTCGGGCCTATGTCAAGGCCTATCCAGCCGTCAGGAATATGTTCCCTTACGACCCTGGTTCGCGCGGTAGGTGTTATGGCCTTGGCAATAACATGGTCTTCCGGTAAAAATATGCTTACGTTATTGTCCCTGGCTTTCTGGAAAATTTCCGATGCGGTTTCAATTTTATCTTCCTCCACCCTGGAACTTCCTACTCCCTTAAGGCGTGATTTTAGAAAGGTGTATGCCATTGCTCCGCCAATCAAAAGAAAATCTATATCCTTAAGCATATTCTCTATAACAGCGATTTTGTCTGAAACCTTAGCACCCCCCAGGATAAGGGCAACCGGCTTATCGGGATTATTGAGAACTTTATCGAAGTATTCTATTTCTTTTTCCACCAAAAATCCCATAGCGCTCGGTAAATATTTAGTAATCCCTTCGGTTGAAGCGTGCGCCCTGTGGCAAGTGCCAAAAGCGTCATTAATAAATACATCGCCTAATTTGGCAAGGGATTCGGCAAATTGCGGGTCATTTTTTGTTTCTTCTTTATGAAAACGCAGGTTCTCCAGGAGAACAACGTCTCCGTCTTTCATTTTGCTCACTTCTTCTTCGACCGAAGAGCCAACACAGTCCTTTAGCATCTTTACGTCTTTACCCAAAAGCTTTGAAAGTCTCTCTCCGCATGGCCCCAGACTCATCTGGGGATTTACGCTCCCCTTTGGCCTTCCGAGATGGCTCATTAATATAAGCTTTGAGGGGGCGTTTTGGGCATACTTTATTGTGGGGAGCACGCTTTTGATTCGTGTATCGTCTGTAATATTCTGTTTTTCGTCCAGGGGCACGTTGAAATCCACGCGCATTAGAACTCTTTTTCCTTTTATATCAATGTCGCGTATCGTTTTTTTCATTAAAAACCTCTCTGCCTACCGACAGGCAGGCTCTATATCTCTATAAGAATATACTACTATACTTGTACAAAAATAATAGTATACTTGGCTTTTTTGATAATGTCAATGCCGGAAGCCCTCATGTATTAAGCAGGCTTTGGTAGAGTTCTTTGTAGTGCAAGGCGGATGTTTTCCAGGAAAAATCCAGATTCATTATTCTCTTCTGCGTCCTCTGCCACAAGGCTTTATCTTTATAAAGTTCTACGGCGCGGCGGAGGGCATTTACAAGGCCGTCTTTTGTAGCATCCGGAAACTTTATTCCGTTTCCGCTGTCTTTATCCTCGTATAAATCAATTATTGTATCATCTAATCCGCCCGTTGCCCTTGCCACGGGCAGCGTGCCGTATCTCATGCTATAAAGCTGGTTTAATCCGCACGGCTCGTATCGTGACGGCATCGCAAACATATCGCTACCTGCTTCGACTTTGTGGGCAAGGGCATTATTAAAAGTTATCTGGCTCGATATATATTTCGGGTGTTTCTTTGCAATATCCGAGCATATGGCGTTGTACTTCTTGTCCCCGGTGCCGAGGATGATGATACTTGCGCCCAGGTCAATTATTTCTTTTGCTGCACCGGCCAAAAGGTCTATGCCCTTCTGGTGCGCAAGCCTCGATATCACGCCGATAAGCGGCCTGCCTATAGTCTCGGCGGGTAACCCTACTGCTTTTATCAGATCTTTCTTGCATTCTATTTTTTTATCAACATTTTCCGGGCCATAGTTCTCTTTTATGAATTTATCCCGCGCGGGGTCCCAGAGGTTATAGTCAACGCCGTTAACTATGCCGTAAAGCTCGGAGGAGCGCGTGCCGAGGATTCCGTCCATACCGCAACCAAATGCCGGGGTAAGTATTTCTCTTGCGTAACCCTTGCTGACGGTACTTATAGCCGAGGAATACACGATTCCTGCTTTTAAAAAGGATATCTTCCCGTAGTATTCGATGCCGTTTATGTTGTAGAATTGCCTGGGTATTCCAAGGCTTTCCAACAGGTCCTTTTTAAATAAACCCTGATAACCGATATTGTGTATGGTAAAAAGCGTTTTTATTTCTTTTTTTTGCAGTTTTAAATAAACGGGAACCAGGCCCGTCTGCCAATCGTTACAGTGGATAATATCCGTTTTTCGGTCTGTGTGCGCGGCGAATGCTACAATGGCTTTGCTAAAATATGAGAAACGCGCCTCGTTGTCCGGGTAATCGCCGTGCGGTTCCCCGTATAGATTTTCCCTGTCATAGTACCGGTCATTAATGACAAAAATGTACTCAATACCGAGCTCTGTATATTTAAAAAAATTGAATTCATTTATGGCAAAAGGTACGAGGCCGGCGAGGCCCATATTTTTGACACTTTTATAAAAAGGAAGGATGACCTTTGTTTCGCACCCGATTTCGCCAAGGGCCGCCGGCAGGCTTGCGGATACGTCAGCCAATCCCCCGGTCTTAGCAAACGGCGCCACCTCAGATGAAGCAAAAAGAATATTCATAAAATATGCATAGGTTTTATCTTGGCCTTAACTCGGGCGCCTCTCCAGCACTCTTTCTATTTTTGTCCGGAGAACCTCGGTGCTAACCGGCTTTATGATGTAACCTTCGCTAAATTGCTCGGCTGCTTTAATCTTCGCGCTATCGTCCCCTACCGCTGTCAGCATTATTACGGGTATGGCCATGGTTTTATCGTTCGACTTGAGCGCTTTTAGAACTTCGAAGCCGTCCTTGTCAGGCATTACTATATCCAAGAGTATCAGGTCCGGCTTAAGAACCGTGGCAGCCTTGCATGCCTCGGATGCCTCTGGCACTACCGCGACCTCGAAGCTACCCGTCTGCTCAAGATTTATTTTTACTATATGTGCAAAATTTTCCTCATCGTCAACTATAAGTATTTTTGTCTTTGCCATAATCCGCCTCCTCTTTTATAATTTGAAAATTACAGTTGTTCTTACCCCGCCGCCTTCTTTATTTTTTATTTCAATGCCCGCTTCATGCATCTCTAATATATTCCTTACGATTGAAAGCCCTAGGCCTGTGCCTCCCTTACCCTGCCTTGTAGTAAAAAAGGGTTCAAAGATTTTATCGGCGATGCCTTTGGGAATTCCTTTACCCGTATCGACGATTTCTGCGATTATGGATTTTTCTTCGATTTCAATAGCGCTTTCCACGCCCGGGGACGCAACGCCTATCACGCTACGCTTAACCAACTTCCTCAAGTAGGTCTTTACCTTTAGCTCTCCTCCGTCAGGCATTGCCTGAATGGAATTCAGAAAAAGGTTCACGAACACCTGCTGCATTCGACTTTTGTCTATTTCTATCTGCGGAATGTTTTTGTCAAGGTCCTGTACAACGGTAGTTTTACTCTTTTCGGACTGCATTTTTATAAGAGACAGGGACTCTTCAATCACGGAATTTAAATTTTCCGATTTTATATCCAATGCCGTGGCCCTACTAAAATCCAAAAGCCCTCTTATCGTGCCATCGGCCTTCTTGACTGCGTCTTCCATGTAATTTAATATGGAATTCACGTTTTCATCTTTTGAATTAATATTTTTTGAAAGGTACTCGAGGCCCTGGGATATAGTAGCCAGTGGATTTTTTACCTCATGCGCGATACCGCTGGCAAGCGTACCGATAACGTTCATTTTCTCCGCTCGGACAAGCTGGGACTGGGCTTCCTGAAGCTGGGCATACGCGGCCGTTAGCCTCTCCATCGCTCTTTTCCGTTCCGTGACATCGCTCCCGTACATGTTGACGTAAGAAGCTTTTTTCACAGGCACCATCACGAAGGAATAAGTGCGGCCACTGCACTCTACCTCAACATTTTCTCTAATGCCGGAGACGAGAACTTCTTTTATGAGCTCGCCCCATTCACGAGAAACCATATCGCCGATTTTTTTACCCCAATCGGAAATAATAGGAAGACTGGCGGCATTCGCGTAAAGAAGAGTCCCGCCTTTCCCTATGCACAAAGACGGCCTCGGGTTTTTGGAAGTGAAATCCGCTAAATTTTTAAGCTCGTCTTTTCTTGGCGTATATTTCTTGACGGCTTTTCTTTTAGCGGACCTGACTGGCCTATTTTTCATTCAGTTTATTTCGCTAATAAAGCGATTAAATCTACCACCCTGTTGGAATATCCCCATTCGTTGTCATACCAACCGACAATTTTCACAAAATTATCAGTAATAACCATGGTGGATTTAGCGTCGAAAATACAGGAATGCGGGTTGTCGAGAATGTCCGTAGAAACGATCGGATCCTCTGTGTATTCCAATACGCCTTTCATGGCACCGAGGGCGGCTTTCTTAAAAGCGCTGTTTATTCCTTCGACTGTTGCTCCTCTTTTAGTCAAGGCGACGAAATCCGTTAAAGAGCCGCATTTTACAGGCACCCTTATCGCCATACCGTTTATCTTGCCGCTTAACTCAGGGATTATTTTTCCTACAGCCTTTGCAGCGCCCGTTGTGGTGGGTATTATATTTTCCGCGGCCGCTCTTGCCCTTCTTAAATCGCTATGCGGCAAGTCGAGAACCTTCTGGTCATTGGTATATCCGTGCACTGTTGTCATGAGGCCTCTTTCCACGCCAAAGGTATCATTAAGAACCTTTACCATCGGGGCAAGGCAGTTTGTCGTGCAGGAAGCGTTTGATACTATCTTATCCGTTGCCTTGAGCGCGTCTGAATTAACGCCCAGAACGATCATGTTGTCAATTTCGTCCTTTGCGGGAACGGTAAGTATTACTTTTTCGGCGCCCGCTTTTAAGTGGAGCGCTATTTTTTCCTTATTGCGAAATACGCCCGTTGATTCTACAATAACCTTTGCGCCCTCTTTTTTCCAGGGAAGTTCGGATGGGTCCTTTATTTTTAATATTTCTATCTCTTCACCATTTACAACGATTGCGGTGTCTTTCGCTTTCACTTCACCCTTAAATTTACCGTGCACCGAATCATACTTTAAAAGGTGTGCCAGGGTCTTAGCGTCCGTAAGATCGTTTATCGCAACGACGTCAAAACCGCCGCGTTCGATCATTATTCTGAAAACCATTCTTCCTATTCTTCCGAAACCGTTAATTCCTACTTTCATTGCCATTCGCGCCCCCTTGGTTTTTTTTATTATTTAACACCAACTAAATTCTTAGCCGCTACCTCCGGCGGAATCGGATTTACATAAAAACCACTTCCCCATTCGAAACCGGCGACATTCACCAGTTTTGGCATGATCTCTATGTGCCAGTGGTAGTATTCCTTTTCGTGGCCGTTTATCGGCGAAGTGTGAATTATATAATTATACGGCGGATCATTCAAGAGTTTTTTTAATTTTTTCATGCTGTTACGCAAAATAGTTGCCAGTGGAAACACCTCGTCCTTTTGCAGGCTCACAAAATGTGACTCGTGATTCTTCGGCATTATCCACATCTCGTAAGGGAATCTTGATACGTAAGGCGCGAAGCATATGAAGAAATCATTTTCCTCGACAATGCGCTCTTTGTCATTCATCTCCTGGCTTAGCATGTCACAAAAAACGCATCTGTCCTTATAATTGAAATATTCAAGAGACGACTGCAGCTCTTCATTAACGCGTTTTGGCACAATGGGAAGCGCTATAAGCTGCGAGTGCGGATGTTCTAATGAGGCGCCGGCCGATTTTCCGTAATTCCGGAAAATCAATATATACTTAAATCTTGGGTCTTTTCTTAAATCGGTGCTGCGTCCCAAATAAGACCATATCACTTCTTCGGCCTGGCCATCAGATATATCAGCAATATCTTTTGAGTGTTCCGGGATATCTATGATAACTTCATGGGCGCCGATTCCGTTCATCCTGTCAAAAATACCAAAACCTGCTTTTCGCAATTCGCCAAGAGCGCCCAGCGCCGGGTATTTGTTCGGCACAACCCTTATGGTCCAGCCCGGTGAATTTGCATCTCCTGTTTTTCTGTGAGCGACAATCTCCGGCGGAGTCAAATTTTCGTTTCCGTAGCAAAATGGGCATTTTTCGATGCTCTCGCTTTTAGCAACTTTCGCAAATGAGAATTCCTCCGGCTCGACAATTTTTTCATAGTTTACTATTATCCACCTGCCGGTTATCGGATCTCTTCTAAGTTGCGACATTATTTGCTTCCTTTAAATATTTACAGGCATCCTCGGGCGGTACGGGATTAATATAAAAACCGCTACCCCATTCAAAACCGGCCACCTGCGTCAGGCGCGGCATGATTTCGATGTGCCAGTGATAGTCTGCCTCTATCGTTTCCCAGTAACCTTTTTTCTTTCTTCTCCGCAGGGGCGCTGTATGCAAAACTATATTGTACGGAAAATCCCCTAATGTTTTTACAAGTTTTTTTAGTGTCAGCTGGAAAATCTCGGAATACCCTTTTATTTCCTTCTTTGTCATGCTATCGAAATCGCATGAATGTCTTTTGGGCAAAATCCATGTCTCAAAAGGAAATCTGGAACAATAGGGATTGACCGCCACAAACCCGCCTAAATCAAGAACAATTCTTTTTTGATCATCAAGCTCCTGTCTTAGCATGTCACAAAAGACGCATCTGTCTTTGTAGTCAAAGTAGCGTTTGGAGCCGACCAGTTCTTCTTTAACGCGCTTCGGCGTTACCGGAGTTGCGATAAGTTGGAGGTGTTGATGCCCGAGCTTGCTCCCGCCGGCTATTTTACCCTGATTTTTAAATATTAGGACGTATTTCAGGCGTTGGTCTTTTTTCAATTCCTGCATTCTTCTTATTATGACTCCGCTAAGCTTTTCAATCTGGGATAGGCCTTTTATAAAAGGCTTTGAATCATGGTGCGGGGTTGCGATTATTACTTCGTGGGCGCCGATGCCGTTCATAAGATCGTACATGCCTTTTCCGTGCCTGTCCAAATCGCCCTCTGTTTTTAAAAAAGGTGAAATCGAAGGGACAACGCGGATTTCCCATCCCGGCTTATTGGGTTTGGTGCCCTTTTTTCTTAATGCGTATATTTCCGGAGGAGTGAGGGATTCGTTGCCTTCGCAAAATGGGCACTTTTCGGAGGGAGGGCTTGCGTCTTCTTTCTTGGTGAAAGAAAAATCAGTAGGCCTCTTCGCCCTTTCGGTTGCGATGATAACCCATCTTCCTATAATAGGGTCGCGTCTTAACTCAGGCATAGGTTTTTCTCATTTAAGGGATTATATCATAATACATATATTAATCAAGTTTTCTTCTTGCATTTTTCGCTCTTATTTGGCAAAATGTTAAATCATGCCTGATCGACGGTTAGTAATTTTGATTTTTATTATTGCCGCAATTATCCTTTTTTATAATCTCGGTGGTGAATTCTTGTGGTTTGACGAGGGCTCCATTGCGGCACTTGGTGAAAATGTACTCAAATTCGGATACCCAAAAGGTATCTATAATGGCGTTCCCGTGTGGTCGCACCACGGATACAGGGCAGGCGAGGCCTACATCAGCAGGCCCTGGCTTGAAATCTACATAGCGGCGCTGGGCCGTTTGGCGTTCGGAAAGACAAATTTTGCCGTAAGGATATTTTTCGCATGTTTCGGTTACTTGTCTTTGATACTAACTTATTTATTCGCAAAAAGGCTTTTTAAAAAAAGTTCCGCAGTCCCTCTCCTGTCGCTTGTTCTCCTTGCGACTTCCGTGCCGTTCCTTCTCCAGATGCGCCAATGCGCCTATTATAGCCTTGTCACCTTCGCTACGCTCTGTTTAACATGGTCATATCTCGACCTTCTGGAATCCAAAAAACGCAGTGTAGCGCTTTTTTTGTGTTCCGGTATTTTCTTCCTGCTCGCCAACCACGGCATTTTCATAATGGTTTTTTTAGGAATCCTTCTTCATTACATCGTATTTTCTAGAAAAAAAGAAATAAAAAAATACATGGCCGGTTCCGGGATTTTCCTTGTTCTTGCTTTTGTCGCGGTAGCATGGTATTTCAAAGGCTTCGCGTACCTGGCGCCGACAGCCGCAGGTCAAATTTATCCGAACATAAGTTACTATATACGCGCGATAAATAAATACGTACTGCCGTACAGGCTTTACCTTCTGGTCCTTTTTTGCCTTTTTGTTTTTAAACATAAAGAGGTCGCCACCTTTTTTAAAAAAGAAAAAGATGCGGGAGCCATGCTCTCTCTTTTCGGATCCATCTTTTTAGTAACACTGGCTGTTTTGGCATTCGAAAAACATCGCTTTCTAAGATATATCGTTAATCTCATCCCGCTTATATTAATCGTGCACGCATATATTATTTCGAAATTCCTGAAATGGAATAGATCCTTTGGGATTCTTTTGTTAGCGCTTGTTATCTTTACGAATATTCCGAACGAATCCGGTTTTTACATCACCTTCAAACCCTTAAAAGGTGTCCTCACAAACGTTTTTGGTGTGGATAAAGATGATATTGCAAAAATTGATAAAAAATCTAAGATAAAGCTTAACTTTACAAATTATATTTATGAGGTTACTCATCAATACGAAGGCCCGATTGCGGCCATAGTTACTTACTTAAATAAAAATGCCAAAAAAGGTGACACTTTTAAAACACCTTACGACGTCATAGGGATTATGTATTATACGGATCTTGTGGGAAGTAAAGACTTTTCGGAAGAGTCATATCCTGAGTGGATTATACTGAGAAGCTATTGGACGCCGCCGGCATTTTATAACTCGCGTTATTATGAAAATATTGCCCGACGATATGAGGCTATAAAGTTAGACGCTATCGATATCCCCTGGGAAAATAGGCCCGATGATTTAGAATATCACAAATTCAGGACAGTTAAGAGAGGGCCAACCCTGGTTATTTTTAAACGCAAATAATCCTAATGCCCGAACGTATCCCCTCTATTTAGCCCCTGGTATCCGCGCAAAAATTCCTCGGTACCCATGCGCCTTTTACCTTCAGCCTGGATTTCCTCAACCTTTAAGAAGCCCTTTTTTGTGCCGACGATTAACTCTTTCTCGGCTTCCACAATTTCGGCAGGGTTGGCGGTTCCGTCCTGCGCTGTCGCTTTCCAAATATTAATTCTTTTGTCGCCCAGATATGTGTAAGCTCCCGGCCACGGGATTACACCTCTAATTCTATTTTGAATTTCTACAGCAGCCGTATTCCAGTCGATAGCACCGTCTTCTTTTTTCATCTTAGGGGCTAAGGTTACTTTCTTTTCGTCCTGTTTTTTAAAGTCGATCCTGTCTTCCTCTATGAATCTTACCGCATCCAAAAGCAGAATTGCGCCTAATTCCGAGAGCTTGTCCCTTAGGGATTCTGAGGTATCTTCCCTTTCGATTTCGACTTTTCGCTGTAACACTATGTCGCCCGCGTCCATACGCTCATTCATTCTTATTATCGTAAGCCCTGTTTTTGTTTCACCGTTTATGATAGCGCGGTTAATGGGCGCGGCCCCCCTGTACTTCGGCAAAAGAGAGGCGTGAAGATTCAAGGAATAGCGTTTCGGTATGCCGAGGACTTCTCCCGGAAGAATTTGCCCGAAGGCAACAACTACGAATAAATCCGCAGAAAAGGATTTTAGGCGTTTTAAAAAATCTTTTTCGCCGACATTTTCGGGTTGGTAAACGCTTATATTTTTCGAGGAGGCCAGGTCATTAACGGGTGTGGCGGACACCTTAAGGTTCCGGCCCCGCTTCCGGTCAGGTTGAGTGACAACAGCAAGGACTTTATGTTTCGAATCCAAAAGCATCCGAAGTGAAGAAACTGCAAAATCCGAAGAACCAAAAAAAACAATTTTCATGAATATTTACCTCTTCTTTATATACTTTTTCTCAACAATACGCTTATTAACGGCTTCGGCCATTATGGCCGAGGCTTTGGCATTAGGATGCCCGTTTATGGGATTTATCCAAAGGGATTGCGCTTTGTGCCCGTAAAAATACGGAAAAAGGTTTAAGGTATCGATATCGTTCGCCAGGCAATAATTATTAACAATTTCAATTTCTTTTTTTAGCGGATGGCGGTCATTCAGATCCGATAAAAAAGGTATTATTGCCACGATGAAAGACGCGTTATTATCTCTTGCGAACTTTTTTGTTTTTAGCAAAAACTTGCGGCATTCTTGCCAATTTTCATTCTTGTCCTCATATGCGCCCTTGAAATCCGATATATACCCCTGGCGCACACCGGTTCGCCTGGCCAGTACCGCAACGTGAGATAAAAGATACTGCGCGAAATAAGATTTGCTGCCAATGTAATAAAATATATTTATGATTTTTTTGCTTAAACCTAGCCGGGCTTCTCCGGGCAATGGTTCAATATTAGAAGAAACCTGGCCGTTTAGTGATACAACATCGTTCATAAAAAAATTCAAAATAATCAAATCAGGCTCATAAAATATTATTTTGGTCTTCAGGTATTCATATTCCTGTATCGTATTGTACCCCGGCACTGAAAAATTAAGCACTTCTATTTTCTGCACATCCCAGCGGTCGGAGGAAGCTTTATTATTTAAAAGGCGTTCCAGAACCTTCGGACATAAATCTTCCAGCGCTACTGCCGGCCCAAAAGTCATTGAATCGCCTAAAAATACAATTCTATACGTACCTTTTTCTTTGCGAAGACTGTATTCATGATCCCTGAAACCCGCAGAATTAATTTTTATCATATCCCCGTAGTACAAACCCCGGTAATCTGGTTTCAGTTCTTTGTTTAAAATTTTATTTTTACTCTTTACATACATTTCCTCCGTATCGGCTATTGTGTATTTTATGGAGCGCCGCAACACCAATTCTCCGATGCCCCATACCACGATAATAGTCGTCGAAATTGATAAAATCAGTAAAGTAATGTTTTTTAGCAAAGTTTTCATCTGTTTACATTGATATCGGGTCTACATCTACTGCCAGGAATACACCGATCGGTTTTCTGTAATTTATAAGTGCTTTCTTTGCTGCCTCGCAAGCTATGCTCCTATTTTTTCCTTTCAGCAAAACATTCCACCGGTAATACCCCCGGATCTTTGATACGGGAGAAGGTGCGGGGCCGACAATTTTAACAGCTTCTTTGTCTTTCGCTGAAAATTTTTGTTCCAGGAATCTCCTCAAGTTTTGCGAGGCATCCACGGCACTCTGTTCGCTACGCGAACGTACGGTCAGTTTTATTATATGGCAAAAAGGCGGAAAAAAAAGATCCTTTCGTGTTTTAATTTCTTCGGCGTAAAATTTTTCATAATCGTGTTTCGAAGCGGCGAGAAGCGAGTAATGACCCGGAGCGTATGTCTGTATGATAACCTCTCCCCCGTCTTCACCGCGTCCCGCTCGGCCGGCGACCTGCGCTAGAAGATTAAAGGTTCTTTCGCTGGCCCTGAAGTCCGGCAGGTTTAGCGTTACGTCAGCGTTCACAACCCCTACGAGTGTCACGCGCGGAAAATCATGCCCCTTCGCGATCATCTGGGTTCCTACCAAAATATCAATATTGTGTTTTCTGAATTCCCCAAGTATCTCTTCATGCGAGCCGCGCTTTTTAGTGGTGTCGGTATCCATGCGGGCTATCCGGGCCCCGGGGAAAAAACGCGCCAGCTCGCTTTCTACTTTTTCGGTGCCGACACCGAAATATTTCATATACGAAGCCCTGCACTGCGGACAGATTTCGGGCGGTGCGGTCCTGAAATTACAATAGTGGCACACCAGACTTTTGCCTTTGTAGTGATAAACTAGGACGCTATCGCATTTTTTGCATTTCAGCACAAGGCCGCATTTTTTGCAACTGATATACGTGGAAAAACCCCTGCGGTTTAAAAAAATCATGGCTTGTTTCTTTTCGCGCAGGGTTCGCTCTATGGCGTCTAATAATACTTGGGAAAACATCACTATTCTTTTTCTAGTGGCAAGCTCCATGCGCATGTCTACAATCTTTACTTTCGGAAGACTCCTATCGTCGATTCTCTTTGTAAGCCTTACCAGCTCCAGATGCTCTTTCTTCGCCATATAGAAGCTCTCAAGCGAAGGCGTTGCGCTTCCCAAAATTACCGGACAGTTAGAAAGCTTCGCCCTCATCAGGGCGACATCTCTTGCGTGATACCTCGGCGCATCGTCTTGTTTGTAGCTGGTCTCGTGCTCTTCGTCAATTACAATAAGCCCCAGATTGTTTACCGGGCTAAAAATTGCCGAACGCGCTCCTACAACGACTCGCGCCGTACCGTCTTTTATTCTTTTCCATTCACTATATCTCATCGAACCGATAAGCCCGGAATGCAAAACCGCTACGCGGTCCCCAAAGCGCCCCGCAAATCGCTCTACGGTTTGCGGCGTCAGGGCTATTTCCGGCACCAAAACGATACTCGTCTTACCCTTACTAAGCACCCTCTCTATGGCTTGCAGGTAAATCTCTGTTTTTCCGCTGGAAGTAATCCCGTGCAGAACAAACGTCTTATAATCTTCTTGCTCTATCTTGTGAAGCACGCTTTCCATAACGCGTTCCTGCTCCGATGTCAACTTAAGCGGCTTGGTCGCTTGCGGTAAGGTGACCTTGGCCGTCTTCGCAGAACGCGGCTTCACCGATACCTTCCCTTTTTTGAGTACACCCGGAATAGCGGCGCTTATCGCCTGCCCCCACGAGCACAAGTAGGTTTCTGAGATCCACTTGGTCAACTTTAACATATGACTGGAGAGTATAGGCTTCTCATCTATGATTGAATCTATCGGTTTTGCCTTCGCCACATCACACGTGTCACTAAACCCTGTTATGTACCCTACTTTTTGCTTATCGCGAAACGGCACATAGACCCTCTTCCCGATCTCGGCATCCTTCTTGAGCCCGGACGGTATGCTATAGTGAAAAACCCTATCAAGCGGCAGGTTCACTGCCACTTCCGCGAACTTATGTTCCTTACTCTTTTCCATATTATCTGCATTGTAACCCATTCTCCCTTCATCTTCAACTCTTTTTGTTTCACCCCAAACCTAACGGAATGAGAGGGTATTGGCGTGCGGCTTTTTGTGCCGATTATAGGAGATCCTTTCT